>ONGY01000094.1 GCA_900317475.1 uncultured Lachnospiraceae bacterium | reverse complement strand
GCGCCGCCGAGAACACGAATATTGTTCCACAGATAATTCAGGCTGAGTGCGATCCGGAGCACCCGCAGCGCGCCATTATAGGGGAGCCCGTTCTTCCGGAAATTTCCCGCCCGGCAGACAAACTGAATTCCTCCTGCCGTTTCGAACGCCTCGCTGCCCTTCACAAGCGCTGCCCGGAACGGCGCCTGCTCCTTTTCATTCATCTGCAGCAGATTGCGGCGGTTCTTCTCGGTATTCACAGAAATGGCATCGAGAAAGCGGGCGATTTCCGCTCCTGCCCCATCCATCACGCTCTCGTCTGCTGTGCAGTCCGCACAGACGACATTCTCCGGGCGGAAAATCCACTCGGAAATTTCCTTCAGATTCTGAAGAACCTCCTCTGCCCGCTCGTCAAAACTTTCAAGCAGCGTATCGAGGAATCGGTAGCCGTCAATGCCGTTGAGATCATCCATTACCGCAGCCGGCTCGCTGAAGGAGGCCTCCGCGCGGCCTGCTGCGGTCACATGGCCGGACCCGATGAGCTCTGACTTCATCCCGGAGCGCTCCTCCATCAGAAGGTCGCGGAGACGGTTTTTATCGGTGTACTCTGTGTGGAGTACGATTTCCTCCAGGAGTGCGAAAGCCTTTGGCACATTCTCATCGAGTGATTTCATATGGACATCAAAAAGGAAACGGTATCCGCCCTGTTCCGTCACACGTTCTACGGTCTGCATGCCGCATCCGATGCCGCCTGTCTCAATGTTGATCCGGTTGTTCAGCTCCGGATAATCCTGATCCTCCGTCGAAAGTGCCGTGAAGACGGTGCGGAATGCCCCGAGATACGGATAATATTTCTGCGGTATTCCCTCCAGGCTGAACACGAGCTTAATATAGCTGATGTGATTCGTGAAAACCGGGTGCTGCAGGAAAATGGTGTTCCATTTTCCGACACTGGAGAAAATATTATTAAATTTCAGTGCTTCCTTCCTGAGGTCCTCTTTTCCGAGCATCGGAATGCAGCTGAGTGCCTTCGGCGTGTCCGGTGTCTTTCTGTATGTGTCGAGACTTTCCTGCTCCCTGCGGATCCGCTCTGCCTCTTCCTTCGGCATACTGCCGAGCATGCGGGAGAGTCGGTCGTCCTGCTCTCTTTCCTTCCTGTCCGTAAGACCCGGTTCCGGATAGAGCACGACAACACTGCGGAAGGGGTTGTCCAGAAAATATTTCTGAACGGTCTTTTCAAACCAGCCTGTTCCTATCTCCTCCTTCAGTTCCTCGTAAACCGCACCGTTCTTCAGATATTCCCACGGCTCATCCTCGTTATAGAGCCAGGAGTCCATGGCAGAGAGCCCGTAAATCAATCCCTTTGGATAAGAACCGAAATCCGCCTCGCGGTAGCGGAATTCATGATAATTGATTCCGGCCCTCAGGGCGTCCTCGTCAAAACCATTGGTCACAATGTCTGACAGCACGCCGCGCACCGTGGAGACGAATTCGTTTTTGCGCTCCTCTCCTGTATTACGGGCAACGAGCGACCAGCAGGGCTGCGCGATTCCGTCCTCGAAGAGGCTCCCGACATCTTCTCCGATGCCCTTCTCCATGAGCGCCTCGCGCAGAGGTGCTCCCTCCGCATCGCACAGGCAGTAGTCCAGCACACGCATCGTCACGTCGAGCTTGGGGTCCTTCGACGGGATCACTACGTTGTAAGAAAGAAAGGACTTCTTTGCTGTGTCCTCGCCTTCCATGACAGAGTAAGGTGCTCTGGTACTTACCGGCGAAGTAAAAGGCTTCTGCAGCTTCACCTCGCTGTCCACCGGTTCAAAGCTGTATTTCGACAGGTACATCCGGTCGAGATACTCGAGCCTCTCGGTCATATCCAGGTCGCCGTAGAGGAAGATATAGCTGTTTGACGGATGATAATAATGCCTGTGAAAATCCAGATACTTCTCATAGGTGAGTTCCGGGATATTCTCCGGATCGCCGCCCGATTCCACGGCATAGGTGGTGTCCGGATAAAGGGACTCCATGATCCTGCGCTCGAGTACATCGTCCGGAAGAGACAAAACCCCCTTCATCTCGTTGTAAACAACGCCGTTGTAGGTCAGCTTTCCGTCATGAAACTCATAGTGCCAGCCTTCCTGCTCGAAAATCCGCTTTTCCGTGTAGATGTTCGGGTAAAACACGGCATCGAGATAGACATGGCAAAGATTTTCAAAATCCTGCAGGTTCGTGCTTGCCACCGGATAAACCGTCTTGTCCGGATACGTCATTGCGTTTAGGAAGGTATTGAGCGAACCCTTTGCAAGCTCGATAAACGGATCCTTCACAGGGAAATCTCTGGAACCGCAGAGCACCGTGTGCTCGATGATGTGCGCTACGCCTGTCGAGTCCTCCGGCGTCGTGCGGAAACCGATGAAAAACACTTTGTTGTCATCCCCGTTCGGCATGACAACAATGCGGGCACCGCTCTTACTGTGCACAAGAAGATATGCATCGCTGTTGATATCCGGAAGAAACTCGTGCTTCCGGACGGTATATGCTTCTGGAATCTGAAATTTACTCATCAACCGATTCTTCTTTTGCTTCTGCGGGTAAACACACGCAGAAACAGCCTGCTCCCTTGCAGACTCTCATCCTTTCTTTTTCAGACTGGCGATTACAAGTCGTAAAAACTCTTTATCAGACATAAAACTCTCAATCCGATCCACACTCCGGCAGATATTTCTCCTTTTGATTTCTGCCGCGGTCAGATGCTTTTCCTGTCTTCAAGAACAGCATTCCGGATCCATTCTGCAACACGGTCACACCCCTCCCCGGTTTTGGCAGAATAGGGAATGATTTCCGTCCCGGATCTTCTGCTCTTCACGTTTGCGGCAAAATGATCCATATTGAAGTCGAAGTATCGGATCGTATCTATCTTATTCAAGAACACAACATCTGCCGTCTCGAACATCAGCGGATATTTGAGCGGCTTGTCATCCCCCTCCGGGACCGAGAGAATCTCGGCGCGCCGGTTTGCGCCGATATCAAATTCCGCCGGACAGACAAGATTTCCCACATTCTCAACGACAAGAAGATCAAGGCCGTCAATCCCCATTTCTTCCGCGCCGCGCCTTGTCATCTCTGCATCCATATGACAGGAGCCGCCCGTGTGAAGCTGAATTACGCGGACCCCTGCAGCCGCAGCTTTCTCTGCATCGACCGAAGAATCCACGTCGGCTTCCATGACACCGATCCGAAACTCTCCCTTCAGTGCATCAATGATGCGGAGAAGCGTCGAGGTCTTGCCGGCTCCCGGCGATCCCATCAGGTTAAGAAGGAAAACTCCCTTCGCCTTCAGCTCTTTTCGAAACTGCTCCGCCGTCTCATCATTATCATTCAATATGGATTCCTTGACATCAAGAATTTTCACTGGGTCCATAGTACCGTATTCCTCCGGTCAAATATATAATCCATCCTGTATTCTATCAGAAAAGTGAATGGCCGGTCATCCGGGCATTCATCCCCGGCAGCAATTCTGTGCAGTCTTCACTTCACTGAGGCAGCGCGTCTTATTGCTTTTCAGAACCGGCATGGTATAATTTTCTTTACACGGGATAGTAAAGGTTTCGACAGGGATCTTGAACGTGGAGAAGCTATCCGAATGCAAGAGCGTAACTCGGCAAATTAAAAATAAACGCTAACGACAACGAATTAGCATTCGCGGCCTAAAGCCGCGACGTCGCCCGGAGAGCACCCGCACTTTCCGGATACGGCGTCGACTTGCGGGAAACGACACGGATTAAGCTTTGCGTCCGCGGGCGTATCATGAAGCTACTCCGACAATGTGTCTGTCTGTTGATGCATTGTCAGGAGAAAATGGCGTAAGCCGAAACAGCAGACTACGATAGTAGAAGGACACCGGATGGGTTTTTGGACGCGGGTTCGATTCCCGCCTATTCCATTCTCCATCAGAAAATCCGATATTCATGCAGCGATGTATGAATATCGGATTTTTTTAAT
>ONGY01000092.1 GCA_900317475.1 uncultured Lachnospiraceae bacterium | reverse complement strand
GGAATGGTAAAGCATATTATTCTTTGGCAGCTGAAGGATGAGCTCTCGGAAGATGAGAAAGAAAAGGTGCGGGGGCAGATTAAAGAAGGCCTGGAAGGACTGAAAGGGAAGGTCCCGGGACTTGTGGAAATTCATGTGCAGACAAAGCGTCTTTCTTCGTCCAATGCGGATTTAATGCTGGATGCGACGCTGGAGAGCCCGGAGGCTCTAAAGGGGTATGCGGTCCATCCGGAACACCTTAAGGTCGCAAATGGCGTCGTCCGGCCGAATACGAAGCAGAGAGTCTGCATCGACTACGAATTCTAAAACCCGAAGAGTCCGTAGAAGTCAGAAAGAACTGGAACGAGTCAGAAAAACGAACGGGAAAGAGATGTTTTCATTCTCATGACAGAATATAAATTGGTGAAGGGGCGGCCGGAGTCGGACGAGGGACGGCTCGCAAAGGAAATCCGCTGCTACGACTGTCTCGACCGACTTGGCATGGAATACTGGAGAACAGACCATCCGGATGCACAGGCTTATACAATGGAAGCGTGCAAAGAGATTGATGCCGTGCTCGGAGCGACCGTGTGCAAGAATCTGTTCCTTACAAACCGGCAGCACACGCAGTTTTATCTGCTGATGATGCCGGGTGAGAAGGTTTTCAAGACGAAAGAACTTTCATCCCAGATTGGATCCGCACGTCTTTCCTTCGGAACACCGGAAGAGATGGAGGAACTCATCGACTGCGCTCCCGGTTCGGCGAGTGTGCTGGGACTGATGAACGACAGGGATAATCGGGTCCGCCTGCTTGTTGACAGGGATATACTCGGCGGAGAGTTCCTCGGAGCGCATCCATGCATCAACACGTCGAGTCTTAAGCTCAGGACGAAAGAAATTGTGGAAAAATTTCTGCCGGCCGTGCATCACGAAATGACCGTGGTGGAGCTGAAGGGCGAGGCATAGGCTGTCACCCGGATTCCGGAGGTGTTTATTGATACAGGATATCGGAGAAGGACTTCTCCGCAATGAATATGCAAGAAAAAGAGAGCCGCGCGAGGGAGACATGATCTTTGCCTTCCGCGGCCGGAACGTGCTTGTCTGCACGAAGGATATCGACGGCGACGGGGTGCGCGATATCACCGTGCCAACCGTCACGGGTTTTGACGGCGGTACTCCTGGCGCAGGCCGCCGATCTGCGGATATCACCGTGCCGTCCGTCGCGGGTTTTGACGGACAGAAGGACATGTTCCTCCAATATCTCTTCGAGGTGGGAGGGATGGCGTGCTTTCTTCTCATGAATGAGGACCCGGCGGCGGAGGCGCCGGAAATACCGGGTTTCTCGTATGAAAAGCTTTCGGTGCTCCGAAGAAGCCGGCCGAGGCCGCTGTCGTTTGCGGGCGAGACCGCCTATCAGCTTTTCTGCTGGTACCGGGACAACCGCTACTGCGGACGGTGCGGTCACCGGATGAACTTCGGAGAGGAAGAGCGGAACATGGTCTGCCCGGTCTGCGGCAACCGGAGCTATCCGCGCATCATGCCGGCCGTGATCGTCGGCGTGACGGACGGAGAGCGGATTCTCATGACGCGCTACCGCGGCAGGGAGTATCACGGACATGCGCTGATCGCGGGATTCTGCGAGATCGGAGAAACCGGAGAGGATACCGTCCGGCGCGAGGTCTTTGAAGAGACTGGCGTCCGGGTGAAGAATATCCGCTATTATAAGTCACAGCCGTGGGGGTTCGACTCGGATCTGCTTCTCGGCTATTACTGTGAGCTTGACGGCGATGATACCATCCGGATGGAAGAGGATGAACTTTCCGCCGCCGAGTGGGTGAGGCGCGAAGACATAAAGGACCGCTTCGAGAACATGAGTCTCACCAATGAGATGATCGTTCGGTTCCGTGAGCTCGGCGCAGAACGCTGAGCGGATGCAGAGGCATCAGAACATCTTAAGGAAGTGGCCGGATGATTCCGGCCCGGGGCAGCAAGGAGGATATCAAGGAGGATATCAAGGAGGATATTTATGAAGGAAATCAGGAAATGGGAACTGAGCGGCTTTCCGACCGACGAGGTACAGCCGTTTGAAACAGAACACAGGAAGGTCGCGCGCAGGGCAGCAGCGCAGGGCATGGTCCTTCTGAAGAATGAGGACGATGTCCTTCCGATTGCAAAGAGCACGAGCATCGCGCTGTACGGCGAGGGCGCCTACAACACGATCAAGGGCGGCACCGGCTCGGGCGATGTCAACGCGCGCGAGACCGTGAACATCTGGCAGGGACTGGAGAATGCCGGATACACGATCGCGAACCGCGACTGGCTTGAGGATTATAAACAGAAATTCGATGACGCTCATATCGCATGGCGCGAGGAAATCTGGAAGAAACTTGGCGAGAACGGAAACGACATGATGAAGTTCTGGGACGTCTACGGCAATACGAAGTTCGTAAAGCCTGTACAGGTGCTCCCGGAGGAGAAGATGGCGGATGTCGCGATGTATGTCATCGCACGAAATGCCGGCGAAGGCGCGGACCGCTTCAATAAAGAGGGAGACTACCAGCTGACGAAGGAGGAGGATGCCTTCATCGCCAGACTGAATGAACTCTATTCCAGAGTCGTCCTCATCCTCAACACCGGCGGCCTCATCGATCTTGGCTTTACGGAGAAATACCCGAACATCAAGTCGATTCTCTATGTTCATCAGCCCGGCATGGAAGCCGGCAACGCGGTTGCTGACATCATTTCCGGCGCCGTCACGCCGTCCGGAAAACTCACGGACACCTGGGCGATGAAGTACGAGGATTATCCGTGTGCGGACACCTTCTCGCACAACAACGGCGACCTTACCCGGGAGGAGTACAAAGAGGGTATCTTTGTCGGATACCGTTATTTCGATACATTTAACGTTCCGGTCCGCTATGGATTCGGATACGGCCTCTCCTATACGAGTTTCAGCGTAAAAACGATCGGCATCCGGCATCATGATCTCGGAACGGAGGATCCTTCCATTTCAGTCACGGCCGAGGTGAAAAATACAGGCAATGCGGACGGCCGCGAGGTTGTCGAGGTCTATGTATCCTGCCCGCAGGGACGTCTCGTCAAGGAGTTCCGGCGTCTGGTCGGTTTTGCCAAAACAAAGCTTCTGAAGCCGGGTGAGACCGAAGAGCTCGAGATCCGGTTCCCGCTTTATGCACTCGCATCCTACGATGGATTCCTGCCGGGATGGGTGATGGAGAAGGGCGAATATATTCTGCTTGTCGGCACGAGCCTTGCGGATTCCGAGGCGGTCGGAATCGTGCGCGCGGACGACGAACTTGTTTTCACGAAGACAGAGAATGTCTGTGAGCCGCATATTCCGATTCCGGAGATCACTCCGGATCCGAGTGCCCTCGAGGAGCGGCGGAATGCACTGGTCCGCGCAATCAGCGCGAGAACGCCCTACGGCGATATGCCGATTGTCGGAATTCATGAGGGTGATGTAAAGACGAAGACCATCGAGTACGGCCCCGCTTATGATGACTGCCCGACAGAAGTTCTTGATCTCGTCAAAACGCTGACCACGGACGAGTGCATTGATCTGGTGACCGGTGATATCAAGAAAGGCCAGGGCGCTGCCGAGAATGACAGCGGACAGTTCGGCGCTGCCGGAAATGCAGTTCCCGGATCGGCTGCACAGACCGTTGCTATTCCGGAGAAGGGAATTGCGGACATCGTCCTTGCCGACGGCCCTGCGGGACTTCGTCTGAACCGCACGTATCCGGTCAAGGACGGCTATCCGGTTCAGCAGCCGTTTATGGCATCGGTTGAGGGAGGCTTCCTGGCGGAAGGCCATCTGAACACAGGCCTTGAAAGGCGGTACCAGAACCTTACGGCAATCCCGGTCGGCACACTGCTCGCGCAGAGCTGGGATCCGGAGACCGTAAAGGAGTGCGGCAGAATCGTAGCCGATGAGATGCACCGCTACGGCGTCACGCTGTGGCTTGCACCCGGCATGAATATTCACCGCAATCCGCTCTGCGGCAGGAACTTCGAGTACTTCAGCGAAGATCCTCTAATTGCCGGCCTCATGGCGGCTGCCATGACCGAGGGCGTTCAGAGCGTTGCGGGCTGCGGCACCACGATCAAGCATTATTTTTGCAATAACAGTGAGGACAACCGTATGGGAGTTGACTGCATCGTCTCCGAGCGCGCGATCCGCGAGATTTACGTGAAGGGCTTTGAGATTGCCGTGAAGAAGTCGCAGCCGATGTCCATCATGACCAGCTACAACCAGGTGAACGGCGTCCACTCCGCGAACAATTATGACTCCTGCACGAAGCTTGCAAGGAACGAATGGGGCTTCAAGGGTGTGATCATGACCGACTGGACCACGACAACGGACAGCACAGCCGGTGAGTCCACTGCGAGCGGCTGCATGAGAGCCGGAAACGACCTCATCATGCCGGGCGACCAGAGAGACCACGACAACCTGAAAGAAGAGCTCGCGAAGGGAACACTGAAGGAAGCAGACCTGCGCAGAAGCGTTGCCCGTCTCGTGAATATCGTCTGGAAGTCCGACCGCTACGTGGACTAATCCCTGCGGCGGGAGTACAATGATGCAGTGCATGTTACATTCGGCAAAACCGCATTCGCGGATTTTGCCTCAGTGAGGTATTCGTTTGAAAGTGGCGTCGATACGCCACTTTCAAACAGCAGCAACGGCACGTCCGCACAGCGGACGTACCGGCTGCCACATTCGGCAAAACCGCATTCGCGGTTTTGCCTCAGTGAGGTATATGTATGAGAATTGGTGCACTGGAAGGCGGCGGAACCAAGATGGTTCTCGCAGTCGGCGATGAGACCGGAAAGATTTTTGAACAGGAGAGCATTCCTACCGTCAGCCCGGAAGAGACCATGCCAAGGATGGTCGATTATTTCCGTGGCAAGAATATCGAGGCACTCGGAATTGCGACCTTTGGTCCGATCGACGTGAAGAAGGAATCTCCGACCTACGGATGTGTCCTTGCAACGCCGAAACTCATCTGGCAGGGCTGCAATTTCGTGAAGCCGTTTGAGGATGCGCTGCATATTCCGGTCGGTTTTGACACGGATGTCAACGGTTCCTGTCTCGGTGAGGTCACGTACGGCGCTGCAAAAGGCCTGAGCAGTGTCCTTTATTACACGATCGGAACCGGTGTCGGCGGCGGCATCTTTGTAAACGGAAAGCTGCTTCACGGCATGCTTCATCCGGAAGCCGGGCATATTCTCCTCAACATCTCGGACAAGGACCCGGGCGGAAGTGTCTGCCCGTTCCATCCGAACTGTTTCGAGGGTCTTTGCAGCGGTCCTTCCATTCAGGCACGCTGGGGCAAGAGTGCGAAGGAGCTTGCAGACGATCCGGAAGTCTGGGAGCTTGAGGGCGATTACATCGCGCAGGCACTGGTCGATGAGGTCATGACCCTTTCACCGCAGCGCATTATTCTCGGCGGCGGCGTCATGCATCAGGAGCAGCTGTTCCCGATCATCCGCAGGAAGTTCGCGGAGTACATGAACGGCTACATCAAGACACCGGAGCTTGCAGACCTCGATCATTACATCGTTCCGGCTTCCCTTCACGACGATCAGGGAATCATGGGCGCACTCCGCCTGGGCGAGATCGCATGGGAAGAGGCAAACCAAAAGGCATAAAGCCGGATCTGCGGGACCATGACGGATTCAATGGCCTGTGAAGAAATCACAGGATAATACTCTGATGTTCAGGCCTCGAAGTACACAGCTCTGAGATAATCTTTGTATCTGAGAATGATGCATCTGGTAATTATCTGGTAATTATAAAAGAATCGCTTCTGCCGCGCGGTGGGAGCGGTTCTTTTTCTATGGTAAAATCGCAGTCATGGAGGGCTATACAATGGGAAAAGAGATACTACATGTCGTACCGCTGCCGTCATCTTATGAATTCACGGAGGGCACCTGCCCGGAAGACCTGCAGGAGAACATCCGTGAGAATATCGGGATGATTCATGACGATGAGGAAGCCTACGAGCTCGATATCACAAAGGACGGTGTCACGATTACCGGTGCGCCGGCAGGTATTTTCTATGCACATGTCACCCTGCAGCAGCTAAAACTTCAGTATCCAGATGCGATTCCATGCATGCACATCGAGGACCGGCCCCGCTTTAAATACCGCGGGTTCATGCTCGACTGCAGCCGTCATTTCCTGCCGGAATCGGACGTCATGACGCTCATCGATGCGGCATCGTACTACAAGATCAATAAATTCCACTGGCACCTCACGGATGACCAGGGCTGGCGCATCGAGATTGAGAAATACCCGCGCCTCACGGAGATCGGGGCACAGACCGGCGAAGAGGGAAGGCGGTCGAGATTCTATACGAAGAAGCAGATCCGCCGGATCATCGGCTTCGCGAAGGAAAGAAATGTGGAAATCATCCCGGAGATTGAGATGCCGGGGCATTCGACGGCGGCTATTGCCTCGTATCCGGAACTCGGATGCACAGGCGAATCAATACCGGTCGAAACAGGAACCGGAGTTTTTGCGAACCTCATCTGTGCCGGCAGGGATGAGTGCCTTGCCTTCTGCAAAGATGTACTGGATGAGGTGATGGACATCTTCCCGTCGGAGACGATCCATATCGGCGGCGATGAGGCGAGAAAAGATCACTGGAAAAACTGCCCGTACTGCCAGGCACGCAGGAAGGCCCTCGATCTTCCGGATGAGGATGCCCTGCAGCGCTGGTTTACGGACCAGATTCTGTGCTATCTCAATTCCAGGGGCCGCTCCGGAAGAGTCTGGAGCGATGCCTTCACCGGAAATGACCTCACGGCGGAGAGATATTCTGCGCAGTTCTGGGTGAGCCAGGTTGGCAATCTGAAATATCAGGCAGCCCTCGGGCATGAACTCGTGAACTCCGATACGGCGGCGTACTATTTTGACTACCCGTACCGGGATGAATTTGGCCTTGGAAACTACGGCCACCCGATCAATGTCGACACGATTCTGAATTACGAACCGGTGCCGGCGTGGCTGACGGAGAAATTCGCGAAGCAGATGATCGGGACGGAGTGTGCGCTCTGGACCGAGCACGTGCCGGACCTTGAAACCGCCGTACAGCGGCTCTTTCCGCGCCTTCCCGCGATGGCGGAGACGGCATGGACTGTGAAGGATGCGCGCGACAATGCCTCCTTTGATGAGCGGTATATCGGAACCGCCGCAGAATTTGAGAAGCGGCGCCTCCGCGGCCAGGCCCCGCAGGAGCTGTGGCACTGAGATTGTGTTACGAGTTTATATCTCTGAGTCTATGGCACAGGTTCTATAGCACTGAGACTATGGCACGAGACCAGTCTGCTGCAAATCACGAGAGAGGATGAATATGTAGCTTTGACTCAGGTGGAGAGGTACGCCGCTTATTCGGGAGGTGAGAAGAAGATGGACAATCTGATCATGACGATCCATGTCATATTCGATAAGGCGGAGATAAACACGCTGCAGGGTCCATGGGGAGGAGTCACGTTCATCCCTTTTGAGGCTTCTGTGGAGTCTTCGCTGTTCACCGGGAAAACGCTTCCCGGTGCTGCAGACGTCCAGACGGAAAACCGTGCAGGGGTGCGCCATCTGTGCGCAAAGTATATGTTTGATGGAAAGGACGGGAGCGGTAATCCATGCAGGCTGTTTGTCCAGAACGACGGGTATCTGACTCCTGCAAACCGGAATGAACCGGTTATCGGGGCACAGCCATTCTTCCTCACGGACAGCAGAGAACTTGGAGAGTATCTCTGCCAGAACAGGTTTCGCTCGGA
>ONGY01000052.1:8365-8798 GCA_900317475.1 uncultured Lachnospiraceae bacterium | reverse complement strand
AATTCTCGGCTGGGGGAGAGCGGCAGGCTGGCTCCTCATGGGGATGGCAGGGATCCTTGGGGACGGGAAAACGGCAGACCATGATGCAGGGCTCATCCGCGGAATAGAAAGATTCCGGAAGGATGTTCTCTCTCTGCAGCGTCCGGACGGCCTTTTCTCCTGGGAGCTTATTGCTGCGAAGGGACATCCGGACACGTCTGCCTCCGGCATGATCGGCTGGGCGCTTACAAAGATGTACGGCTGCGCGGAGGAAGAAAAGCCAGCCCTGCGGCGTCTTTTTGATGCTCTTGAGACGAAGATCAGGGACGGAAAGGTTTGGGATTCTTCGGCTGAATGCCTTGATTTCGGGATGTATCCGCAGAACTACGGAAACAACGCGTGGGGGCAGGGTGCGGTTCTGGCGTTCTTCTCCGCATTGTTGACAATCGTATGA
>ONGY01000052.1:0-8266 GCA_900317475.1 uncultured Lachnospiraceae bacterium | reverse complement strand
GTCAGACATTGGTGCCGGCGGCTTCAATGTCAGTTTGAAAGTGTGTATCAGCGCTGTTTTCAAACTTGTTTTTTATTTTCAAATCGTAAGGAAGGGAGGCCATTCATGCTAGTCCAGCTGGATTATACAGATGGCCGGCCGATTTATGAGCAGATCAAGGATGGGATCAAGAAACTTATCCTGATGAATGTTCTCATGCCGGATGAAAAACTACAATCCGTACGCAGTCTTGCGATGGATCTTTCCACGAACCCGAATACGGTTCAGCGGGCTTATTCCGATCTGGAGAGGGAAGGCTATATCTATACGGTTCCGGGCAAGGGAAACTTCGTGAGGAAGAATGTAAATCTGAAGTCCGAAAAGGCAAGGGAGCTGCGCACAGAGATCGAAGATATACTGAAGCAGGCAGATGAGCTCGGAATTGACAGATATGAACTGCTGAGAGGACTTTAGGACCTGAAAGGTAGCGGAGCGGGGGCTTCGCAGGGAACAGATATGATTGAGATTCTGGATGTGATGAAATCCTTCGGTGATCACCGTCCGGGGGAGAAGGACACCGTCGCTGTAAACGGTGTCACACTGAATATCAGGGAAAAGCAGGTGTTCGGACTCATCGGCACCAACGGGGCCGGCAAGTCCACACTGCTTCGTATGATCGCCGGAATTCTGAAACAGGATTCCGGTAATATTCTGATCGACCATGAGCCGGTTTACGACAATCCGGAGGCAAAGAAGCAGGTTTTCTTTATTTCGGATGACCCGTACTATTTTGCCAATGCAGATGCGCAGGATATGGCTGACTATTACAGGAGCATTCTCGAGGGTTTTGACGTGGAGCGGTTCACAAAGCTGATGGCTGATTTCGGACTCGATCCGCAGAAGCGGATCGCGGTCTATTCCAAAGGCATGAAGAAGCAGCTGGCTATCATTCTGGGCGTATGCTCTGGAACGAAGTACCTGCTCTGCGATGAGACATTTGACGGGCTTGATCCCGTCATGCGGCAGAGCGTAAAGTCTCTCTTTGCGGGCGAGATGCAGGAGAGGGGACTCACGCCGGTGATTGCGTCTCACAATCTGCGTGAGCTCGAAGACATCTGCGACCATGTCGGACTTCTTCACAAGGGCGGTGTGCTTCTTTCCGAAGACATCGACGCGATGAAACTGGGAATACAGAAGGTGCAGTGTGTTTTCGCGAATGAAAGTGACAGTGCCAGGGTGCCGCAGGGAATATCGGTCCTGACATCGGAGCAGAGAGGACGCCTCCATACCTACACCGTGCGCGGGACGCGGGAACAGGTGCAGGACTATTTCGCGGGTTTTGAGATGACGTTCATGGAAATTCTTCCGCTCACACTGGAAGAAGTGTTTATCAGCGAAACGGAGGTCGTAGGATATGATGTCCGGAAATTCATTCTCGGTTAAAAAAGCGCTGCGGAGAAGAGTCTGGTCCGCAGCGGTCAGCGGGCTGTTCTTCTTCCTCTATTATGTGCTGGGGACGTCGCTTGCCGTCACCAGGACCCGTTCCTTTGCCGAGGCATATCAGTATACCGTGGAGGTCGCGAAAGCCTCGGTCAGCAATGCGGTGAGAGAATCTATCGGCCTGTCCGCAGGATATGGCTGGATCGGAGTGGTCGGAATCGCTGTCATGCTTGGCGTACAGGGGTTTGCGTACCTCGACAGCAGGCGGCAGATCGATTTCTATGAAAGCCAGCCGGAGAAACGCTCGCACCGGTTCAGACGCATTTATCTCGAGGGCATTCTGATCTATGTGCTGACGGCAGTCACCGGACTTGCAGCCGGCCTCATCACCGTGGCACTCCTCCGCGCAGCCACCCTGGCGCTGGTGCTGGAAATTGTCCTGGAGGCTCTTCGTCTCTTCATATTGTTCCTCGGCGTATATTCGATCACGGTACTCAGTGTGATGTGGACGGGAAATGTCATAGTATCGCTGCTTGCGGATGCCGTCCTCCTGCTCTACGAGATTGTTTTGTCCGAGATCATTTATGCGCTGAAAAACACCTTTTTCTATACATTTTCTTCGGCGTTTTCCGGCGCGTCTGCCGCTTTTTCGCCGATTTACGATTACTGCGTGGTACTTTCCGGGAAAAATCCGGCAGCTGCAGTGACTTCGTATTACAGAGAGATGACTTTGTCTGTGCTCCGGCAGAGCGCTGCTTTCCTGGTGCTTTATGATGTCTTTACACTCATCACAGCAGCAGCGGCGACCGGCATCGCCTATCTCAGCTATAAAAAGCGCAGGACAGAATCTGCCGGGACGGCGGTGGTTTTTGCGCCGATCCGCGTACTTGCCCGGATCGCCGTGAGCTCAGTCATTGCCCTGGGAGCCGGTCTTGTGGTGCTGCGTTCGTTTGCCTCCGGCAGGGAACATTCTGCGACGGTCATCATCGTTATTGTTATGATCGTGACTGCCTGCATCGTCTGCTCCGTGATGCAGATTATTTATGATTTCGATTTCCGCTCTTTTCTGCGGGGCGCCTGGGCGATGACGGTTTCGAGCCTTATCGCGGTCCTTGTGCTCGCGGCTTTCGAGACCGACTGCTTCGGATACGACAGGTATGTGCCTGATCTCTCGCAGGTGGAGAGCTGTGCTCTGATTCCGGACAATGGAACGACTGTTCTCGGAACGGACGGAAACGAGAGCATGGATTATTCCGCCTATGCCCTCCGGAACATGAAGCTCACGGATACACAGAGCGTGGCGGCGCTTGCATCCTACGGGCAGGAATACACCGTCAAAACCCGCGGCAGTGCGCAGAGCAGCGGAGATTATTTCGACAATTCGCAGTCCGAATATCATTTCACCGTACTGTACCGGATGAAGAGCGGGCAGAAGGTATATCGCTCTTTTTACATCCCGCAGAACTGTGACCGCACCCTTCCGGATAAAATATTCTCTTCGGTGGAGTATAAGGAGGCCTCTCTTTTCAGCTCGGTAAATGCCGCATTTCTTCAGAACTACGAAAATATCAGGGGCGCGGAGATTGATTATTGTTATCCCACCGGCGATAAGGATATGAATGCAGCGGATATGAAGGGGCTTGCGAAGGCACTTGCGGCGGACGCCGCACAGTACTGCTTTTCGAACCTTGTCGACAATTATCCTGTCGGAGAACTGGATTTCCAGATTCGCAGCGGCGGATACATCACGGCACTCTATATCTACCCCTGGCAGGAAAACACGATCCGATGGCTTGAGAGTGAAGGCATCTACGGGGAGGCAATGCCGGATGCAGCCGATGTCGCCAAAATCAGTGTAACCAATACGCACTCGGAGTACTGGAACGAAGACAATACAGAAAGCAGCGATTATGACCCGTCTGTCACTGTGGAATACACTGATCCCGTGCAGATCAAGAAAATTCTTGATCACAGTTATGGTTCGAACTTTACTTCCCCCTGGAACAACAACGGAGAGGATTATTACAATTACAACCTGAACGGGACAATGAAGGACGGAACGGAGTTTTATCTCTGCTTTAAAGAGGGGGAAGTACCTTCCTTCGTTGAAACAGATACTGCGAATTAACGCAGAGCACCGGGTGACGGTTGCAAAAGTATATCCATTGTGATAAATTTGATTAGTCGTCTGTTTGTTTTGACGGCTAGTACTGTTATTCCGAAACGGAGCTGGAAATATGAACGCACTGCGTATTGTTCTGACAATCGTAATGATCGCAATCAGTGTCATCATTACTGTTATTATTCTGATGCAGGAAGGCAAGGACCAGGGCCTCGGCGCAATCAGCGGCGCGGCGGAAACCTACTGGGGAAAGAACAAGGGACGTTCGATGGAAGGAAATCTCCTTCGATGGACGGTCATCCTCGTCATTGCGTTCTTCGCACTCGCTATGCTGCTGAACATGAGTATCTTCTGAAGACTGAAGGAATCTTTATGGCGCTTCTCCGCTGAGGGGAGGCGCTTTTTTTCTGTCTGCGGTTTCTTCCGGAGCCTGCGGTTCCCTTCGGAGCCGTGACAAAAGAACTTCACACTCTTCCGGTTTCGCGATAAGGTAAGGAAAGAACAAATCAAATGTGAGAAGAGAAGAAAGACAGAAGGAAGCAGAAGATGAAATATAAGAAATCGATGGGATCAAAACATTCCCTTACAAAAGAAAAAAAGGAACATACGAAAAAGTCCGGCACAGTGTACATGGAGGGAAGCTTCCTCTCGAGCGTCCGCGGTTTTGGCTTTGTGTCGGTTGACGGCATAGAGAGCGATCTGTATATTCCGGAGAAAAAGACACTGGGTGCCTTCTACGGAGATATCGTGGAAGTAAAGCTGCTTCCGGGCTATGATCCGGGGCTCGTGCATCAATATGAAAGTTACCGGAAAGCTCTCGAAAACGGTGAGAAGCCCGGCAGGGTCACAAAGACAAGAAGCGGCAGGAGAACAGAAGGAGAGGTTGTAAAGATCCTGCAGCATACGGTCTCGAAGATTGTCGGTACGTTCCGCCTTGAGGGCAGGCACGGGTATGTCGTTCCGGACAACCATCATATCCCGTTTGACATCAATGTCGTGTCCGGAGAGACGATGGACGCTTCCGACGGCGACAAGGTTGTCCTTGCAATTACGGATTATGGCTCGGCGAAAAAGAATGCTTCCGGGAGAATCTGTGAGATTCTCGGTGCCGCGGGAGATCCCGGAGTCGATATCCTCTCCATCATCCGCGCAAACGATCTGCCGGGAGATTTCCCGGAGGATGTGAAGAAGGAAGTGGCGGAAACCATTCCCTCCTCCATCAATCACAGCGATTTCATCAGTGCGAAGGCAAGAAGAAAGGGCAGTCACGTCGAGGACCTGCGGAAGACCGTCATGGTCACCATCGACGGCCTTGATACAAAGGATATTGATGACGCCGTATCACTCTCCCGGACGGACGATGGGCTCTATCGGCTCGGCGTACACATTGCCGACGTGAGTTTTTACGTGAAGGAAGGTTCACCGCTTGATCGGGAGGCGCTGAACCGTGCGACCAGCATCTATCTCGTTGACCGCGTGATTCCGATGCTTCCCCGCGAGCTCAGCAACGGCATCTGCTCTCTCAATGAGGGGGAGGAGAGACTCGCACTTTCCTGCATCATGGACATCGACGGCGAGGGAAAGGTTGTACGGCACCGCATCACCGAATCGGTCGTGAAGATCGATGCGCGCCTGTCCTATGAGGGAACGCACGCGTGGCTGACGAAGGGCGACAATTCCGAAATCGTGGAGCATCTTCGGGGACAGGGGATTCACCGCGGCATCCGCGCCAAAACAAAAGCCATCGAGGATATGCTCACCGAAATGGAGGAGCTCTCAAAGATCCTGACGGAGGCGAGAAACCGCAGGGGCTGCATCGATTTCGACACACCCGAGGCGAAGATCATCCTCGATGAAAACGGAAAACCAGTCGATATCCGGCAGTATGAGCATAATGAGTCGGATCTTCTCATCGAGAATTTCATGCTGTATGCAAACGAGACGGTCGCAATGCATTTTGCGAAAATGAAGGTCCCGTTTGTCTATCGTGTCCACGGAAAACCGGACCCGGAGAAAATTGAAAGCCTCCGGAAATTCCTCGGAAACCTCGGAATCCGCACAGGTTCTGAGAAGAGTGGAAAAAAGGAAAAAGAAGAGGGTGATGTGAAGCCGATCGAGATCCGGAATCTTCTCGAGAGAATCAAGGGAACGCCGGAGGAGGCGACACTTACCCGGATGACGCTCCGGTCCATGCAGCAGGCGTATTATTCCACGGACTGTGCCGGACACTTCGGACTTGCTCTCAAATATTACTGCCACTTCACCTCACCGATCCGCCGCTATCCGGACCTGCAGATTCACAGGATCATCCGGGAGGTCATCGGGGCAGAAGGACTTTCTGCGGAGCGGAAGGAGCATTATGACACCATTCTTCCCGATGTCTGTGAACAGTCTTCGAAGAATGAGCGCAGAGCAGATGAGGCCGAACGGGAGACAGACAAACAGAAGATGTGTGAGTACATGACAGAGCACATCGGCGAGGTCTATGACGGAATTGTCTCCGGGCTCACCGCCTGGGGAATGTATGTCGAGCTTCCGAACACCATCGAGGGACTCGTGCCGATGGCTGTCCTGTTCGACGATTACTATGTTTTTGACGAGAAATCATATATACTTAAGGGTGAGCATACCGGCCGAGAATACCGGCTCGGAGACCGCATCCGCGTGAAGGCAGCAGCGGCGGATACGGCGACGAGGACGATTGATTTCGTTCCCGAGACCGAGGGCGGAAGGCCGGAAGAGGGACGGAATATCAGAAACAATGGCAAGAAACGAACCGCTGAAACTGGTCGCAAACAATAAAAAGGCGTATCACGATTATTTTATTCTTGAACGATTCGAATGCGGCATCGAGCTCTTCGGAACGGAAGTAAAGTCACTCCGCCAGGGCAAGTGCAGCATCAAAGAGGCATATGTCCAAATTGATCACGGCGAGGTCTATGTGTACGGAATGAATATCAGCCCGTATGAGCATGGAAACATCATGAACAAGGATCCTCTCCGGACGCGAAAGCTCCTGCTTCATAAAAGTGAGATCATGAAGCTCGCGGGACAGATCAAAGAGAAGGGGCTTACGCTTGTCCCGCTTCAGGTTTATTTCAAGAACGGACGGGCAAAGATGGAAATTGGTCTTGCAAGAGGCAAGAAGATCTATGACCGCCGCGAGGATAAAATGAAGCGCGACATCAGCCGCGAGACAGAACGTGATTACAAGCTGAAACTGAAGGGATAAAGGCGAAATGACCTCTTTCCCGGGGGAGCCCGGAAGATGACGAAGGAAAGGGCTTTTCAGAAAAAACGATTTTACTGCACCAAAGATGCTGGTGCGGGAGATGGAAGAACCCGGAGCAATGGAAAGACCCGGGTTCTTCGTTTGTGCACCTTTTTCTTTGCGGTTTTTCTCGTCGTCCTTTCCGTCTTCTCGGTCCGCCCTGTGGAGGGACGTTCATCCTGGGGAGACCAGCTGAGGCAGTACGAGCTTCTTTCCGTTTCGATGGCACACGGACACCTGTATCTGGAAGAGGCGGTTCCGGATTCTCTGAAGGACCTTGAAGATCCGTACAATTACGGCTCCCGGATGGCTGCGCAGACAGCTTCCGGCGACTTATATCCGGTGGATGCGGCGTATTATGACGGACACTATTATGTCTATTTCGGAATTACCCCGGAAATATTGCTTTTTCTGCCGTTTAGGCTTGTGACCGGGCATGTGCTGCCGACGTTTTTGGCCATGCTGTTTGTATCGTTTCTTTTTGTCTGCGGCGCATTTGCCTTTGCGGAGCAGTTCCTGAAGAAATATTTTCCTTCGGAGAACAGTTCCTTCATCCATGTTTTTGCGCCGCTCTCCCTCATCATGGCCTCCGGGATTCTGTTTCTTGATTCCTTTCCTGTCACGTATTCCATGCCCGCAGCGGAGGGGCTCATGCTGCTCGTATGGGGCCTTTATTTCTGGCTCCGCGGAAATATTCTCACCGGCTCCATCTTTCTCTCCCTTCTCATCGGCTGCCGCCCGCAGAGCGCTGCGGCGGTGCTGCTTGCGTTCCCGGTCTTCTGGAAAGAAATACGGGAGGGAAAGTTTTTCCGGAGGACCCGGACGGCGGTGCTTAATACGATGAAGGTCATCCTTCCCTTTGCCGTATCCGGAGCTTTCATATTCTGGTATAATGCGGCAAGATTCGGCTCCCCGTTTGAATTCGGCTACCGGTATCTCCTCACGACCACGGAGGTCGCGGCGCAGAAGATCACATGGAAGAGAATTGGAATCGGATTGTTTCTTGAGCTCATCGAGCCTTTGAATATAGACAGTACGTTCCCTTTTCTTCACGGTGCTGCCTGGACAAAAGACTATTTAAGCGTAATTTATATAGAACCGTTTATTGCCGGTTTTTTTGCACTTCATCCGGTCTCTCTTTTTGCTTTCGGGATCTTCGGCTGCGGGAAAAAGAAACCTGCAGGAGAGGTGCTGAGAGCGGAGAAAAACATGGCAGGGCCCGTCACCGGGAAGCGGAGAACTGCAGAGCAGGACACAGCAGCGGCCGCGGGATTCGGAATCGTGTGTTTTTTCCTCGGTTTTCTCCTTGTTTTCTTTGATGTTCTTTCTGCCGGAATCTCCCAGCGATACCTGTCCGACTTCGGGATTTATTTCATGATGGCGGCTCTTGTCACAATCCTGTGCATTTTCGGAAAGAACGCCGATCAGGCCGCAGGAAAATCCGCGCTGGAAAC
>ONGY01000105.1 GCA_900317475.1 uncultured Lachnospiraceae bacterium | reverse complement strand
GTACTTGTCATTGGAATGCCAGACTTTTGAACCAAATGGGTGGCCGCATTCCCCGCAGATGATTTTGGAGGAGAAGATGCTCACCCCGCTGTAATGGTGGGTTCGCTGGCTTCTTCTTGCACGCTCATCCTGAGCTTTCTCGAAAATATCCGGGGCAATAATCGCCTCATGGCTTTTCTCGATGTAGTACTGCGGGAGTCCCCGTTATTCTTCTTGTGCTTCTTCGTCAGGAAATTTTCGGTGAAGGTCTTCTGCAGAAGCGCCGAACCTTTGTATTTCTCATTCGTGAGGATGCTTTTAATCAGTATCCGGTGCCATGTTGTTTTCCCACCCGGGGAAAGGATGCCCTTCTCCATGAGTCTGTTGCAGATAGCCTGCTCTGACAGTCCTTCAAGGTAAAGCCGGTAGATGTTCTTTACGATTTTCGCTTCTTCCGGGATTACCTGCATTCCTTTCCCATAGCCGAGGAACCGCTTGTAATTGACACTTACCTTCCCATCCTGCATGCCTTTCCTTTTGCCCCATGCGACGTTCTCGGAAATGCTCCGGGATTCCTCCTGTGCCAATGAGCTTATGATGGTGATCAGTACTTCTCCTTTGGAATCCATCGTCCAGATGTTCTCTTTTTCAAAGTAAATCTCAACACCGCATTCCTTCAGCTCCCGGATGGTTGTCAGGGAATCAACTGTGTTCCTTGCAAACCGGCTGACCGACTTTGTGAGGATCAGGTCAACCTTCCCGGCCTTCGCATCCCGGACCATGGACTTGAAGCCATCACGATGCTTGGTGTTCGTGCCGCTGATTCCTTCATCCGAATACATCCCGACGAACTCCCAGTCGTCATGGGCTTTGATGTAATTCGTGTAGTAACCCAGTTGCGCTTCATAGGAAGTGAGCTGCTCATCATGGTCAGTGGAAACCCTCGCATACCCGCATACCTTCCGCTTTGATTTTCCGCTGAGAGGCTGGGCAGTAAACCGGTCAACTTTCGCTGGGATTACCGTAACTTTCTTAGCCATCACTCTCCTCCTTCTTCGGACGCCCTGTATGCTGTCTCCTTCGTTGTAAAGGTCAACGACGAAAATAAATTTGATTTCGCCCCGCTGCAGACGGGTTTTGGCGCTGTCGCGCTCCGCGTCGCTGGATTCGGCGGAGAGTGAGATGGAGGGAATGCCGGCTTTCATGAACTGCTCAGCCATGAAATCTGCATGTTTAACGGAAACGCAGAATCCGAGGCCTTTTACTGCGTTAATGTCGGTGGTATAGTCCAATACTTTCCGGATGATGAGATCCGCTCGGCGGATGGCAGTCTCGTGGCTGAAAACGTAGAGATTATCGAGGTCGCTGTCTGCGTAGCCGCCGTTTGTCCATCGGAGACCATCAAGGTCGACGGAGTCGCTGACGCCGAAATATTCAAACGGGCAGAGGAGTTTGCGGTCGATCGCTTCGGGCAGGCGGATTTCGGCGGCAATTTGACCGTCAAAATATCCCAGGACCGACTGACCGTCCATGCGCTCTGGGGTTGCAGTGAGGCCAAGGAGAATCTGCGGTTTAAAATAGGAAAGAAATGAATGATAAGTTTTTGCGGCCGCATGATGAAACTCATCGACGATGATGTAATCGTAATAGTCGGCGGGGAGGTGCCGTCTGAAAAAGTGCCATGCGGGGAGGCATTATAATATCCGGCACTGTCAGCGGCATAGCCGGTGTTTTTGTGGAGACTGTAACTGATGATATTGCTGTGCTGGTTTTCAAGTGCTGCCCGGAGACGCTTTTCATCTTCAATGTTATCCGGATGGAATGTCTCAAAAGTCTGGCTGTTCCAATAGCTCTGAAATGTTGCCTGTACTTTTGCCATGGTTTGCGCCTGGTCAGCCTGCGTGATTTTGACATTCCACTCGAGGCCGCTGGTCATGGCCGGATTGGAGAGGTTGGAGGAGCCGATGTAGCAGGTGGAAAAACCAGTATTGCGGAGGAAGATATAGGCTTTTGCGTGAAGGCGTGTGCGATTGGTGTCGTAGCTCACGCGGATTTCTGTGTTCCGGAGATGGCTTATCCACTGGACAGCCTTGATGTCGGTGGCACCCATGTAGGAAGTCGTGACAACGTGGAGAGTTCCGCCGTTTTCTGTGAAATCCAAAAGGGCATCGCGGATCAGAAGAAGGCCGCTCCATTTGATGAAGGAGACGAGCATGTCGACTTCATCGCAGCTGGCAATCTCCCGTTCAAGCTCGCTGTAGAGCTGGGGCTCACGGTCGGCCCCGGTGAAAAGACTGCTGCCCGCGATGGAAGTCTGTGGGCGCGGGAGATCGGAAGCCCTTTGGGAGGCAGCAAGGCGCGGATTCCCGGACGAAAGCAGAGCGAGGAGCTGCTCGCCGGAAGGGTCGACAGCATTCCCGGCCGAAGCAGAGGGAGTGGCAACTGGTGAGGCAGGAGCAGCAGGGGCTGCAGTTGATGCATCCGTATCAGCAGAAGCAGCAGGAGCCGTCGATTCAGAATCCAGAGTTTTTACGACATCGTTGATCAGCCGGATTTGCTGCTGAATGTCGCCTCCCTCCTCTTCGATTACGGTGAGCTTTTTCTCCACAAGCTTGGAGACATACTGAGAGAGAACCTGCGCGGCTTCGCCCTCATCGATCTTCGAGACTGACTTCTGCACATCCGGGACTCCGGACAGTTTTCCGGCGAGAGAATGACTGATAACCTGCTCATAAAGGCCGGGAACAAGCCTGGTTGCTGCGTCATCTTCTGAATTGTTGTCTCTTCCTGCGTGTTTTTCTGTACGATCCGCCATAGCCTCAATCTCCATCTGTGAATACGGAATGTTCAGCTGCCTGATTTAAGAATATTCACGACTTCCCTGTCTGCCGGAAGCCATTTCACACTGTCGATGGCGGCCCTATTAAGCCACTTCGCGGCCTCATGCTCTTTCAAAGTGAGGTGCCCATCCTTCACCCGGCAGTGAAAGCACTGCATAGAGAGGTGAAATTCCGGATAATCCATCTCAATGGTTCCAATGCGGTCTCCGACCTCGATTTCCGTATCGAGTTCCTCGCGGATTTCCCGCAGCAGAGCCTGCTGCGGAGTTTCCCCGGCCTCAATCTTGCCGCCCGGAAACTCCCACCAGTCCTTGAACTCGCCGTATCCGCGCTGCGTCGCAAAAAACCGACTGTTCTCTTCAATTACTGCTGCCACTACATGAATTGTTTTCATCTATTTTCTTATTCTTAACGGACTTATTTTCCGGATTGAAAATGAATATTAAAAATTGCCCCAAAAATATGCGCCGCAGACGAGGCCCGCTCTGAGAGCTGAACCCCGCATGCGGCTCAAAGTGAAAGGAGAATTATTATGCAGCCCTATTATAGCAGCTTTGGCAGTTGCTTACACTTGTAAGATAAAAGG
>ONGY01000088.1 GCA_900317475.1 uncultured Lachnospiraceae bacterium | reverse complement strand
CCACATGTATTACCGTATTACCATATACACAAAATTTAATTTGACGAAAAAATAAAGCCTTTTCAAGGCTTTCCGGACTTTTGGGTGTCAAACTCCCGGAATGTCTGCAGGACGGTGTACGCGCGGATCGGCGGCCTTGTGCAGAGAACAGCGGCATATGATATGATGAAGCAGAATGCGGAACAGTGCCGCGGAAGCAGCCGGGGCCGCAAAGTCCGGGAAATCATACGAAAAATCTGCGCAATATGCGGGTTCCGGGCTGATCAATCGAGGAGTATGAATTATGTCTTTTGGAAGCAGCAGGCTTCTTCGGATAATCAGCACCGCCGCCGTATTTGCGGCAGCGGCAGTTTTTACGATGGGGTGCGCGTCCACGTCGGATGAGGTAAGCTCTTTCGCGGTCAGTGCAGCGACCAGGGATTCACGTGAATATTCGGAATCCGGGGAATCGGGAGAGGCCCTTTATCCGGCGGACGGAAGTTTCGAGCCGGCCGCAGAGGATTCATCCGGAGAGGCTTCAGCGGATGTTTCTGCCGATGAAGGTTCTAAGAGCGGCGGATATGCGGTCGATGCCGAGATTGAGTTTTTGAGTTACGGCGACACGGGCAGCAGCATCGTGGAAATTCCGCAGTTTGTGACGAAGTCGGGCGAGAGCACGAAGTCACTGGACACGCTGAACGAAAAAACAAAATTTCTGCAGGATATGTATAAGGAAGTGCGCGACGAGAACGACGGGAGTTTTGTCGAAATCCGGAGCTATGTCGCGGATACGAAGCGGTATCTGCAGGTCACGACGACGTATGTGGAACTCCCGGCAAAAGAAAGCTGGGGCGATCTCATAACGCTTGCATATGACACAAAGACCGATACAGCGATCACGCCGCACGATGCTCTGGCGCAAAGCGGCATACCGGGGGATCAGCTGTCCATCGATGTGCACGACGCCTACGTTGCGTCGGGCGGAAAGGACCTCGTGAGATCCACCGAAATGCAGGGCTTTGAGCTGGATGACATGGGAAATCTGACAGCGGTTTATATGAAACTCGGCCTTTACAGCGAGAAAACGGATTCCGAAACGCAGAAATTTTATCGCTACTGCCCTTCGGATCAATCCATCACTCCGCTCGATCTTTCTGCTGAAGAAGGATAGGCTGAAAGACAGGTTAAAGGCAGGTTGATATTGGAACAGTTGTTCCGGGAGGCAGTCGGTTGTACCGCCTGATCAGTCTTTTGATCGGCTATGTGTTCGGAAATTTCCTCATGGCCGATGTTGTTGCAAAAAAATACACGGGGAAGAAGGCTTCCGAGATCGGCTCGGGCAATCCGGGTATGGCAAACGTCATGGCGCAGTGCGGCTTTGGCGCGGGGCTCCTCGTACTGGCAGGAGATCTCGCCAAAACGGTCATCCCCTGCGTCCTCGTGCGGTTTCTTCTGTTTCCGGATCACGGACTTACAGCCTGCGCATATGCGGGGCTGGGCGCCGTGCTCGGGCATGATTTCCCGGCGGCGGTCAGATTCAGAGGCGGCAAGGGTGTTTCATCGACCTGTGCCGCAATTTTCTGTATTTCGCCTCTGTGGGGTCTTCTTTCGATGACGGTCGGAATGTACATCGTTTTTGCGTCGCAGTATCTCGGGCTCGGTGCGGTTTTCATTCCGCTTGCGTTTACGGGTGTCTCCTGGCTTTTGTTCAAAAGTCCGGAGCTTACGTTTGTCCTTCTGCTGGAGAGCGTGCTCATGTTCCAGCGGCATTTTCCGGCTTTCCGGAACATCCGGAAGGGGACGGAGAAGCGCGTCGACGTTGCCGGGCTGCTGAAGAAAAAGTTCGGCAGGTTCACGATCCTCATCACGATTGCCTGCACGATTGCGCTGTTTCTTATTGCGATGCACCCGTGGTATGTGGATTATATGCGCACCGATCACATTCAGACCTGCGCGCGATCCCGGTACTGCATTGTACTTGACTTTGAGAACGCCAAAACTTCCGTTGCTGCGGGGGGCATCGCATTCGGGCGGGAAGAAGCGCTTACGGCTGTCCGGGAGAGTCTTGAAGATCACTTTGGCGTGACGATCAGCGATTTCGGAGAACCGGTGGCGGGCGGGTGCCTTGGAGGCGGAACATGGACGATCCTTTACGATGAGGAGACGGGAGAAATCACGACATACTGCACGGCGCAGGACCATGAAGAAATATCGGAAACGGAAGGCTTATATCAACTTGGAAATGACTGATCATCCCGGAAGGCCCCGGGAAACCTGACCGTATAGTGAGGCTAAACAATGGACAAACCAACACATCGGATTCCTCGGGCGGAGGACCGCACACGGGCGGCCGAACAGGAATCGGAACGAAATAAAGACGCAGAATACGAAAAGGCCATTGAAGAACAGCGCCGCAGAGCGGCAGCAGAATTTGAGAAGCAGGTCCGCGAGGCAGAGGATGCGGCCGCACAGAGCGATACAGGTGTGCGGGCGGCAAGACAGGAGGGACGCAAGATCCCTCTGATTGCTGTCGGAGCTCTGCTGTATGCGTTCGGAATGAATTATTTTCTTCAGCCGCTGCATCTTTATGCGGGCGGCATGATGGGATATTCGCAGCTCATCAATCAGCTTCTCATCCGGGGCGGTGTTTTACCGGAAAATGTTCAGATTTACGGTATTCTTTACTACCTGATGAATATACCTGCGATGGTGCTCTGCTACCGCAAGCTGCGTCACCGCTTCGTTTTCAAGACAATTCTGGCGGTCACGATTATTACCATCGCACTGCAGTTCGTTCCGATTCCGAATCAGCCGGTGCTGGACGACCGGCTGGCAAACTGTCTGATTGCGGGTCTTGTCTGCGGAGCGGGGGTTGGAATTATCCTGCGGATGGGCGCCTGCGACGGAGGAATGAATCTCTTTGGCATGGTAATCGCAAGCGAGAAGCAGGGAGCATCCATTGGAAAAGTGGCTATTTTATCCAATGTTGTTCTGTATGCCGCATGCCTTTTCCTTTTTGATGTGCCGACCGTGATTTATTCGCTGATTTATACGGTTTTCAACTCGATCGCCTGCGACAAGATTCACACGCAGAATATCAGTTCTCAGGTCCTGGTCGTATCGAAGCTCAAAGATACACGGCCGATGGAGATTTCTGTGATGGGACGCCTTCACCGCGGCATGACCGAAATCAATGCGAAAGGTGTTTTCACGGATTCGGATGTGAAGATTTTCGTTATCTTCGTCAGCAAGTATGAGGTCAAAGCATCATCCGGCTGTACGATCCCGACGCATTTATTGTCGAGATCGAGGGCGTGAATATTGACGGAAACTTCACGAAAAGACTGACCTGACAGGGCGGGGAAAAATGACGCAGCCCGCACTATTTTTGCAGGAAGCTGATTTTCAGATCAGAAGGACCGTATGGTTCCGATTTCGTCCGCCGGCTCAATCTTGCGGATGGTTACCGGATAACTGAGCGTGTCGTTTACATGAACTGTCACGGTGTCGCCGACTTTGTGGCCGACGAGAGCCTTTCCAAGAGGGGAGACATTGCTGATGAATCCCTTTATGGCGTTTTCGCGGATGGTCGTCGTGATGGTGTACACATCCTCTTCGTCATCGTTTACGAAGTATACGGTTACTTTCTTGTTGAGGCCTGCGGTGTCCGGCGAATCAGAGGAATCCTCGATGATGGTTGCGGTGTTGATCATCCGTTCCAGATAGCGGATGCGCGAGTCGTTCTGGTTCTTGAAGCGTTTTGCGGCGTGATATTCAAAGTTTTCCGAGAGATCGCCCTGCGCTCTTGCTTCCTTGAGATCATCGAGTGCCTTCGGGCGGACCACCAGCTTGCGGTACTCGATCTCCTTCTTCATATCTTCTATATCTTTCTTTGTCAGTTTGTCTCTCATGATGATGCATCTCCGAACAGGAAAAGGTCTTTTTTCATAACCTGCATCAGCAGCAGATTATTTACGGATTCTCAAGACTCTAAAATAGCATTTTCTTCGGGAAAGTTCAAAACGGTCAACTGCTCACGACCCTGAAGGGTCGGAGCTTGCGGCGGGAAAAACGAAAGCACGCTCCGGGCAGGCGTTTTCTTGCTTTTAAGGCCATACCCTTTTATAATTTTTGAAATAGCCCCGGCGCTTTGTCCGGGGCGGAAAGTGTATTTCATGATAAATTTTCGATCCGGAAAATTCAAACGGATTTTCTCTGCTGTTCTGATTATAATTCTCATTGTATCTATGGTAATCGGCCTTGCAGTGGCGATGGTCTGACTTTCCTTTCTCCGCACAGGCAGCCGGACAGGAGTATAGATTTTGATACATTCTCGTGACGAAAAATCCTTTTATGAGAAATTGCATAAGACGGCAGTACCAGTCACGCTGTCCATCCTTTCCGCCGCCATGGCAGTGACGGCTGCGTTCAGTGCATGCCCGGCGAAGGCATATGCGGCTGTCGGCACGGATTCCTCCGGTACGGCAGAATCTTCCGATATGGAAGACACGGCAAATACAGCCGGCACGGGCAGTTCGGCGTCCGATGCGGCCGATACGGGCATTGCGGCAGGCTCGGCGGGTTCGCCGGCGGATTCGTCCGACACGGCAGAATCGGCAGCAACAGCCCTCCTCCACCCCACCCGCGTGATCATGAATGGAATCACGATCAACGGGATCGATGTCGGGGGCATGACGGAAGAAGAGGCAGCGTCAAAACTCCGTTCGGCGTTTGCGGACTACGGCAATGCGACGATCACGCTTGAGGGTCAGGACAGCTCCGAGACAGTCAGTGTTCCGGCGAGCCGGTTCGGTGTCGGATGGACGGATGTCAGCGCGGTCGATGAGGCCGGGGCCTGCGGGCACGGAACGAATATCATCGCCCGCTACAAGTCCGAAAAGGACATTCAGCAAAACGGGATGAACTTCACTGCAAATATGACGGCAGATGAGGGCGACATTCTCGATGTTCTTGAGAATGACTGCAGTTCGTTTGAGCAGGAGGCAGTCGATGCCTCTCTTACCCGGGAGAACGGGAGCTTTACGGTCTCGCCCGGACAGCCCGGCGTCGTGATCGATCATGATTCGAGCGCGTCTAAAATCAAATCGGTTCTGGAGGACGGCTGGACCGGAGGAAATGAGATCATCGCACTTGACATGGAAGTGAGTGAGCCGAACGGGACGGCAGAGGAACTGGAACAGGTGAAGGATCTTCTCGGAACGTTCACGACAAGCTACAGCTCCTCCGGGGAGGCGCGGTGCCAGAACATCGCCAACGCCTGCGGTATGATCAACGGAACGGTTGTGTACCCGGGGCAGCAGTTTTCCGTTCTTCAGACCATCACTCCCTTCACAGAGGAAAACGGATATGCTCTCGCCGGATCCTACTTCGGGCAACAGGTCGTTGAGAGTTTTGGCGGAGGAATCTGCCAGGTCTCGACCACGCTGTACAACGCAGTCATCCGCGCGGAACTTCAGGTCGACGAGCGTCATAATCACTCGCTGATCGTAAGCTATGTCGATCCGTCGGACGACGCAGCAATCGCAGAGTCCTCAGGACTTGATTTCCGATTCACGAACAATCTCGAGATTCCGATTTACATAGAAGGAAGCATCAGCGGCAAGAGCATTACGTTCAATATTTACGGCCATGAAACGAGAGATCCCGGACGTACGCTCGCATTCGAGAGCGAGACGATCGAGACAACGGACCCGGAGGGCGAGGCCGTTTACACAGACAATACGCAGCAGGTCGGCTATATTTCCTATACGGCGGCGCATCAGGGCGTGAAGGCAAGGCTCTGGAAGGTCGTGTATCAGGACGGTGTTGAGCAGAGCCGTGAGGTGTTCAACAACAGTACGTACAATGCGGCGCCGAAATCCTGCACGGTCGGAACGCTCGGAACGGTGACGGCCAATCTGCAGGCGGCCATCGACTCGCAGAGCATTGAGGGCTGCGAGGCCGCGATCGCCACACTTGCACAGGATCAGGCTGCAGAGGCAGCAGGACTGACGCCGCAGCAGCAGGCGGCGCAGGCCCAGATTGACGAGATACAGCAGATTGCCACGCAGGCCGCCAACGATGCTTACGCACAGGCTATTGCAAACGGTGCGGATGAGGCGACGGCGCTTGCCGCCGCGCAGACCGCATCCGAACAGGCGGCAGCCGCGGCACAGGCGCAGATTGCAGCCAGTGCCGGGACTGCGGGGGATGCGGCCGGAACAGCTGATGGAACAGAAGCATCAGATGCTGCACAGTGAGAAACAGTCTGGAAAATTTTGATGAGACACCGCGGCGGATGCGGGGGCGGAGAAAAGCAGCCGGCACCGCTGCGGCATTCGGCAAAACCGCGTTTGCCGGTTTTGTCCAAGAGGGGTAAAAAATGGATTCAACGGATATTCAACTGCTTATGCTGATCGAGAAGAACAGCCGCATGGATACGAAGGAACTTGCCGTTCTTCTCGGTATGGAACAGAGTGACGTAACCAGCCGCCTTACAAGGATGAAGGAGGAAGGAATCATCTGCGGCTATCATACGATGATTGACTGGGACCGGACGAATGTCGAGCAGGTCACAGCGCTCATTGAGGTGCGTGTCACGCCGCAGCGCGGCGAGGGATACGACCATGTTGCGGAGCGCATCTACCGGTACCCGGAAGTCAATTCGGTCTATCTTATCTCCGGAGCCTACGATCTTCTTGTCACTCTGGAAGGGAAAACACTCAAGGAAGTCTCCTCTTTTGTATCGAGCAAACTCAGCACACTGGATTCCGTCATCAGTACGACCACGCATTTCATTCTGAAACGGTACAAGGATCATGGGACCGTCATGGAACGCAGAGAACCGGACAAACGGGAAATGGTCTCTCCGTAACTGCTCTTTCATTGTAAGAGAACCGTGCACGGAAATACCAGCGCAGGGCACAGAAAGCATGTGTAATCTCCCTGCTTTGTATTTATGCCTTCTATTTCCGAGCAGGGCACGGTGAAACAGCGGGAAAACGAGTTTTTGACGGAGGTGACTATGAGCGAAGAACAGATTCCGGTGGAAGACATGCTGGCGGTCAAGACCGTGGCGCTTAAGCCTTCCGGAATCCGGAAATTTTTCGATATTGTAAGTGAAATGAAGGATGCCATCTCCCTTGGCGTCGGCGAGCCGGATTTCGACACGCCCTGGCATATCCGGGACGAGGGCATTTACTCACTCGAGAAGGGACGCACGTTTTACACGTCGAATTCCGGCCTTAAGGAGCTCCGGGAAGCGATTGCGCAAAAACTGGAACGTGACCAGGGGCTTTCCTATGATCCGATGAAGGAAATTCTCATCACTGTCGGCGGATCCGAGGCGATCGATCTCATGTTCCGGGCGATGATCAATCCCGGCGACGAGGTCCTGATCCCGCAGCCGTCGTATGTTTCGTACGAGCCATGCGCGGTCCTGGCGGATGCAAAGCCGGTCATCATCGGGCTGACGGCAGAGAATAAATTCCGCCTCACGCCGGAGGCACTAGAGAGGGCGGTCACGCCGAAGTCCAAGATTCTGGTGCTGCCCTATCCGAACAATCCGACGGGCGCGATCATGACAAGAGAGGATCTCCGGGCGATTGCACCGGTCATCAGGGAACACAACCTTTACGTCCTCTCGGATGAGATCTACGGCGCTCTCACATACGTGAATGAAGGAAAGCATACTTCGATCGCTGAGATTCCGGGTATGAAGGAACGCACCGTTCTGGTGAACGGCTTCTCGAAGGCGTATGCGATGACGGGCTGGCGGCTCGGGTATGCATGCGGGCCGCGGGCGATTATCCGGCAGATGACGAAGATTCATCAGTACGCGATTATGTGTGCGCCGACGACGAGCCAGTACGCAGCGGTCGAGGCAATAAAGAACGGTGATGAGGACGTTGAGAGGATGCGCATTTCGTACGATCAGCGCCGCCGCTTTGTCCTTGAGATGCTNNNTCCGAGGAGTTTGCGACAAAACTTCTCACGGAGAAGAAGGTCGCCATCGTTCCCGGGACGGCGTTCGGAGACTGCGGCGAAGGATACCTCCGCATCTCCTACGCGTACTCCATTGACGATCTCCGCGAAGCGCTCCTCAGGCTGAAGGATTTTGTCGAAGAAATAAGGAAGAACAGTTGAGCGGAATCCGTGTATTCCGGGAAAGGGGTTACTATGGCAGAGCCAATGGGGGTTGGTGTCGTCGGCTGCGGCAAGATCAGCGGCATTTATTTTGAAAACATGATCCACCGGTTTGATAACCTGAAAGTGATCAGCTGCTGTGCAAATCATTTCGAACACGCGGAGAAGGCGGCACAGAAATACGGTATCGAAGCGGTGACGTTCGATGAGATGCTCTCGGATGAGCGGATCGGCCTTATCGTGAATCTCACACCGGTGCCGTCGCACTATGAAATTATTAAGAAAGCACTTCTCGCGGGCAAGAATGTTTTCACGGAGAAGGCCATCTGCCTCACACTGGATGAGGCAAAGGAAGTGCAGTCGCTCGCAAAGGAGAAGGGGCTTTATCTCTGTTCGGCGCCGGAGACATTCATGGGAGAGGCACTTCAGACGGCGCGCAGGCTCATTGATGAGGGAAAGATCGGTGAAGTCACAGGTTTTTCCGTAAACGCAAACCGGAGGCTTGATTTTCTCACCTCGTATTTCGGATTTCTGAACATGCCGGGCGGCGGTATTGATCTTGATTATGGTGTCTACTACATGACCGCACTCATCTCGCTCCTCGGGCCGGTTGATACGGTCAGCGCCTTCTCCCAAAACCGCAGTCCGGAGCGTGTGAACTGCAATCCGGAAAGCCCGCATTACGGCGAGAAATATGCATCGCCAAACATCGGCCAGATCGCGGCAATGCTGCGCACGGAGAGCGGTGTCACGGGGACCTTCCTCATCGATGGCGAGAGCATCATGTCGGATCTCGCGCATTTCTATATCTATGGAACGAAGGGCGTGCTCGACCTGTGCGATGCCAATGGCTTTGGCGGAACGGTAAAGATCACGTCAGAGAATCCGGATTTCTCTCCGAATGTACAGCCGGTCGACCTGGGACTGCCGTATACGGACAATTGCCGCGGCATCGGGCCGAGTGAAGAAGCGGACGCGATCGCGAGCGGCCGCAGGAGCCGCACGGACTGCGCGATGGCGGTGCATGTGCTCGATATTTTCAGGACGATGGAGAAAAGCTCGGAAGAAGGAAAGGCGCTGAAGGTCGAAACAACCTG
>ONGY01000081.1 GCA_900317475.1 uncultured Lachnospiraceae bacterium | reverse complement strand
GGTCTGCATCATTGCTCCAATTTCCAGCTGGGCTGCCGCGGTGAATTCTTATGTACCGGAGGGCGGAAAGATGAATGGCTTCCAGCTTTTCCTTTCCACAATTCCGTACAATCTCTACGCACTTCTGACTTTGTATATGGTCTTTTTTATGATCTTCCTGGGGAAAGACTTCGGTTTGATGGCAAAGCATGAGCGCAATGCTGCAAAAGGGGATCTTTTCACATCCGGCGGCGAGGAATTCAAGGACCTTGCGAAGGCGGACCAGGAAGCCATTGATTCGGGAAAAGGGCACGTCATTGACCTTATCCTTCCGATGCTGGTCATGATCTTTACGGCGATTGGTGCCATGATTTTCACTGGTTTCGTCGGAGGGGCCACGGGCGTGGTCGATGCATTTGCCGGATGCGATGCGGAGACTTCCCTGATTTTTTCCACGATCGTGACGGTCCTGTTCTGTGCTGTTCTCTACCTGCCGCGCAGGGTCATCCGCTTCAGGGACTTCATGAACGCTCTTCCGGATGGGGCCAAGATGATGATCCCTGCCATTCTCATCCTTACACTTGCCTGGACACTGAAGGGAATGAGCGATCAGCTCGGCATCGGCGATTTTGTCACCGCCAATCTCAATCTTGACAGCGGGGTCGTTTATTTCATTCCGGTGGCTGTGTTTGTCATTGCGGTCTTCATTGCCTTTGCGACCGGCACCTCCTGGGGAACCTTTTCGATCCTGGTCCCGATTGTCATCTCGGTCTTTCAGAATGACGACAGCGCGATGATGATCATTGCCACGTCGGCGGTTCTCGCGGGTGCTGTCTGCGGTGATCATGTGAGTCCGATTTCGGATACGACTATCATGGCTTCTGCCGGCGCACAGAGCAACCATATCAATCATGTTCAGACGCAGATGCAATATGCTGTTCCGGTGGTACTTGTGTGTGCGGCGGGGTATATTTTCTCAGCTATCACAAAAAACTGGTGGCTTACGCTTCTGGTATCCATTGCTGCGCTGACGTTTGTTCTCCTTGTCATTCTCCGCATTTACGACCGCAGGGGAGACGATAAAAAGTGACAGCCTTTGTGAAGAGTTCTGGCGGACAGAAATAAGATCAGCGGGTGCAAAGCACGAGATGACGGCGAAACTGTCGTATCGGGCAGGGAAGATGGAATTTTCTCTGTTCGATACGACTGTTTATTTTTTCGGGAATCGATTCATGGGAAGGAATGTGCCGGTTTACAGTCAGGGTGACTCCTTCTGTTCCGAAAGTGCCTGAATGGACTCTGCGTATTCGGATGGGGACATGCCTGTAAATTTACGGAACTTCCCTATCCAATCGAGAAGATCTCGTATGTGGACGGCTGCAAGGTGTATTTTGAGAATGGAGGCTTGGTCTCTATTCGATTCTCCGGGGTCTCTATTCGATTCTCCGGAACAGAACCGCTTCTCAGAGTATTCTCAGAAATGCCGGAGAAGGCGCAGGCAGATGAGGTATGTCTTATCTACAGGAAGTTCCTGCATTTGGATGAGGAATAGTGAGCGATGAAAAAAGTTGGGTCACAGGACTATTGCTCGGCAGCGGAGCATTTTGATCTCGCCGGAAAACCGGTTTCTTTTCACTATAATAACAGCGGTCATATCAATGACACGGTGATTGTCCAGACAGAAGAGGGAGGAAAAATCCGGCGGTATATCCTGCAGCGGATTAACACCGATATCTTTCTGAAACCGGATGAACTGATGGAGAATATCGTTCATGTGACCGGATTCCTGAAAGAAAAAATCCTGGCAGACGGCGGGGATCCGAAGCGGGAGACGCTGACCGTTATCATGACGAAAGACGGCGCCCCTCTGTACCGGGATGCGCAGGGAAACTGCTGGAGAATGTATGAATTCATCGAAGATACGGTCTGCTATGACAAGCCGGATCTTCCGGAACGCTTCGGTCAGAGCGGCTATATTTTCGGCAAATTTCAGCAGATGCTCTCCGATTACCCGGCAGGGACACTCCATAAGACAATACCGGATTTTCACAACACAGGCGTCCGCTATCAGGCGTTTTTGCGTACGATAGAAGAGAATCCGGCCGGAAGGGCCGGGCTGGTGCAGGAAGAAATTCATTTCCTTACGGACCGGCATGATTACGCCGAAATGCTCAAAGGAACCGCTATGCCGCTTCGTGTCGTACATAACGATGCAAAGCTCAGCAATGTTTTGTTTGACCGGAGTACGGGAAAAGCTTTGTGCGTGATTGATCTCGACACGATCATGCCGGGATATACGGTCATGGATTTCGGAGATGCGATACGATTCGGCGCTTCCACGGCCTCAGAGGATGAACCGGACCTTACCAAGGTGCATTTTGACAGACATCTCTACGAATTGTTTCACCGGAAATTTCTTGCGGAGGCGGGGGATGCCCTCACGGAGGAGGAAGTCCGGATGCTGCCGGAAGGAGCAAAGCTCATCACGTACGAGCAGGCACTCCGATTCCTGGGAGATTATTTAGCGGGCGATGTTTACTATCACACCGAGCGGCCGGGACAGAACCTTGACCGTGCGAGAACACAGATCCGGCTGCTGGAAGAAATGGAGAGGGAAATCTGAGTTCTCGAGACGGAAACCTGGATGGTGGCCTATTGGTGGCCGGGTGAAAAAGGCTTGTTCGCGGGTGTAGTTTCCGAACGCAGGCCGGATATTTCCGCGGCCGGCGCGAATCGACCGGTGTGAAACGATCAGAAGTAGGCTCTGCACACTCGATAAGACAATTTTGCGGGTATCACAAGCGTGAAAAGTTTTTTCCAGAAGGGTGTCGGAATTTTGAATTCTGAGACGGCCGGGGTATTCGCATACGAAATCGAATATCAGAGGCTGTGTGCAGTAAGAAAGAGCAGGAGGTACATTTATGGGGAAGAGAATAAGATGGGGACTTCTCGGGGCAGGCTCGATTGTTGACAGTTGGATGATGGGTCTGCTTCAGTGCGATGACTGTGAGGTCACCGCGGTATCTTCGAGAACAGAGGCATCTGCCAGGAAGGTCGCGGACCGCTGGAATCTGCCGAAGGTCGAAACCTATGAGCAGATGTGCGGGGACCCGGAAATCGATGTCGTCTACATTCCGGTTCCGCACACGCAGCATAAGGAACTTGCCATCATGGCGATGGAACATGGAAAGAGTGTGCTCTGCGAGAAGCCGTCCGCGGTCAATGCTGGAGAGCTCCGTGAGATGACTACATGCGCAAAGAAGAACAATGTTTTCTTCATGGAGGCTGCCTGGACCCGCTTCTTCCCGGTTACCGAGAAGATGTTGGAGATGGTCCGCTCCGGGAGAATCGGCGACGTCCGGCACGTTCAGGCTTCTTTCTCATTCCGCTGTGACGATGGGACGAACAACCGTCTCACCGATCCGAACAGGGCCGGCGGTGGAATGCTTGATGTCGGCATTTACACCTTGCATTTTGCGTACAGCATTTTCCAGCGCATGCCGCAAAAACTGGTCGGTCTTGCGTCGTTCGACACCGATGACATGCATCTTCAGGTGGACGAGCAGGCATCCTACGTCGCACAGTACGATGACGGAGCGCTCGCGACGCTTTCCTGTGGTATTCGTACCAGCATGCAGGATTTCGGGTATGTTTATGGGACAAAAGGATACATTTTTCTGCCCCATTTCTGGCATCCCGAGCGGATGGATATTTATTCGGATGGCCAGACCGAAACCGTCGAACTTCCGGTTCCGCAGAAGATTGAAGGAATCCACGATTCGGGTTATCAGTATGAGATCGCTTATGTGAATGATTGCCTTCGAAAAGGGCTGAAGGAGGCGCCGAAGATGCCATACCACGAGAGCCTTGAGGTGCTGCAGGAAATTGATAAACTTCGAGCTGACTGGGGATTTTATTATCCCAGCGAGAAAGTATGAGAAGCGGGAGCGCCAATCCGGTATAGCAGGAACGGAGTCAAAACGGGCAGAGAGCCGCCCGGATGACCGGCCTTTATACATCGTTGCGGATTCTCCCGCGCGGTCCCAGTTCCCAGAATGCGATGGCGCCGGCAGCTGCCACATTGAGCGAGTCTACGCCGTTTTTCATGGGAATTGTGACGCAGTAGTCACACATTTCGATGGTGCGCGGCGTAAGTCCTTCGCCCTCTGTTCCCATGACGACGGCCAGCCTGTCTTCTGCGCGGAGGATTTTATCGTCGATATCCACCGAGTTGTTGCGAAGAGCCATTGCGACAGTTTTAAAGCCGTGCGCATGAAGGAAATTCATCGCCTGATCCGGCCAGATCCAAAGACGCGACTCCTCCGCCTTGCGCTTCTCCACATCGTCTTCTGTTTCCCTCCGCTCTACATGCCACGGGGAGTCAAAATACGTCCACGGAATCTGAAAGACGGTTCCCATGCTGACCCGGTCAGCCCGGCGATAAAGCGGGTCGGCACAATCGGGCGTGAGAAGGATGGCGTCCATCGAAAGGGCGGCGGCTGAACGGAAAAGCGCTCCAACGTTCGTCGGGTTCACGATGTCCTCGAGAATGACAATCCGATGGGCGCCCTGAAGGAGAACTTCAATGTCGGGAAGAGGACGCCTTCGCATGGCGCAGAGCGCTCCTCTGGCAAGCTTAAAGCCTGTGATTTTCGAGAGAAGCTCATTGCTGCCGATATAGACCGGAATATCGCCGCAGCGGGCGATATCTTCCGCAGCAGGGCCTTCTGCCTGCGACGGCTCCGCAAGGAAGGAAATCGGCTCGTAACCTGCATCGAGTGCCCTTGCGATCACATTCGGACTCTCCGCGATGAAGATTCCTTCCTCCGGCTCATAATAGTGCCGCAGCTGCGCCTCATTCTGATTGGAATAGATGGCCAGTTCCGGCCTGTCAAGATTATCGATCCGGATGAATTCTGCCATGAATGGTTTCGACCCTCTCTAAACCGCAAGTGCGGGTTATTTCCCTGCCGCTTGCGGCGTCTCGTTACAGACAGGTTTTGCGGTGGCTTCATAGCTTGCTTTGATGGATGCTACAGTGTGATTGGCATAGGTACTCCAGGTAGGCTCATAAGATTCATCCGCCTGATCGCCCCACATATCCCAGCCATCCCGATCACCTCTCGCAAACAGCTCTATCCTGGGAGCAGGGCTGCAAGCCTCGATAATTGGTATTATTTCATCCGGCTTTCGGCTGTGTTCCCTTTTCATTGTCCTGATAATATTGACCTGCGATCTGGCAGGCGGAAGGGTTCGATTGGGAGCACTGTTCTTTTTTATTCCAAACAGGATCATCTCGGTGACATTACGAAAATAAAAACCGACACCGCGTCCATCGGGTTGACCGTCCTTGCGCACTTTTTCCCATATAAAATTTGTCTTATATTCAAACCCCCATGCATCCATGACGGCAAGTCCGTCCGGCAGCAAGATAAAGCTGTGCCTTGTCTCCTGCGATATCAGCTACTGGCAATTGTTTGATATCATCAATCGTCATGGTTTCATATCTGGTCAATCGCTTGTGCTCCGGAGCAACTTTGCCTGTGCGATTTTGAAACTGCCATGGAGGGTCGGCATAGATTGTATTGTATTTTTTACCCTTCGTAAAAGCTCTCAAGCTGTGAATCGTAAGCTGTAAGTCTTCCATACCCTTCTATACATTCCTTTCTGATTCCCACCGCAAGGATCGGGCATCCGCCGTTCCGCCTCGAGTCAAGACGATATGTGAGTTTCCCCATCCATGTCGTGCTGGCACCGTACTTTTTCATCAGTAATTGGCCATTGTCATCCTTTTCTTTTTTAAAAATCTCATTCAGTTCTTCGGCCCGGGTTACGATAACACCTACATCAATCAGCCCACAGTCAAAATATGTTCTCATCGCAAGCAAGTCACGGTCAAATGTCTGATCTTTGCTGTTCCATTCCAGATCGAATGCAACCTTATTTTTCAGAAAATCGATGTTGTGGCCATCGATGTAACCATCGATTGTTTCAACCTCGTAAGGTTCATCTGCGAACCTTCCCCTGCGCTGAGCGGCTTGCCTGGGGTATTTTTTTACGACAAGATCGCCGGAAATACGTATTTCTCTCCACCCATACGGATATAGAATATCATCAAATTTTTTCGGGATGGGAGATTCGTTGCCTCCGGCCTTTCTGATGTCATCTCTTGTCAGATGAAGCCTCCGAAGGCAATCCTGCAACTCGGTCCATTCCTCAGGAAAGGATTCATGAAGAATTTCGAGAGCATGTCCATAATTATGAAATTCGAACTTTGCAAGTAGATCGGAATCCAAATATTTTTCGAGTTCCATACGATGCTACCTTTAATTATTGTCCTGAATCAGTGATAAACAGTTCCGTTTTTCTTCGTCGCTGCGATGCTTCTTCCATATGACTTTACTCAGAATAACACTGATAACCACTGGTTTCAAATGAAACCAGGCAGTATCTGAATGCACATATGCGTAGGTGCTAAGAAGAATGCAGGACAAAATCAAGAGGTGCTTCCCGGATCCGGATTGAGCACCGACGTAAAAACGGCTGGCATTTCTGCCAGCCGTTTCTGGCAATGGCAAATCCATAATAAATCCTTGTGAAGAACAAATCCGAAAAGGATAAATCCAAATAAGAACCTTGAATGGATTTACAATAAGCCGGAAATGGATTAACATCATTATATGAAGCTGAATCTGGCAGCAGATACATGATCCGGAGCAGACGGGAGTGCAGACAGCGGAATCAGATCCGACAGACATATTACCTCTGCCAACGCATGGATTGTGGAAAGGAGGCAGTCACAAATGACAATAGAAGAGATGAAAAAGCGCAAGAGGGAATCCGGATACACGAATGAACAGGTGGCGAAGGGGTCGGGAGTGCCGCTTGGAACGATCCAGAAGATATTCTCGGGACGAACGGAGCATCCCCGCTATGATACGATAGAAATGTTGAGCCGTTTCTTTGAGAACCATGTTCGGGAGAATGAGAGAGGCTGCGGAATGCATTCTGCATCGGAAGGACAGAAAGGAATTCTGCGGGAAGGGACAGCAGAGTATACGGCCGGAACGAACTCGGTCAGAGAGAAGCAGCAGGGTGAGTATACGCTGGAGGACTATTATGCCTTGCCGGAAGACCGAAGAGTGGAACTGATCGACGGCGTCTTCTATGATATGACTGCGCCTTCCTTCAATCATCAGGATTTGATTGGTGAAATTTACAGGCAGGCTGCGAATTACATTATTGAAAACAACGGCCCCGGACGGGCAATGGTATCTCCGCTTGATGTTCAGCTCGACCGGGATGACCGCACGATGGTGGAGCCGGACTTTCTCATTATCTGTGATGAAAGCAAGATTATTGATCGCTGTATCTACGGGGCGCCGGACTTTGTACTGGAAGTCATCTCCAGAAGCACGAAAAAGAAGGATTATACAATCAAGCTGGCAAAATACCAGAACGCAGGGGTACGGGAATATTGGATCGTGGACCTGGATCAGCGAATGGTTGTAATATATTATTTTGAAGATCCGGATTTTCCGAAGATTCTTCCTATGAAAGGAAAAATACCGGTCAATATCTATGATGGTAAATTCGCAGTAGACTTTGACTTCATTGTAAGCCGTCTGCTTCCGGTCAGAAAACATCCGGACGATGCGGAAAATCAATAAGAGATGGATAGACTTTGAGGCGATGAAAAGACGTGAGACTCAGTGTCATTGTCCCCGTATATAACATGGAGGCGGGTGAAAAACTGAAATGGTGCCTTGACTCACTTGCGGCTCAGACGCTGCCGGAAGGAGAGATGGAAGTCATCATGGTCGACGACTGCTCGACGGACGGTTCGTTTGCTCTCATGCAGGAATATGAGAAAGCATATCCGGAACAGTTCCTTGCGGTTCACAGCCCGGTCAACCATCATCAGGGCGGCGCGAAAAATATCGGGCTTTCCCTGGCGAAGGGTGACTGGATCGGCTTCATCGATGCCGACGACTGGATTACGGGGGATTATTACGCAAGGCTTCTTGGCAAGGCGGAGGAGACCGGCGCCGACATGGTCGGATGTGACTACTGCTTCGTCTCGGAGCATACCTTCAAGCCGGGGAAAAGGGTTGCGAACAATCGTTCGGATCAGACTGGGGTACTGGACGAGAAAAAATATCGGAAACTGATTCTTGATACGGGAAGTCTGGTCGTGAAAATCTACCGCCGCGGGATCATTTACGGCGACCGTCCGGAGGCAGACGCGAACAGGCTTCAGGACAGGACGCGCGCTGTGGATGCGGGCGGAACATTCCGGGGAAAGCCGGTGGATGTTTTCCCGGAGGATATTTTCTATGAGGACAACGCGGTCTGTAACACATGGGTTCTCCGCGCGAAACACTTCGAATATATTCCGGAAGCTCTGTATTACTATTATCAGCACAGCGCATCGACGGTGCATACCATTTCGGAGAAGAATCTTAAGGACCGCTGTACGGCCGGGCGGATGATCGTATCCGAGGCCAAGAGACACGGGTATTTTGAAAAGTACCAACCGGAAATTGAATTCCTCTATACAGTCCTTTTCTATGTGAATACGCTATTCTCGGCCATGCCGAAGGAACAGCACATCCGGCATTGCTATGCTTTCACAAAGAATCTGGGGCAGGAGATGAAGGAAACATTCCCGGATTTCCAGAAAAACCCTTATTATCAGGAACGGATTCATGCGGAGGAGAAGAAGCTCATTGCGATGCAGATGAAGTCGCAGCTGCTTTTCTACTGCTATTACCGGGTACTGTGGGCTTATCGGAACTTCCGCAGGAAATAGGGCCGCATCTTTTTGCCTTCCGGCATCTTGTCAGGGGAAAAAGGCGGTTTACAGCAGATTTACCATGGTTCCTGCAAAGGATAAAAATAGAACACTTTCCTCCTGATGATCCTGTCCTGATTGTCAACCCGGATGATCGGACTTTTCGCATCCACAACGGAACATACATCATGATATGATGGAAAAGGCTGCAGAAGAAACGGGGCAGCGTCAAAACTTCTGTTTACACATATCATCTATTTTTTACAACGGGGGGCATGAACCAGTGAAAACGGATATTGAAATCGCACAGGAGGCAGAGAAGCTTCCAATCAATGAGATCGGAGCAAAGCTTGGAATCGGTCCGGATGACTTGGAACTCTACGGGAAGTACAAGGCAAAACTGTCGGAGAGCTTCCTGGGTTCATTGTCTTCGCATCCGGACGGAAAGCTGATCCTCGTATCGGCGGTCAACCCGACGCCGGCAGGAGAGGGGAAGACAACCATCAGCATCGGCCTGGCGGATGCTTTCAGCAGGCTGGGGAAAAAGGTCTGCCTTGCACTCCGCGAACCTTCGCTCGGACCGTGTTTTGGCGTGAAGGGCGGAGCTGCAGGCGGCGGATACGCGCAGGTTGTGCCGATGGAGGATCTGAACCTTCATTTCACCGGGGATTTTCACGCGATCACGGCAGCAAACAATCTGCTCGCGGCCATGATCGACAATCATATTCATTTCGGCAATGCGCTCCGCATCGATCCGACGAGAATCGTCTGGAAGCGCTGCATGGATATGAATGACCGGGCACTGCGGAATATCACGGTCGGTCTCGGCGGCCACGCGAACGGGCCGGTCCGTGAGGATCATTTCGTCATCACGGCAGCATCTGAAATCATGGCGACATTCTGTCTTGCCGACAATATGGCGGATCTCAAGAAACGTCTTTCGAGAATCGTCATCGCCTACAATTACGACAATGAACCGGTCACGGCGGGCCAGCTCGGCGCTGTCGGTTCCATGGCGGCTCTCCTCAGGGATGCCATCCGGCCGAATCTGATGCAGACGCTCGGCCATACACCGGCGCTGGTGCACGGCGGTCCGTTCGCAAACATCGCACACGGATGCAATTCTGTCCGTGCGACCAGGGCAGCTCTGAAGCTCGCGGACATTGTCATCACGGAAGCCGGTTTTGGCGCGGACCTCGGAGCGGAGAAGTTTATGGACATCAAGTGCCGCCTCGCGGGGCTGAAGCCGAGCGCGGTTGTCCTCGTCGCCAGTGTCCAGGCTCTTAAATACAATGGCGGGGTGCCGAAGGCGGACCTGAAGAAGGAGAACACGGAAGCGCTGAAGAAGGGCATCGCGAATCTCGAAAAGCATGTCGAGAACCTGAAAAATTTCGGTGTACCGGTCGTTGTCACGCTGAATTCCTTCATCACGGATACGCCGGCGGAAGAGGCGATTGTGGAGGAGTTCTGCGCGGACCACGACTGCGAGTTTGCAAGAGCCACCGTCTGGGCCGACGGCGGAGAGGGCGGTATGGATCTGGCAGAGAAGGTGCTCTCCACGATCGAGAATAAGCCGTCCGACTATCACCCGATTTACAGCCTGGATGAGACACTGAAGCAGAAGATCGAGACAATCGCGAAGACGATTTATGGGGCCGACGGCGTCGAATACACGTGGCAGACGGCTTCGGGAAGCTCCCTGTCTGCATCGCCAAAACGCAGTATTCTCTGTCCGACGATCCGCACAAACTGGGCCGCCCGACCGGATTCAGCATCACCGTGCGCGATGCCTATGTATCGGCCGGCGCCGGATTTGTCGTTGTCCTCACAGGCGATATCATCCAGATGCCCGGACTTCCGAAACATCCTGCGGCTCTCGATATCGACGTGGACGATGACGGTGTCATTTCCGGACTGTTCTGAGGCTAATGCGATTCAGCAAGAGCAGTCCAGTCACGGCAACTGCAGCAGCAAAAAACGGTCTGAACGCGGAGGAGAAAAGCGGTTAATGTTCCGCTTCCTTCATTATCCCTTTCAGACCGTTTTTTATTTGCGGTGATTACCGCAGTTAATAGCCATTAGTTAATAGCCACTGCCGATTTTATTGCCCGGCTGTCGACCCTGCTGCCTGCTGCTGTGCGGCAACGGCGGCTTCCGCCTGTGCCTGTGCCGCATAAGCTGCCGCGGCTGCGGCCTCTGCCTGCGCCTGTGCATTTGCGATTGTGGCAGGATCGCCGCCGGCCTGTGCCTGTGCAAGAGCCTGATTGGCGGCCTCTGCCTGGGCGTGTGCCTGCTGAGCGGCTGCAATGGCAGCCGATGCGTCCGCTGTTGTTGATGTGGTCTGTTGTCCTACCGTCGCGGCGGTGGAGCCGGGATCGGCATCGGACCCGCTGGTATCGCTGTAGGTATGATATCCTGCAGCTGCCGCTTCCTCCTGATCCATGCCGCCGAATACAAGCACCGGGGTGCCGACCTCGACGAGGTCATAGAGTTTTGTCGCAAAGCTCAGTGGAAGATTGATGCATCCGTGAGAGCCGTTTGTGATGTAGATTTTTCCGCCGAAGCGGCTCCGCCATGTCGCGTCGTGGAAGCCGCAGCCATTGTAGAACGGCATCCAGTTGCTGACCGGCGATGCGTAGCCGGGACCGCGGAGTACTGCGTTCTTTGCCATCGCGAAGATATAGAAGGCACCGTCCGGTGTATTGTGCGCAACGACCGCCTTGCCGGAGACACAGTCACTCTCTTCCACTACTTTGCCGTCTTTCACGACGTATACATGCTGATTGTCGAGGTCTGCCGCTACATAGGTGTCACCGTAATCCTGTTTTCCGAATTCAGCTGCCTCCTGCTTCCAAACCGGCTCAAGCGTCTTCACGCTGTCCTTCGATTCGAGGGCCTGCTTCAGGGCTTCCTTCGTTGCATCCGTATCCAGCTCCCAGCCATACGTACCGGGCTCAACGGTTACTGTTTTGTTCGTTCCCGGAATCTTCAGCGTTCTCTTTTTATCGATGGTGTTATATTTCTCAGCGAGTTCATCGACCCAGGTGAGAGCCTTGTCCACGTCAACCTGTGCCAGACCGTCCTTATAGGAAATCCAACTGTACAGCTCCTCATCCGAAGGGCGCTCTTCAGTATCGCCGAACTGAATCGAAGGGAAATCTTCGAAGAAAGCATTGTAAACATCTGCCTCGGCGCGGAGAGTTTCATCATCTGCGGTGACGGCCGGTTCTTTGTAGACACCCGCCGTGTCGAGATTGAGATTTGCCGTCAGCGTTTCGACAGCAGCCGAGACGACGTCTAAGGTTTTGACGCTGTCGAGTGCTGTTCCCTGGGTTTCCGGGACAATCGTCATGGACCCGTCATTCATTTCAAGATATGCGTCCTGTGGTTCTGTAACATTGCCTTTCTCGTTCATGGAGAGCGATGCGATGGCCTTTTTGAGTGCATCTGCGTCAAAACGGATCCCGGCATTGGATGAGAGAACGGATGAGCCGGCAAGCGAAGAAATCCAGGTAAATCCGCTGTTTTCCTTCATGAGACGGGAAAGCTCCCCATCCGAAAGGTCGAAGGCAATACCGATGTCGCTCCCCGTGATCTCATCGGTCAGATCCCCGCGGCCCGTGAGTTTCAGAACGTAGCCGTCCGTTTTTGCGGAAAGAGCCTTTCTTGCCTGATCCGCATTCATGTAGGAGACGTCCACGCCGTCGATGTATGTATTCGGGTTGAAGTGAGATGTGAAGTATGCGCTGACGCCGAGATAGGCGGCTGCGGCCGCCCCTGCGAGAGAGCATACGGAAATGACAATTACTTTCTTTTTATCCATACCTTATTCCTGCGTTATTGCAGCTTATCACCAGTGAAAGAGTCTTTATTATGATAGCAGAAAATCCCATCTTAATTTTGTCGATTTTCCGTAAAAACTCGGAAACAACTGTAATTCTCCTGCGACAATTGGAAAACTATTTGTCATGAATACAGAAATCCCCCGCGCGGGCGGACCCATGTCTGCCGCCTGCGCGTGTTTCCTCGGTTTTCCTCATGAATGCCGGAAACCTCCCTGCCGGCGGATGGGCGGCGGATATTCGAAGCTCTCGTGAATTATTCCTCGTGAATGCCCGAAGCCCTGACCTCCGGATAATGTCTTTTCATGATGACGAGGTAGCAGATGACAAGAAAGCTGCCTGCCGTGAACCAGGCCAGCGGATTGGCGAGGCAGACAAGGGAGAAGCTCATGCGTTTTTGCGCAAGGAGAGCGATGACGGCGCGGGCGGCAAGCTCGATGATACCGCCGCACAGCGGCAGGAAGCTGTTATCCATGCCCTGGATGATGTTGCGGTATTCGAAGATCAATGCAAGAAGAATCATGCCGGTACTCACGGCGTTCAGATACGTGCTCACCATCGGAACGATCTCTTCCAGATTCTCGGTAACAAAAAGACGTGTCATCGAGGGGCCGAAGAAAATGCAGATAATACTTGATATACCTGCGGAGATGACAGAAAGAATCGTAGCTGCACGGGCTCCGGCCTTGATGCGGTCGATCCGCTTCGCTCCGTAGTTCTGCGCCGTGAAGCTCGCGACAGAGGCGCCGATGCCGCCGAAAATTTGCTCGATGAGCGCCTCGATTTTCTGCCCGGCCGTGAAGGCGGCGACAGCAGTGGAGCCGAGCAGGTTGAGAGCCGTCTGGACCATGACCGCGCCGATGGCAGTGATGGAGAACTGGAAGCCCATCGGAATGCCGAGCCGGATTTCGCTCATGGCAATACTGCGGTCCGGGAGAAAATCCCGGAAGGAGAGCCGATACTCCGGCATTTTTGTGTACATGTAGACGGCACAAAGGGCAGCGGCGATAGCCTGCGCGAGAATCGTGGCCCACGCAGCTCCCGCTACGCCCATATTAAATGACAGGATGAAGAGAAGATCGAGGAAGATGTTGAGAGCTGCCGAAAAAATCAGGAACATGACCGGGACGCGGCTGTTTCCGAGCGAGCGCAGGATGCAGGCAAGCAGTGTGTATATGGTCTGTGCGAGCGCAAAAGCGCAGATGATTATTATGTATTCATAGGCTTCTTCATAAATATCGGCCGGCTCGTGCATGACCGCAAACAGAGTCCGCATGAACAGTGTGCTGAAGAGGGATATGAATGCAGTGATGATGACGGAAAGAGTAACAGAATTGCCGATGGCGCGGCGCACTCCGGCCTGATTGCCGGCGCCGAATTTCTGTCCGATCGGAACGCAGAAACCAATGCAGCACCCCATAGTGAATCCGAGAATGAGGAAACTGATGGTACCGGTCGAGCCGACGGCTGCAAGTGCTCCCGTTCCGAGACACTGACCGACGATAATAGTGTCGGTCATGGAATAAACCTGCTGAAAGATGTTGCCGATCATGACCGGAATGCAGAACTGAACGATCAGCCGCATCGGGCTGCCTTTGGTCATGTCCTTCTGAACTGCCATAGAAAAATCTCCTGATTCTGCCTGAACTGCCGGATGCCTTTAAGGCTGTCCCCGTCACAGACATCTTAGCATTTCATGACGCCCGATTGCACAGTCTGTCCCGGCACTGTTACAATAAAACTGCGGCGCAGATTCATTCACACGCCGGCTTCCGCGCAGCCGGAACGGCATGGACGCGGATGAGAGGATCTGCTGCAGCTGATAATTCAGGAAACAGATAAGTGCCGGTAAAACGGCCGAAGGAGGAAACGATGGCTACACCGCACAATCAGGCAGAAAAGGGAATGATCGCCAAAACCGTGCTTATGCCGGGGGATCCGCTCCGCGCTAAATATGTTGCGGAGCATTATCTCGAGAATGTCACATGTTTTAACGAAGTGAGGGGAATGCTCGGCTACACGGGAACATACGAGGGACACCGTGTCTCTGTCATGGGAAGCGGCATGGGCATGCCGTCCATCGGAATTTATTCTTATGAGCTCTATCATTTCTACGATGTCGACAGCATCATCCGCATCGGATCGGCGGGCAGCCTGCAGCCGGATGTAAACCTGATGGACATCGTCATCGGACAGGGGGCGTGCACAGACTCGCGATACGCGTATCAGTACGAGCTGCCGGGGACGTTTGCACCGATTGCAGACTTCGGACTTCTCGAGGAAGCTGTGAAGGCAGCAAGAGATCTCGGCGCGAACGTAAAGGTCGGAAATGTCCTGTCCGGGGATGTTTTCTACAACAACTACACGAAGGTAAATGAGAAGTGGGCGTCCATGGGCGTGCTGTGCATCGACATGGAGTCTGCGGGACTTTATATGAACGCGGCCGCGGCGCACAAGAAGGCGCTCACGATTCTCACAATTTCGGATCATCTCTTCAAAGAAGGACAGCTGACACCGGAGCAGCGCCAGACGGGCTTCGGCCAGATGATGGAAATTGCGCTGAAGACTGCAGCTGCCGAGGACGGGCATTAATCAGTAAAATTTGTGAGCTGCGTGAGTACATCAAAATATTCCGCGAAGGTCTTGCGGCAGCACTGCGGGTTTTCGATCACGATGCCGGGAATGACGATGCCGGGAACGGCAAAGGCCATCGCGACGCGGTGATCGCTGTATGTCTGTATTCTCGCGCCGTGCGGGGTCCCGGGCGTGATGCGGATGTCCACTCCGAGGTCCTCTGCCTTTATTCCCATCGCGGACAAATTAGCGGTAATTGCGTGAATTCGGTCACATTCCTGGAGACGGATGTGGCCGATATTTTGTATGGTGACGGGACTGTCTGCAAACGGGGCAATCGCGGCGAGCGTGAGCGCCTGGTCGGAGAAGGAGTGAAGGTCGGCCGTGACAGCGTGAAGACGGCCGCCGGCGGGGCCCTGAATGGAAATTCCATCGGAGGATTCTGAAGAGGTGCAGCCCATTTCTTCCAGGCGTAAAAATACGCGGCCGCGGATACATCCGGCTCGACATCGAATGCGCCGGTCCGCAGCTGTCCGGGAAGTGAAATGGAAAGGCAGAGCGGACTGCGGCTGTTTTCAGAGGATATCTCTTTGACTTCCGCGCCAAAATCCCGCATCAGTTTTACCGTCATCTGCACATAGGAAAGACCGTGTGAGCCCAGCACGCGGATGACGAACGGCCGCTTCAGCGTAAGAGATGCCATCATGAGTGCACTCAGGAACTGACTGCTGTCATCAATATTGACAGATACTTCATCCGTTTTTACGCCGTCCGAGTGAATTGTGAACGGAAAAAATCCGGGTTCTCCGTGATATTCGATGCGGCTTCCAAGGGTCTCCAGCGAACGGAGGAGCGGCTTCATGGGCCGCTTTTTCATCTGTTCGGAAGCATCGAGATGCCATATTCCGGGCACAAAGCCGAGGAGTGCGGTGATGAAGCGGGCCGCCGTCCCGGCACTTCCCACATTGATCGATGCTTCCTTCTTCGGAATTGTTCCGCCAAAACCTGTAACGCGGACGGTTTTCTTTTCCTCATCTGCCTCGACAGGAAAGCCGAGATTCTGAAGGCACCCGATGAACGCGCGCGAGTCGTCACTCATCAGGGCTCCCCGGAGCGTGGTTGTTCCGTCTGCGAGGGCTGCGAGCATGAGCGCACGGTTTGTGATGCTCTTCGAGCCCGGAACCGAAACGGCTGCATTCAGTTTTCTTCCGCCCGCATATGCGGGCCGGACTTCATACGTTTCCACTTGTAAATACCTCTCTGCACCCCGGGTAAAGAAATTTTGCCAGAGGCGGTTTCTGCCTGAAGGACATTGTATCAAAACGTAATTCCCAAAAGCTCGATGAGCAGTCCCCAGAAGACACCAATGCACCAGAGAACAGCCGTGATTTTGATGTTTTCACGAAGATGATTGTTTGTCCGGAAGAGGACGAGCAGACCGACGCCCGCGCTGACGAGAAGTCCTGCCATCATCTGGCCGGGGCCCAGCATTCCGTCAAGATAGAGCTGCGTAATGGTGACGGAAGAGGCGCAGTTCGGAATGAGCCCGAGCAGGCCGGAGAGGAGCGTTCCAACAACCGGCCGGCCCATGAGGGCACCCGTGATTCTGTCTTCGCCCACACCCTCTACGAGTGCGGTGAGAAAGAAGGATATAATGAAAATGAAAATGACAATATTGAAGGTGTGCTTCAGGGAAGCTTTCAGGATACTTCCCTCTTCTTCATCGCATCCGCAGTGTTCACGCTCGCACAGATCATGAATTCGCTTTTCCGTCTTGTATTTATATTTCGTGAAACGGAGCAGAAAATCAAATGCGAGTCCGGAGAGAGCACCGATCAGGACTTTACTTAAAAGGATCTTCATCATCGTGGAAACCGCGGTCTGGTTTGCGATGAGAAGCGGAAGCATTTCATCAGAGGTGGAGAGAAAGACGGAAAGAAGCGTTCCGATGGAGATGACGCCGCCGGCGTAAAGACTCGCCGCAGCCGCGGAGAAACCGCACTGCGGGACGATGCCAATCATACCGCCGATCAGCGGCCCGAACCGCCCGGAAGCGGCAATCAGCTCGGCTGATTTCTCACCTGCCTTCCGCTCGAGTGCCTCCATGACAAG
>ONGY01000100.1 GCA_900317475.1 uncultured Lachnospiraceae bacterium | reverse complement strand
CAAAATCCGCGGATGCGGTTTTGCCGAATGCGGCAGCCGGTGCTTCAGCACCGATGCTGCGGTTTGAAAGTCCTGCATCAGCAGGACTTTCAAACTTCTACCCCGCTGACCGCTTACGCGGGAATGTTTTTCATCTCTTCAGAATGTTCCCTTCAGATCCGCTGTGTCCTCATGAACTTCCGTTTTCACCTTTGAAGCGGCTCTTCTCTTGTTCAGTTCCTCAAGGAAGAGGTCTTCATCAAACGGAATTTCCACCGGGTGTCCCAGCCAGTGCGACAGATGCATCGCATTGGAAAGCATGAGGCCGCGGATTCCTTCTCTTCCGTCGGCAACCAGCGGCGCTCCGTTCAGGATGTGATCCGCAAAAGCCTGAAGGACACCGTTGTGCTGAGGATTCGGTCCTTCCAAGGGAATGGCAATATCGTGATACTTCGGCGGTGTGAATCCTTCCGGGCAGCTGAAACGCCAGGTTGGTTCATCGGCTTCGAGTTCCGAAATCGTCAGCGTATCGTGCTCGCAGACAATTTTCGCGTTGTCGAGATCTACCTCCAGACGGTTTGTGCCGGGAGTCTCGCCGGTTGTGGTGATGAAACATCCCGTCGCACCGTTTTCGAATTCCAGGTAGGTCGTCACATCGTCCTCGACTTCGATATGATGCCACTTTCCTTCCTGCATGAAGGACATGACCTTCACCGGAAGACCGCAGATCCACTGCAGCAGATCAAGCTGATGCGGGCACTGATTCAGAAGGACGCCGCCGCCCTCGCCGTTCCATGTCGCGCGCCACTCCCCGGAGTCATAGTAATGCTGTGTGCGGTACCAGTCCGTGATGATCCAGGTTACACGTTTCAGATTACCGTACCTGCCGCTCTGCACAATCTCGTGCATCTTTATATACAGCGGATTCGTGCGCTGATTGAACATCATCGCGAAAGTGAGCTCCGGATGCCGGTCCGCGCAGGCGATGGCTTCGCGCACCTGCTTTGTATATACTCCTGCGGGCTTCTCACACATGACATTAAGCCCCTTCTCCATCGCACGGATAGCAAAGCCCGGATGATCGTAATGCGGGACCGCGATGAGAACCGCGTTGATCTCCGGATCATCGAGGAGCTGTGTCTCATTTTCATAGATCTTCACGTCCGCCGGCAGATTCTCCTTTGCCCATGCGCGGCGCGCCGGCTTGACATCCGCAGCGGCGGTCAGTTTCATGCCCCGGATGTCGCCGCGCGCGATGCGCTTTGCGTGATCCGATCCCATATTGCCAATACCGATAATGCCTATTCTTACTTCCTTTTCCATTTTGTATCCCTTTTCGGCAGACTGCCGGCCTCAGACAATCATTTCTCTCAGTGCTGCGACTGCCGCGTCAAATGCCGAATCGCTGTCCGGCCAGCCTTCCGCATGATCCGCCGCCGGCTCTCCCACCGCACTTCTTGCGCCTTCCTTCTCAAGATTTCCAAGACCGGAAAAGACATGAAGATGCGGTTCGACCGTGACATGGGTTCCGCCCTGCTCACGAAACGAAGAGAGAATTTCCTTTACATGGCCTGCTCCCTTCCCCGCCGGCACAACGCGTCCATCCGGCAGCGCATCCTTGATATGCATGTAGAAGATATAGGGTGCGAGCAGCTTATAGGCACTCAAAGTATCCTGCCCCACCTGTACGAAATTGGCCGGGTCAAAAACGCCCCGGATTCCAGGCACGTGAGTCAGAATATCAAGGCAGCGCTCCGCATTGTCACCGTAAATTGCCTTTTCATTTTCATGGCAGAGCGTGATCTCTTCTGCCTTCGCCATCTCGGACATGAGACCAAGGCGCTCAAGGATCTCATTCCGGTATATCTCCGGATCGTCCCCTTCCGGATAGTAGAAAGAAAACATCCGGATATTCGCCGCTCCGAGAATGTGTGCTGTCTCCATCGTCCGGCGGAACTTCTCAAGATGTGTCCTGAAGTCACCGGTTTTGACGTCGATTTTTCCGATCGGTGAGCCGATCGACCAGACGGACAGTCCCGCATCATCCAGCTTCTTCCGCACTTCTTCTGCCTTCGCATCGGAAATGTCCGCGATATTTACACCGTCCACGCCGCGGATCTCGAGACCGGAAAGTCCGTTCCGCTCCATCGCCCGTATCTGGCCGTCGATTTCCGGTGATGCCTCGTCTGCAAACGCATAAATTTTCAGTTCTTTCATTCCTGTACCCCTTCGCTTTTTGCGGCTCCTCTCCCCCTGTTTCATCATTTGTTTCCGATCAGTTCCAGCGGACCGACCAGCGTTCCGAATATTCCCCCGCATGTACACTGCGGTCGCGGGCACCTCCGTCCTTTTCTGCGGCCTTTCCTGCCCCGCTGTCTTTGCCGTTTCCGGCGTCTCTGCCATTCCCGTCTATTCTTTCCTTTTCCTGAAGCGAATGAAGGAATGAGAGATATTCATCTCCGGAAAGAGGCAGATTCACCCACCGATCCTCACCCGAAGAAAGGTAAGCGGCATTCGCGAGCATCAATTCATAAATACCGTCCGTGCCCGGTGCGAGCAGAGGCGTTCCTTTCAAAATTGCATCTGTGAAGTTCTTCAGAATACCAATATGGGCGCTGTCCGGTTTTTGCTGACGAATGATCTCTGTGCGGACCGGCCAGGACGGAAATCCTTCTTTGCTCTTCCTCACAAGCACTCTCTCATCCCCATCGATGAGTGAGAGTGTAAGCGTTCCATTCTCAATGACCGCTTTGCCCTTTGTCCCGCTGATCTCAAGGCGGTTCGTCCCCGGATATTCTCCCGTGGAAGTGATGAATACACCGCTTGCGCCGTTTTCATATTCCGTGTACAGTACGGCGTCGTCCTCAACATCAATGGTGTGATAATGTCCGATCCGGCACACCGCACGGAGCCGGCACGGCATTCCGCAGATCCACTGCCACAGGTCCAGATTGTGCGGACACTGATTCATGAGGACGCCGCCGCCCTCACCGTTCCATGTCGCCCGCCAGGCGCCGGAATCATAATATGCCTGCGTCCGGTACCAGTTGCTGATTATCCACACCGTGCGCTTCATCTCTCCCAGCGCGCCCTGCTGCATGAGTTCACGCATCTTCGCGAAAAGCTCATTTGTCCGCTGGTTGAACATGATCCCGAAGACACGGCCCGACTGCTCCGCGGTCCGGTTCAGTCTTTCGGCGGAAGCTGTATCGATTCCCTCCGGTTTTTCCGTGAGCACATGTTTTCCCGCTTTCAGCGCTTCCTCCGCGATGACCGGATGAAGCGGATGCGGAACAGCAATAATGACCGCATCGATCTCCCCGTCCGCGAGAATTTTCCTATAGTCCATTTCCGTCTTAATGCCGCCAAAACTCTGCCGTGCGGCTTCACATTTCCTGCCGTCTGTGTCACAGACCGCAGCCAGCTCCATGCCTTCGACATCACCCCTGAAAATATGTTCCGCATGAGCCGATCCCATATTGCCGTATCCGATGACGGCTGCTCTTACTTTATCCATCTATATCCCCCGTATCCCCCATGCCGCGCTCTTTGCGGCATCCGCACACAGCATCCATTATACAAGATCATGAGGCAGATATTCTGCGGAAAATCAGCCGGTAAATCTGAATCTGCTGCGCAGAAATCACCCAAAATTCCCATGCAGACAGCAGACGTTATACC
>ONGY01000087.1 GCA_900317475.1 uncultured Lachnospiraceae bacterium | reverse complement strand
GAGGTTATTCCATGATATCCAAAGATTACACACTGGGCATTGACATCGGATCGACCACCGTTAAAACTGCGATTCTCGATCCGGCCCATCATCTCATGTTTTCCGACTACAGGCGTCACCATGCCGATATTCAGGCAACGCTCCGTATCCTTGTCGAAGAAGCGTACGAAAAGCTGGGCGATGTGACGGTTCATCCGGTCATCACCGGGTCAGGCGGCCTTACGCTCGCAAACTGCGTCGGCATCCCGTTCACGCAGGAAGTCATTGCCGTTTCGACAGCTCTTCAGGAGATTGCTCCGAAGACGGATGTCGCCATCGAGCTCGGCGGTGAGGACGCAAAAATCATTTACTTCGAGAACGGCAACGTCGAGCAGCGGATGAACGGCATCTGCGCCGGCGGCACCGGCTCTTTCATCGACCAGATGGCATCTCTGCTTCAGACAGACGCCGCCGGTCTGAATGAGTATGCGAAAAATTATAAGTCGCTCTATACCATCGCCGCGCGCTGCGGAGTTTTTGCCAAGTCCGATATCCAGCCCCTGATCAATGAAGGTGCGACGAAGGAAGACCTGGCTGCTTCTATCTTCCAGGCCGTTGTAAATCAGACGATCTCGGGCCTTGCCTGCGGCAAGCCGATCCGCGGCCACGTCGCCTTTCTGGGCGGACCGCTGCATTTCCTCTCTGAACTCAAGAAGGCCTTCATCCGGACGTTAAAACTCGATGAAGAGCACACCATCGACGTCGATAATTCCCACCTTTTCGCAGCCATGGGTTCTGCCATGAATGCAAAGGAAGATAATTTCACAACGCTCGGCGCACTGAAGGACAAGCTCGCCGGCGATATTCACATGCAGTTTGAAGTTGCCCGCATGGATCCTCTCTTCAGCAGTGAAGAGGAATACGACGCATTCCGTGCCCGCCACGAGAAGGCAAAGGTCGGACGCGGCGATCTTTCCACATACCGCGGCAACGTCTATCTCGGCATCGATGCCGGATCAACGACGACCAAGCTCGCCCTGATCGGCGAAGACGGACAGCTGCTCTACTCTTTCTATTCAAGCAACAACGGATCGCCTCTCAAGACAGCCATCCGCTCCATCCGGGAAATTGATTCCCTGATGCCGCCCGATGCAAAAATTGTCACAGGCTGCTCCACCGGCTACGGCGAGGCTCTGCTCAAGGCGGCCTTCATGCTGGACTACGGCGAGGTCGAGACGATCTCGCACTATTATGCTGCGCAGTTTTTCGACCCGGACGTCGACTGCATCCTTGATATCGGCGGCCAGGATATGAAGTGCATCCGCATCAAGAACCATGCGGTCGACTCCGTCCTTCTCAATGAGGCATGCTCGTCCGGCTGCGGCTCTTTCCTCGAAACATTTGCAAAATCACTCGATTATTCGGTACAGGATTTTGCCAAGGCAGCTCTGTTCGCCGAGCATCCGATCGATCTGGGCACCCGCTGCACCGTTTTCATGAACTCCAAGGTCAAACAGGCGCAGAAGGAGGGGGCATCCGTCTCTGATATCTCCGCCGGCCTTGCCTATTCCGTCATCAAAAATGCTCTGTTCAAAGTCATCAAGGTCTCGAGTGCTTCCGCGCTCGGCAAAAACATTGTCGTGCAGGGCGGAACCTTCTACAACGATGCCGTGCTGCGTGCATTCGAGAAAATCTCCGGCGGACAGGTCATCCGGCCCGACATTGCCGGTATTATGGGTGCATTCGGTGCAGCCTTGATTGCAAAAGAGCGCTATCACACAGCCGTCGATGAGGCAAAGGAAGCAGGCGTCGCAGCGGACAAGTCCGTACTGGAAGCAGAAAGACACGCAAAGACAGATTTTGACACCGCGGCGAACCGTCCCGACAGTGTTATCACCGGGATGGCAAATGGTTCCACCGGCGCACCGGAGGACGACTCCGAGTATGCCCGCACCGTTGCAGACCGCAAATATTTTCACTCGACCATGCTCTCCTTCAAACAGATGGAGGAATTGGAATTTCAGACAAGCATGGTGCACTGCAAAGGCTGCAACAACAACTGCCGTCTAACGATCAACCGCTTTACCGGCGGCCGTCAGTTCATCTCCGGCAACCGCTGCGAGCGCGGCCTCGGCCTCAAGAAGAATGCAAACGGCATTCCGAACCTCTATGAATATAAGCTGAAGAGAATCTTCGACTATGAACCGCTGGACGCTGACAAGGCTCCCCGCGGGACCGTCGGCATTCCGCGTGTCCTCGGTATATACGAGGACTACCCGTTCTGGGCGACTTTCTTCAAAAAGCTCGGCTACCGCGTCGTCCTCTCTCCGGCAAGCACGCACCAGATCTACGAACTCGGCATCGAATCCATTCCGTCCGAGTCTGCATGTTACCCGGCAAAGCTTGTCCACGGCCACATCAGCTGGCTCATTAAGCAGGATGTCGACTTCATCTTCTACCCTGCTCTGTTTTTCGAGCGCAATGAGACAAAGGATGCCGACAACCATTTCAACTGCCCGATCGTCACCTCTTACTCCGAGAACATCCGCAACAACGTGGATGAGATCGCGGCCGGAAAGGTTACATACCGCAACCCGTTCTTTGCATTCACCTCACTGGAAACAGCGTCCGAGGGACTTGTGAAGGAATTCTGCAGGGGCGGTCAGGATCCGGAGCGCACGGAAACAGAGGAAGCAGCAACGGGGATCATTCGTCCGGAGCCGGACTATATCGACCATCCGCTTCCCGAGAAGGTAGTGCGCGCAGCAGCCGCCGCCGCATGGGACGAGCTGCAGAACTGCCGCGATGATATCCAGATGAAGGGACGCGAGACGCTCCAGTACATGGAAGAGCATCATGTGCACGGCATCGTCCTCGCAGGCCGTCCATATCATATCGATCCTGAGATTAACCACGGTATCCCGGAGATGATCAACTCCTATGGAATTGCCGTCCTCTCCGAGGATTCCATTTCGAACCTCGGGGATCCGGAGCGCCCGATTGTAGCACTCGACCAGTGGATGTACCATTCCCGCCTGTACCGCGCGGCTGCCTTCGTCAAAACCCGTGATGACCTCGACATGATTCAGCTGAATTCCTTCGGCTGCGGTCTGGATGCGGTCACAACCGATCAGGTAAATGATATTCTCTCCGGCTCGGACAAGATTTACACATGCCTGAAAATCGATGAAGTCAATAACCTCGGCGCAGCCCGTATCCGCGTGCGTTCGCTTCTGGCAGCGTTGCGCATCCGGAACAGGAACCGGAAGAAAGCCGCAGCACAGGAAGCGTCCGCGTCCATTCCGGCGTCTGTCTCCGATGCGGTATCCTATGAAAAATCCGTTTCCGAGGCTGCATCTGCCGGCTGCCCTGATACAGCAGGCAGCAGGTCTGTCACCGAAGACAGCGGCAAGTCTGCCGCAGAGCATCCGGGTCTTTATGTGGATGCCGTGACCGGCAAAACATCATCCGGCCGTCTTCTTCACTCGACACTGATCCGGAAGGTGCCGTTCACCGAAAAAATGTATGAGGAAGGCTACACCATCCTCTGCCCGCAGATGTCCCCGATCCATTTCGAGCTCATCGAACCGGCCATGCGGTCTGTCGGCTACAATTTTGTGGTCCTCAGCAATGCGACGAAGAGTGCCGTTGACTACGGTCTCAAGTACGTGAACAACGATGCCTGCTATCCGTCGCTGTGTGTCGTGGGCCAGTTCATGGAAGCTCTTGAATCCGGCAAATACGATCCGAACCGGACTACCATCATCATGTCGCAGACCGGCGGTGTGTGCCGTGCATCGAATTACATCGGCTTTATCCGCCGTGCTCTTAAAAAGGCCGGTATGGAGCAGGTTCCTGTCATCAGCGCAAACCTCTCCGGTCTCGAGTCGAATCCAGGATTCAAGGTAAATCTCAAGACGCTCGTCCGTCTTGGGTTCGCCTGCGTATTCGGCGATGTGTTCATGAAGTGCCTGTACCGCGTCCGCCCCTATGAAAAAGTGAAGGGAAGTGCGAACGAGCTTCATGAAAAATGGAAAGAGAAGGTTATCGATTTCCTCACAACTGTCAAAGGACCTGATCTTCACAAAGTTCAGAAGATGTGCAAAGAGATCATCGCTGATTTCGATGCTCTTCCCATCAACGATGTGAAGAAGCCGCGCGTCGGCATCGTCGGAGAGATTCTCGTGAAGTACTCTCCGCTCGCGAACAACCATCTGGTGGACGTTCTCGAGGGTGAGGGAGCCGAGGCCGAGGTTCCGTCCCTGATGGGCTTCATGCTCTACTGCTTCTACAATCAGATTTACAAAGCGAAGGAGTTCGGCACCTCGAAGAAAACGGCTGTTGCATGCCGGCTCGGCATCAACGCCATTCAGAGCTTTTTAAAGCCGATCAATGCAGCGCTGAAGAAATCGGAGCGATTCGATCCGTTCACGAATATTTATGATACAGTGAAATACGCTGAGACGATCGTCTCGATCGGCAATCAGTCCGGCGAGGGCTGGTTCCTGACCGGTGAGATGGTAAGTCTTCTCAAGCATGGTGTGAAGAACATCATCTGTATCCAGCCGTTCGGCTGCCTGCCGAATCACGTCGTGGGAAAGGGCGTCATCAAGGCAATCCGCCGTGTTTATCCGGATGCCAATATCACCGCGATTGATTACGATCCGGGTGCATCGGAAGTAAACCAGCTGAACCGCATCAAGCTGATGCTCTCTACTGCCCAGAAGAACCTCGACCGCGAGATGCAGAAGCAGCATGAAGTACAGCCTGTAGAAGAAGC
>ONGY01000076.1 GCA_900317475.1 uncultured Lachnospiraceae bacterium | reverse complement strand
AGTGAGAGAATCGAAAGCTTCTCGTCAAACGGCGCCTCGGAGAGCGACTCGGATGTCGATTTCATGGCTTCATCCGTCAGGGCCGTGCCGTTCAGAATGTCCGGAATCCGGTAGACCGTCCGGTACTTGTTCCAAAGCTCATAGTACGTCGCAAACCCTTCTGCGACCTCCGGGTCCTCAAGATACTGCTGCACGAGGTCCTTATTCACCGGATGCCCGATTTTCTCGTAAACCTTCAGGATGCGCGACAGATCCTCCCAGCCGCGGGCCGTCACAAAATAACGGTCTTCCGCTTCATTTCGGATGCGGTAGAAATGTTCCTTCCGGATCTGAAGATAGCCGAGGACCGCGCCGTGAATTCCCGCCTTGTAGGCGTACTCCCGGAATGCGTCAAAGTCCACGTCGATGTCGATCTTCCGGACACGGTCAAGGGTGACGATATCAAAATCGCGCACGGATTTGTTGTACTGCGGCGGATTGCCCGCCGTGACAATCACCCATCCCTCCGGAACCCGGTGCGTGCCGAAGGTCTTGTACTGCAGGAACTGAAGCATGGTCGGTGCGAGCGTCTCCGAGACACAGTTGATCTCATCGAGAAAGAGGATTCCCTCCCGGATGCCGCTGCGCTCCATCTGCTCATAGACGGAAGCGATGATCTCACTCATCGTGTATTCCGTGACCGAATACGTTTTTCCGCCGTACTCGCGCTGCCGGATGAAGGGAAGTCCGATGGCGCTCTGCCGCGTGTGATGCGTGATCGTGTAGGAAACAAGGTTGATGTGCGCCTCTTCCGCTACCTGCTCCATGATGGCGGTTTTCCCGATTCCGGGCGGCCCCATCAGCAGAATCGGGCGCTGCCGCTCCGTCGGAATCGCGTACTCACCCGTCTCGTCCTTCACAAGATAAGCCTGAATCGTGCTGAGAAGTTCCTCTTTTGCCTGTTTGATATTCATAAAATCCTCGTATCTGCCTCACGATTTATACAGGGTGCAGTGACAACAATCCGCACCCTGCCCGATCTTCGCACGTAATTTTCACTCCGTATAGATCTTTACCGCCCAGTCCGGAACATCCGTATCGGAGCTGTCTGATCCCGGAAAGAAAACAAATGCCGTCTCGTACGGCGTGGGTTTTGACGGGTAGATGCCATAGCCGTCCGTGAAATAGAGGAGCCCCCGCAGATTCTTCAGGTTTCCGGTTCGGATGAGGTCATCAACATACCGGAAAACCGGCCGGAAGTCGGTTCCAAAGCCGCCGCTCACTGTGAAGCCTTCCGCATACCGGCGGAGCTGATCCATGTCCGTGATCACCTCATCGCGCTGAACCTGATCGTCACACTCGATGATGTGAAGATTCACGCGGTGGAAAAAACTCTCCCGGTCCGACAGGACAGAGGCAATTTCATCGAGAAACCGGCGGACAAGCCCAGCCTGCGTCGAGCCGGACGTGTCAATTGCGATCACGAGTTCCTCGATCCTGCGTTCCTCCCGGAATTCGTTCTCCTCGATCAGCGGCATGTTCCCGTAAAATTCCATGCCGAAATTGTAGAGTCCATAGTCAAAAGAATCCGGATCGATTTCCGTCTCCTCGCGGAGCACCGTGAACTTCCGGATATACTCGGAGAGCGATGTCCTGCGGCGCAGTGTGAACTGCAGCACCTGGTCAAAACTCCCCGTCTCGTTCGAGGCAAGCTTACTGTTTTTAAGCTCTGCCTCCACCCGCTTTGCGGTCTTTTCCCACTCGTCTTCCTTATTGCTCCGCCTGACCGCGATGTCGGGCATCTTCGGCTCCGGCATCTCCGGATCCTTTCTCTCTTTCGGAAGTCTGCTCCAGAACGAGTGATCATCCACCCGGAATTCATTTGCCAGCTTTTCAAACAGGTCTCCGAGGGCTTCCGATTTGAACGGGTGCAGTGCAGCAGCCGGCTTGTAATCTTCGTCGGCACCGTCAGGGTCCGCGGCCTGCGCAGATCCTTGCCCGTTTCTATCTGATCCCGCCGGGCCTGCCGCTCCGATTATTCTGCCTGAATCGAAAAATTCTTCGAGAAGGTAACTGTATATTTTCTCGGCCGTCAAAACTCCGACCGCCTTTTTCAGTCTGTCGTACCATTCCTCCCTGAGATCCGAAGTGATCCGCCGGAGGCAGGGGTAATCCATGGAGTCGACGGCTGCTTCTGCCGCGATATCGGATGCAAGATCCCAGACCATCACATTGTCATGCGCCTCCTCCGAGGCGGAAAACATGTGGCGGAAGAGGCAGTGCATCAGCATATGCATGTAAGCCCGGTCCAGTTTTCGCGGGCTGTCAAGATATGTATTGAATGTCCACTGCGGATTAAACCGGATGAATGCCGCGTCCGTCCCGACCGTCTGTGTCGCCAGGTCCATCTTATATCCGAGACTTCCGAGCGCCGCGCCCAGGAAGCGCATTTCAAGGAACATTTCCGTCCGCTGCGCATTCCATATTCGATTTCCAAGATCTTCCAGCCTGCTGCGCTGTTCCATGAAACCGCACCATTCTTCATAAATGAATGACAGATGAACTCAAACGATCCTTCATCGCGATGAAGGAATATGAAAAATCCTGCCATCATCTGCCGCAGGCATATTTCCATGCAGGCAGACATTTCCATTATAAAATGAACTCTTCCGGTCCGCCGTCTCCCGAATCATCCTTATTCCCGCCGTCAGCAGGCCCCGAAGATGCGGCCCCCGAGGCAGTGTCCTCTATCCCGCCGCGCGCTCTTCTGCCGGCCTCGATGAGGGACGCCGAAAGCTCTGCGTCATGCCGCCCGGCCGCGATGCGCAGAGCGGATTCAATCTGCGTTCCGTCAATCAGGCCGCGCTTTGAGAGAAACCCCAGAATATCCGCTGCCGTGAATTCTGCAAGAAACGGCTCTCCGGGTCCCGGCGCCTCCGGATCCGCTTCCGACGCCACCGAGGCTGCGGAAAGGTCCATTGCCTTGTCTTCCGTCCTCGTCAAAACCTTCCCGCCGGCAAGCCAGAGGCAAATATCCCGGGTTCTCGACTTCAGAAATTCTTCATACACAGCTTTGGATTTATCGGAAAGCTCATGGGGAAAAAGAAGACGGCTGACGGCAATTTTGGCTGCAAGAACCGTGTTGTCGACGGCAGCCTTTGAAAAAAGAGAATCATAATCCCGGTACTTGATCCCCTTTCTCAATACGGCCTCGCGGTACCCCATGCCCGAGCCCTGGATATCAAAATTAATCTGCCGGGCCATTGTATTTTCTTCCGGAATACTGATATAGGCAGGGAAGACCAGCATCACTTCGATCGTTCTTCTCCTACTCTCCTCGGAGGCCAAATCCGCGGAATTGTCCTCAATATGCAGTCTGAACAGCATTTCCGCGTCCGAATCCGCAAGAAGTTCCTTTACTGCACCGTAATTTCCGTGCCGTATCGTGACCTCTATTTCCCGCAGAGAGCCAGGATCACGGATAACCCCGTCACCGAAGTCTGTGACGGAGTCACTCAATGTGATTTTCCGCAGCCGGCTGCACCGGGAAAAGGCAAAACTTCCGACGCGCTTTACCCGGTCCGTGAGAATTACTTCTTCAATTGTGTCATTCCGGTCGTATTCATGCGGTTTTACCGCTTCCCGGTCAATGATGACAACCCTGGACATATGCTTATTGTCTTCTTCTGCTGCTGCGATACTGTTTCCTGTCTCCTGCGGCGGTTATCCCAGTGATGCTTCTTTCCGGACAGCCCGGCGAATGACCCGTCTGTCACGCCATATCCACCGCAAGATCCTCGTACTGTCTTGTATACAGGTTATAATAATACCCTTTTTTCATCATGAGCTCGCGGTGTGTGCCCCGCTCAATGATTCTGCCATCATGAACAACGAGGATGACATCTGCATCGACAATCGTGGAAAGACGGTGCGCGATGACAAACGATGTGCGCCCCTTGATGACCGCCGCGATCGCGTTCTGAATCTTCTTCTCGGTCACCGTGTCGATGGACGCCGTCGCCTCGTCGAGCACGAGAATACGCGGATCTGCAAGGATCGCGCGGGCAAACGAAAGCAGCTGCTTTTCTCCCGTAGAGAGCATGTCGCCGCCCTCTCCGACCTCGCTGTCCAGTCCGTTCTCCATGCGCCGCACGACATCTTCTGCCGAAACCAGCCGCAGCGCCTCCATGATCTCCTCATCCGTCGCATCCGGTTTTCCATAGCGTAAGTTTTCGCGCACGGTACCCGAAAACAGATGCGGCGTCTGCAGAACATATCCGATGTTCGAATGGAGCCAGAGCTGCGAGCGCTCCCGGACGTCGCGCCCATCAATCAGGACCTGTCCCTCGGTTGGCTCGTAGAAACGGCAGACCAGATTCACAAGTGTAGACTTACCGGCTCCGGTCTCCCCCACGATCGCGACATTGGTTCCCTGCGGGACCTTCAGATTGAAATGCGACAGCACCATTTCCTGTCCGTCCGGGTAGCGGAACGAAACATCGCGGAACTCCACATCGCCGTACAGGGGCTCAAAGTTTTGACGCTTCGGATGGAACGTGTCTCCGTACTTTTCGATTACTTCCGGCGTATCGGAGACGTCCGACTGCGTCTCGAGAAGATTTGTGAGACGTTCGATGTTGACCTGAATCGCAATGAGCGCCGAGATCGTGTTGATGATATTCGTGATCGGGTCGATCATGCCGATGGCATACGACATGAACGCGGAAAGAGTGCCGACGAGCAGCACGCCGCCCATTGTGAGGATGCCGCCGCGCCACAGCACGATGGCAAGGGCAATCATGGAAAACATCGTGACAAGGGATGTGAGCAGCGCCGAGTAGTGTGTCGCGCGGATGCTCGTACTCTTCATGGTCTTTGTCTCTTCCTGAAAGTCCCGATTGATTTTGTCTTCCACAACGAGGGATTTAATGGATGCAGCTCCGGTGATTCCCTCATTGAATTCGCCGGTGATGCGCGAATTGATCTCGCGGATTTTCCGGTTGAGCGTGATGAGATGCTTCTGGAACCAGACAATGAGAAGAACAGCAGCCGGCAGGAGCAGGGCGACTGCAGCCGCAAGCTTTGCATTGAGAAGAAACATCATCACAAGCACGAAGATGATGTACGAGCTGTTCCAGACAAGGTCCATGATGCGCCAGGCCATCATCTCGCCGATTTTGCCGGTATCGCTCATGACACGGGCATGGATATAGCCCACGTTATTCCGGCTGAAATACGAAAACGACAGCGTCTGCAGATGATTGAATGCCGCATTCCGAAGGTCCCGGTCCACGCTCATTTCTACCTGCCCGCACCAGTATGTCGTGACAAAGTTGTCGGCCGACTGTACCGCGACAATCAAAAGATCGGTAAGCAGGAACCAAGGCAGTGTGTCCAGAGTCTGCCTTACGACATAATGATTCAGAATATAGGAGTTCAGAAGCGGATAGATCGAGTCGATGAGGCTTGCCACAACACCGAAGATGACCATCCAGACGATCTTTTTCAGATACGGACGCACATACGGAATAATCTTCGGAATTCCGAAAAGCCGCAGGTGCAGATTTTTATATTCTTCCTGTTCTTCCATTGATGGTTCCCATATATTTCAGAAATGTCGATGTTTATCTCTTCCACCGCGGTGATCTCTTCCGCAGCAGCCGTGTTATCCTCTTCTGCCGGTGTAATATCCTCCCGGGGAATACTTCCGGCAGGTGCTATAATCTGCTTCCCGCAAGCTGAAGATCATAGATTCTCCGGTAAATTCCGTTCTTTTCAAGCAGCTGCTCGTGCGTTCCCTCTTCGGCAACTTTTCCCTTGTCAAGAACGATGATGCGGTCTGCCTGCATCAGCGTGGTGATGCGGTGCGCAATGAGAATGACTGTCGCATCGCCGGTTCCCTGCTTCAGCCCATGGCGGATTTTCGCATCGGTCTCGGCATCCACGGCAGAAAGCGAATCATCAAAAATCATGATCGGAGGCTTTCTCACGAGCATCTGTGCGATTGCCGCCCGCTGCTTCTGGCCGCCCGAAAGTGTGACGCCGCGTTCGCCGACCGGTGTGTCATAGCCGTCCCTGAATTTCCCAACGGCCTCGTCAAGGCAGGAGATCCGGGCCGCCTCATCCACATCCGCCTGCGTCACATTGTTTCCCGCAATGCGGATATTGTCTCCGAGTGATCTTGAGAAGAGATAGGGCTCCTGCAGGACGAGTCCGATGTTTTTGCGAAGATACTCCATCCGGAATTTCTGAATATCGACGCCGCCGATACTCACCGTGCCGCTCTCCTTCGGCAGCTGATAAAGCCGGTCAAGAAGATACATCAGAGTGGACTTGCCGGATCCGGTGCCGCCGAGGATGCCGACGGTCTCACCTCTGCGGACTGTGAAGGAAACATCGGAGAGCACATCCGGAAGTTCCGGGCTGTACCGGAAACTTACATGGTCAAAACAAATGTCTCCGTGAATATCCGGCTCGCCGGCCTTCGGATCATCCTTTTCGACCGGCGCGTTCATGATCTCGCGGATTCGGTCGATGGAAATGCCGGCCTTGGACATGCCGGAGATGACGCGGCCGATGGCGCGGATCGGCCAGGCGATCATGCTGCTGTAGGTGGCAAAAGCGATGAACTGGCCGGCGGTGAGATTCCCGCGGACGCACATGACGGCACCGACAGCCATAAGCGTGATGATCTGCGCGCTCGACATGAGATCACCGATTGCCCAGAATGCAGACATCAGCTTCATCAGCCGGATCCACATTTTTGTATAATCCCGGTTTTTGGATTCGAACCGTTCTCTCTCGTATTCCTCACGCCCGAACGCGCGCACGACGCGCACGCCGGTAAGGTTTTCCTGCGCGATGGCCGAGAGCTTTCCCTCTTCGACATCGGCGTGCTCAAATGCACTGCCGATCTTGCGGAAGAAGATGAGTGAATACCCAACGATGACCGGAATGAAGCAAAATGCGATGAGCGTAAGCGTTCCGTTGATTTCCGCCATGAAATACATGGAAAAGCCGATCAGGATAATGATGCGGAACAGCTGCACGAGCTGCTCGGAAATGAAGGAGCGCACGGTCTCCACATCCGAAGTACAGCGCTGAATGATGTCTCCCGTGTGATTTTTGTTGTGCCACGCAAACGGAAGGTGCAGCGTGTGATCGAAAAGAAGGTTCCGCATGCGCAGAACCAGTGACTCGGACCCGATGGAGTTGAAAAGATTCGTGAAGTACCGGCACACACCGCTGACGGCAGCAACGACAATAACGACAACTGCCATCTGACCGACTCTGCCGTGTATATTTTCCGTGCTCCCGAAGAGAAACTGCAGAAGCCATGCCGCGTATGACGGAAGAAGCGCTGCTTCGTTTCCGATGACCGAATCGACGGTATAGCCGATGAGTTTCGGGTTCACAAGGTCAAGGAAAGAGACACACATGGAAAATAAAACGCACAGAACGAAATACCGCTTACTGCCCTTAAGGAAGTAAAACAGCATGGACGTGCGTGTCGGAAAGTCCTGCCTGGATTCCTCAGGCATGCCTTTTCCCTCTTTCTCCAGCATCTCTCTCGTCTGTGCGATTTGTTTTGTCTTCATAACCCACCCTGTAAGTTCGCTCCGGCCCGTCTGCCCCGGAAGGAAAGCGCCTGTCCTGTCCGGTCCTTGAGTCCTGGAAGGAGTATGCCTGTCCTTGCTGGCCCTTCTCCACAGTAAGAGAGCGTCTGTCCTGTCTGCTCCTTCTGCCATATGAGAAGGACGCCTGTCACTCGTTCCCAACCATTTCCCGCGGCTCGGCATCATTCCGGAATTCCTTCAGGATGGTCCGTTCCACGGTTTTGAGAATGAGATAGGCAACAATCGTATCAAGCGGAAGCTCAACCAGATTCAAAATAATGCGGTTCGGCAGGAGCGCAAGAAATCCCTTGCCGTACAGAATATTGAGCCAGAGCGTATTGAGCCCTACGTTAATAAACGCTTTATCGATAATTTCCGGAATCAGTACCCGAATGAAGGATATTTTTCTCCGATACAGGAATGAGCCGTATATGACACCTCTCAGGATCGCACTCAGCGTAAAGCCGGGAAAAAATGCACCGTCCGGGTTTAGAAAGTACTTGAGTACGTCCATCGACGCATCAAATATAGCGCCGACTCCGGGGCCGAAAGAAAAGTCGACCACAAGACCCGGCACTCCCGATAACCCGATGCGCATATACGGTCCGATCCGGATCGTCCCCGCGTAACTCAGGACGATTGCCAGAGCCCCCATCATTCCGCAGAATACAATTACCTTCAGCTTCCGGAATTCCTGCATGGAAAGCTTCCAGTTTTCCAAAATACGATACTGATTCCCTGCTGAAGTTTCTTTTGCCATATAAAACACCTCCTTCGCAGTTTTCCTTACTGCAGGAGGAGGTTCCTACACACGCTCTTGCAGCAGCGGGATGCGGACAAGACACCGCAAGCCCCCTCGGGGCCTTTCGTCCGGATGACAACTCCCTGTTCATCCGGCACTTGACGCGTCCTGTCCTACTCTGCTTCTTTATTCAGCTCATGAAGAGTATAAGATGTCCGGGAACAGAATTCAATTAC
>ONGY01000134.1:1408-3061 GCA_900317475.1 uncultured Lachnospiraceae bacterium | reverse complement strand
CAGAGACAGAAGAGACAGAAACGGAAACCGGGACAGAGTCCGAGCCGATGCCGGCACAGTCCTTCAGCTGTAAAGTAGCCGGCAGTACGGACACCTCCGACGGCAGTGCATCGAAGGACGATCTTCTGGTAAGTGCGAAGGCTCCGGCAGGCGCGTTCCCGGAAGGAACGAGAATGATCGTTACACCGGTGGAGGAGGAGGACGTTCTCAATAAGATCCGAAAGGCTTCCGGCATTCAGGGAGGTCAGGATGACACAACAGATGAGAACACAACGCGCAAAGTCAGGGTGAAAGCTGTCAATATCACCTTCCTGGATAAAGAAGGAAATGAGATAGAACCTCTCAGGCCTATTCGTGTTTCCATAGCGGCGGACGAGATAGCTGCCAGCGGGGACAAACCGCAGATTATCCATGTCAGGGACAGCGGAAGAGCGGAAGTAGTAAGCCAGACCATCCATACGGATGCGGCGGAAGAGGGCCGTAAAGAAAGCGATTCGGAAATCAGCTTCATGGCCAGACAGTTCTCTGTCTACGCCGTCGTCTATACGGTGGACTTCTCGTACTCGGTGAACGGCAAAATGTACGATTTCAGCCTTCCCGGAGGCGGATTTGTGAGTTTCACAAACCTCATAGAAGTGCTGGGTATAATTGAGGGAACGAACAGCGGAGAAAATGACATTGATTCTGCGGAAGTAACGGATCAAGATGCGCTCACGCTGAGTGATGTGACGGTTTCCGAGGAGACAAAGAAATTCGTCGCGGACGTGGAGAGCATTGAGTTTTCGAATCCGGAACTGGTTTGGGTCGGGAAAGTTGAGACTGACAGCACAGTTGGCGGGATTAAAGAAGCCAACGGGCTGGAGGTACAGTATTCCGCAGAGCTGACCGAAGAGCAGATCGAAGAGATTAACGCGCAGACCGTGGAGAGCGGCGACTGGGCGCTGGTCAGCATTCTTCCATTCCTGAGCGAGGAATCTCTGACCGTCACCATGAAGACCGGGGAAGTGTTTACGATCAAAGTGACGGATGCGCAGATCACAAAGACTGTGATCGACGCGAAGGGCGACACTTGGGAAATCACTGTTACTTATGGCGAAGATGCAGGAATCCCGAATGATGCCGAACTGAAGGCTGAAGAGATTTTGCCGGAGGATGCGCGGTATCAGGAATATTACCAGAAGGCTGTCGAGGCAGTATCTGGAGAAACTGCAAAGGACAACTATGCGCATTTGTTCGATATTGAAATCCGGGCTGGCGATCAGAAGATCGAGCCACAGGCAAATGTGTCTATGAGCATTAAACTGCTTGATGCCCCGGAAGACCCCGTCAGCGAGCTGAAAGTCGTTCACTTCGGCGCAGAGGGCGTTGAAGTGATGGAAACGGACATTTCAGGGAATGATGAAACTGCTGCAACTGCTTTTAATTCAGAAGGAACTACAGCTGAACTGAAATTCATGACGGATGAGTTCTCGGTGTATGCAGTGGTGGAGCCGAATGCGCTGGAAACTGCTGCCGATGTCAGCGAGCTGGATGGAAATATGTTCTATGTCTCAATTGACAACAATAATCTGAGGTACTATGCAAAGAACAGTCTGAACGGAAATTGTATTGCGAAAACGAATGCTTCGGATATCAGCTCGGCTGCACTTTACT
>ONGY01000134.1:0-1400 GCA_900317475.1 uncultured Lachnospiraceae bacterium | reverse complement strand
AGGCAACAATGGCTTTTACTGTTGAACAGCATACCGATTCGGGCGCGTTCTATATATATTATCAGAGAAGTAATGGCAATAAATGCGCATGGGGGTATAGCGGTAACGGATTGATCGGAGAGGTTCAGAATGCAAGAGCAAATAACAAGGTGATCCTTACAAAAACCTTGAAAAGCGACCCCTATGGGCTTAACGGAAAATCATACGGCATTATATACGCCACCACAACCTCGGGCAATGCTATGACGTCGACTGCCGCAAACAGCAATACAAGACTTTCCGGAAAGACAATGACCATTAAAGTGGATCCCATCTCACGCACGGAAAATGTCTACGTGGCCAAGGACAGCAACATTCAGATGTGGACATTTACCTATATTAGCGGCACCGAATATTACATCACAACAGAGGTTAACGGCGCATTAAAGTACCTTAGAATTGCCAGTGATTCAATCTCATTGGTGGAGGCGTCGGATACAGATGACAACTGCATCATTACTGTAGAAGAAGGTACCGGGACATACAGCGGCAAATATAAGTTCAGCAGCAATGGTTATGCGCTGAAATCGAACGGCTCCTTCCAAAGCCGGGCGGATCTTACAACAGGCAATGATGCTTCCTGCTGGCTGAGCTTTGCCGAACTCTCCAATCTGAATGAGGACGATTTTGTCACCTACACAGCAACCAAGGTGAGCGTATCCGGAGACACAGATGAAAATGGCAATATCGACTACGATGTGAAGAATGGCGACCAGGTCATTATCTATACAAGAATCTGGAATGAAAATACCCTCCAATATGACTACTACGCCATTGACCATGACGGTATGCTGGTGAAGGCCTATGAGAGCGGCGACACCATTTCCTGGGTTGGCACCAAGGTCAATACCATGCTTTGGGACTTCACAGAGTATTATAACGATGACGGCACGCCAAACTATTATTACGAGCTGCAGAATGCCTATTCCGGCAAATACATCGCGCCGCAGGTGTCCGGCGGTACGTTCCTGTCTGACAATACCATCGGCATCAATATGAATGGCCGCCGCAACGGGGATTATTACAGCACGATCATTGCCTGGGATGACCCGTACTATGATTACTCGGCTCTGAAAGCTCTGAATTATCAGCTGACCTCCGCGCCGCTGTCCAAGGCGGATACCTTCTACTTTGCGATTATGAAGCCGGATGATTCGGAAGATAAGCTTTCGCAGGTGGCTACCATCGATCATACATCCTATGGCATCACGCTGAAGATGCAGAATTACACGGGAACAGTAACGGGATCGAACTGTGCGACACAGACTGAGGTATTGCAGAACACTACATATAACCAGTGGAACGGCGTAAAGAATCTGCTGAATAAATATATTGCTGAAGGAGAGGAGTATCCGACCAGT
>ONGY01000072.1 GCA_900317475.1 uncultured Lachnospiraceae bacterium | reverse complement strand
TCCAGAAATCAAGCATCAGAAATTGTTGGGCGGACATCTCTGGTCCAACAGTTATTATATGAGTACACTTGGAAATATGAGTAAAGACGTAGTAGAGCGCTATATTCAGAACCAGTACATGCGGGCCGAAAATGAGGGCGGCAATTCCTCCCGTGGTTAAAACCACAGGATTCCTTGCCGCAATTTGAAATAAATGTGGTTCAAATTGCGTGCCAGAGAATAGGATACAAGCGAGACAATCAGGATAATTCCCAGCAGGGAGAACAGCAGGGAGAACAGCGTTATGACAAACGAATTTCGTATGTAATAGAAGAAATTTGCTTTGTTCACAACCGAAATAATGTTGTCCAGATATAAGCTTGTCGGCGGCGCGAAGAAATTGCGTGCGGACTCCTCCGGACTTTTGAACGCTGTCACAACAGTGAGGTACATCGGCAGCAGAATAACAACGGTGCCCAGAATCAACAGAAAGTACTGAAAAACACTGGCGCCCTTTTTCTTCCGAAGAGCCCTTCTCTGAAGTTTTTGCGTCGAACGATTAGTGCTCATTCCTGCTTGTTCTCCTCATTTCTGTCCCCGAATGAATGTCCCTGTCCTTTTCTTTGTCAAAATCCGCCTCTCCTCCGCAGTTTCCCGCTTCAGTCCTTCATTTTTGTGATTTTAAGCTGTACTACAGCAATAAGAGAAATCAGGATAAACGCAAGCGTTGACTCTGCCGAAGAATACGCAAACTTCATCTCGGAAAATGCATGCTGATAGATCTGGACTGCAATGGACATCGTGGAAAAGCCGGGCCCGCCTCCTGTTGTTGCCTGAATATAATCGAAGACCATAAGGCCGTCGCGGAAAATCAGGATAATGATAATGGAAATGGTCGGCATAAGAAGCGGAAGCGTAACTTTCCAGAACGTCTGTCTTGATGTTGCCCCATCAATTTTTGCGGACTCGATGATTTCTTCCGGAATAGTCTGAAGTCCGGCAATAGCCAATACTGTCGGAATCGCGACTTCCTTCCATGCATTGATAAGCAGAATTGCAGCCATCGCCGTCTTACTGCTGCTCAGGAGCGAAGCAGACAGGAACTTTATTCCCAGTGCCTTGCCGATGGACGGCAGCAGGTTGCTGAAGACCTGATTGAAAATAAGACCGATTGTGATCGAACTGCAGACTGCCGGGAAAAAGAAAACAAAACGGAAAAACGACTGTCCCCTTCTTTTCGGATTCAGCAGGATTGCCAGAATCACCGACAGCACTGTGCACACGGCAGTCAGAACAAGCGCGTAAATGATCGTGCGCAGGATGATCATGACAGACCGGTTGCTTTTGAATACATCGAAATAGTTCCCGAGACCGACAAAATTATATGTTCTCGAAACACCATTCCAGTCCGTGAGGCTGTAGTAGAGTCCATTCGCCAGCGGATAAATTATGAAAATAATGTAGAGAAGAACCGCCGGAACTGTAAACAGAAAGAATGGAATCAGACGTTTCAGATGACGAAAATTATACATTTGCAGCCTCACACACTGGATACATTAACTTCTGATTAATTTTCTCCGCTCAGGACAGACTGGATATTCTCGAGATAGGTGTCTACATCCCCGCTCTGTACGAGTTCATCCGCATAGCCATTCATTTCGTTGTACATTCCCGGCTGCCAGAGCTGATCCGGCCAGATGGCAATCTTGCCTTCCTCATCAAAATATCCGAGGAGCGGCTTGCTCTCTTCTACATTGCTCTCAACTCCGCTGATATAAGACGGCGATCCATCATTGTCTGCATAATACTGTGCATTCTCCTGCTGCGACATGAAGGAAAGGAATTTCAGAGCTTCATCCTTGTGTTCGCATGAAGAGCTGATCGCAAGGCAGTGATCATTCTGATAAGCGACCTTCGTCTCCGTTCCTTCGCTTGCCGGAAGCGCAAATGTGGAGTAGTTAAGATCCGCATTGTCTTCATTGATGGTCGGAATCATCCAGATGCCGCCGATGATCATTGCGGTCTGTCCGTTCGCGAAGTCAGAGATTGCCTGCTCATAAGTCGTTCCAAAAGAGTCTTCCTGGCTGTACTGATTGAGCTCAATAAGCTTACCCGCAGCGCTCTTAAATCCGGCATCGTCTGAAACCTTCATGGAACCATCCAGAATAGAAGAAAAGTCCTTCTCCTCATCGGACAGATCCGTAACCATCAGCATTTCCAGAAGTTGTCCGGCATGGCTGTCCTGATTGAACATAGCCAGCGGAGTGATTCCCTTGTCCTGAAGCGTCTTGCAGACATTCACAAGCTCTTCATAGGTTGTCGGTATCTCAATTCCATTCTGGTCAAAGATATCCTTGTTGTAAAACACGCCGGCTGTATTCGTCGAAATCGGAAGGCAGTAGACCTTTCCGTCATATTTGACCGTATCCAGCATGTCCGGCTTCACATTGGACAGGAAATCCTGATCCGTAATATCGAGCAGCATGTCGTTGTTCACCATCTCCTTGAAAACCGGATCGGTTGCCCAGTGAGACAGAATATCCGGCATATCATTAGTGGACATGCGGGTCTGAAGCACCGTTGTGGGATCGGGGTCGTTCACCTGCTCAATCTTGATCCCCGGATTTTCCTCTTCAAACTTTGAAATCAGGGTATCGTAAATACCTACGACTTCTGATTTGACATTGAAGTACTCAAGCGTAACTTCTCCGTCGGCAGTTCCGGCATCGGAAGAAGCCGCGTCCGTGCTCTCTGCGGAAGTGTCTGTCCCTCCTGCCTGGGATTGTGCAGAAGCTTCCGAAGCCTCTGCCTGAGTTTCAGCCTGCCCGGCACTCGCAAGTCCGCCGCAGCCACTGAGCGCTGCTGCCGTCATTGCAAGGCATGCAGTCGTAACTATCAGTCTCTTTTTCATAATTTCCTCCTATTCACAATGTATTCTGCGATCGAATCAGATAGAAGCCGATTCGCCTCGTCACTTTGATAACAGTGATCTGCCCCTTCTATCAACCGGAGGACAGCCCGTTCGCCCCAGATTTTTTTCAGCATAACCGAGTTGTAAGCTGGAGTGTCCCGGTCCATTCTTCCATGGATCAGAAGTGCTTCCGGCTGAATATGGGATGCCGTTTCAAAGCCATTGATCTTTGCCGTCTCTTCGAGCATCGCCTGCCCAACATTAAAACTCCCGAGCGGCACTCTGTGGTTCTCAAGTACTTCCGTCAGCATATCGCCGTACAGAAGCTCCGCCAGTTCGTGATATGTAGTAAGTGCCGGACTGATGAGAACAAGCTTCTTCACTTCATCCGGGTGTTCCGCTGCGAGGAGGACTGCATCAAGTCCTCCAACCGAATGACCTCCCACATAAATTTGGTCCGGATCCACAAAATCCTCCGGACGCCCTTCACTCTCTCCATGCCCGTTGAAATCAAATCGCAGACTCGCAACTCTGTTCTCTTCGAGTTTTCGCGAAATATTGACTAACATGCGTTCATTTCGATTGCCGGTAAGGCCATGCATCAAAATAAGACAGGGATACTTCGAAGAATTGTCCGGGATCTGTCCGGCCCCGCGAAGCTCATGATTATCTCCATCCGGAATATGTCCGACCCCGCGAAGCGTCCTGCCGTCACTTACAACGCTGAAATAAGCAAGCATTGATAAATCCACCAATCGATAGTAAATTTAGAAATTGGATAATATTATAAAGGTGGATGTGTGACATTGATATCCATTGTTTGACGCATTTGCGGTCAATTTTATGTCGGATTTTGACATTTTGCAGAGTGGGAACCCGGGAAACATGGCATTTCGATCAGTCTTCCCCGAAGAGGGACAATGGTTTAAGGGAAATCTTCATATGCACACAACGCTTTCCGACGGAAGGGTCAGTCCGTCAGAAGCAATCGAACGCTACCGGAAGAACGGCTACGACTTTATCGCGATCACGGATCATCGCTGCCCCGGCATCACGGTCGAACCCGGCGAGGACGGATATTTCGGAGCAGAAACCGTGGAAGCCGGAAACATGCTGCTTCTGTCCGGTGTCGAATGGGACACCGGAGGAGCAAACACGGATCTTCCCGGAGATACATCCTGCGCACATATCCTTGGCATCGGTATGACCTCATGCCCGGAGCAGGATATCCGTCCGCTTCAGAAAAACCGTCATCCAAGGCCGCAGGAAATCATCGACACGATCCGCAGGGACGGCGGCATAGCCATTCTTGCGCATCCGTCCTGGTCGGTCATGGACCCTTCCGCTATCCGGGACATGAAGGGACTTACTGCCGCGGAGATTTTCAACGGTGTTTCTACCATTCCGTGGAACGGAGCAAGGGGTGACTCATCTGCCTGGTTTGATATCTGGGCAACGCACTACGGAATCCGCATGCCGGCCGTTGCCGGTGATGACGCCCATGGCTATGACGGTGACGAGTGCCAGAGCTTTACCATGGTGAAGGCAGCATCTCTTACACGGAATGACATCATCCATGCGCTTGAAACCGGAGGCTTCTATGCAAGTCAGGGGCCAAAGTTCCTGGAAGCGGCGATTGATTCCGAGAAAGGAATTCTCCATATCGAAAGCTCGACCGATGCGATGACGATGGTGACATACAGCAATCACATCTGGACAAAGAATCGCGTGATGAGCCTTGTCGGGAACCATGCGGCAGATTATGAGATTGAGCCCGGCGAGACCTATGTGCGTGTCGAGATCATCGATAACTACGGAAAGAAAGCCTACACCAGCCCGATTGCGGTGAAAGGATGAAAAGAACCCGAATTTTCTAAGATCAGGGAGGTGTTCGTTGCGTTCACAGGAATTATTACAGAACGTGTCCTACAGTGCAGCTCTTCCGCTGCAGATTTTCTATTATCGGAAGCGCAGTGCTTATGATGTCGCAGACATTGTCATGCCGCATTGGCATCGGGCTCTGGAGATGGACTGCCTTCTTGAAGGGCACAGTGTGATGCATATCGGCGGCCACGGCCGCGATGTGAGCGCTAACGAAGCCGTTGTGATAAATATCGGTGATGTTCACTCCTCCACAAGGTCATCCGTGGAAGAAGAAATCGAATCGGTTGCAATTCTGGTGGATTACGATTTTATCCGCAAATACTATACCCTCATTGATTCAGTCCGGTTCAAAGAGTATTTCTCCCCGGAGGAAAATGCATATCTTGTGCCGCGTCTTCGCCGGATTGCGGAAATCGATAATAATCTTGATGCGTTTCATGATGTGAAAATCATGGCTCTGCTTTTTGAAATTCTTGTTTTTCTCTTCGAAAACTGTGCCTCTATAAAAGAAAACACCCGGGCAGAGCAGGACAAAATCGCTGATCATGTTTACCGGGCAATTGATTACCTCAATGCCCACTACCGGGAAAAGGTCCGCCTCGATGACGTGGCAGCCGCTCTCAATCTCAATTCTTCCTACCTTTCCAGGCTGTTCCGGAAACAGACCGGAGAATGCTTTAAAGATTATCTTCTTTTCAAACGGCTGGACATGGCCTATAACGACATGATCCGATTCCCCGAGAAAAACGTCACCCAGATTGCAATGGACCACGGATTTCCGAATCTTAAGTCCTTTATCGAAACATTCAAGTCCTACTACGGAGTTTCTCCAAAACATTTTCTGATGGAACAAAGAAATAATAGTTAGAACTTCTTGACTTTTTCCCTCCGGTCGTGACATCATATCAGCATTGAAAACAGCAGTCCGCCCTTTTAAAGACGAATACGCTATTTTTCCTAACAGGTCTTAACAGACCGGGTTGTTTACAACAGCAGACGAAAGCATCTGCGGGACAGGAATCCCGCAGGTGCTTTTTATTTTTATCAGGATACAGTTTCCGCAAAATCTGCGGAACGAAGATCCGGGAAGATAAGATCGATGAAAGAAGAACAGATTATGGACAGGAACAAGGTTATGAATACATACACAAGTACAGGTATGGACAATAATAAAGATAAAGACAAGAATGACGGCACAGCCGGAAACAAAACAGCAAACTCCACTGCTGCCTCTTACAGCGGCGGTGAAGAAGAACGCCGTGAAAACAGGATCATCGCGCGCGTATCCAGCGTCGGGATCGGAGGTAATATTGCTCTTTCCGCATTTAAGCTTGCTGCCGGAATCCTTGGCCATTCCGGAGCCATGGTATCGGATGCTGTCCACTCGCTGTCAGATGTTTTTGCTACTTTCATAGCGTTCGTGGGGGTTCATATGTCCCGCAAAGCGCCGGACCGCGAGCATCCGTACGGACATGACCGCTTCGAGTGCGTCGCATCCATTCTGCTCGGGCTCGTCCTCATCGCGACCGGCTGCGCCATCGGCTATTCCGGTCTCGCCAAAATCTTTGGCGGACATCTCGATGAACTCGAGGCACCGGGGGGCATCGCGCTCATTGCGGCAATTGTTTCCATCGTGGTAAAAGAGGGCATGTACTGGTACACCCGTCACTATGCCCTGATCCTTCATTCAGACGCTTTCATGGCGGATGCCTGGCATCACCGCTCCGATGCATTCTCCTCCATTGGTTCCCTCATCGGCATCGGCGGTGCAATGCTCGGTTTTCCGGTACTTGATCCGATCGCCAGCCTTGTCATCTGCATCTTTATCTTCAAAGTTGCGATCGACGTCATCCGCGAAGCAATGAACAAAATGCTGGACACCTCCTGCAGTCCGGAAGAAGAAGCCAAAATTGCAAAGCTTCTCACGGACGAAGAAGGCGTCCAGCATCTCGATCTTCTCCACACGCGCAAGTTCGGCAGTAAGATCTATGTCGACGCGGAAATAGCGGTCGACGGGGACATGTCTCTCCGCGAAGCCCATGCGATCGCTGAACGCTGCCACAATGCCGTCGAGAAAGAATTCCCGGACGTAAAGCACATCATGATTCACGTGAATCCGTACTGACAATCCCGGAGCCGCGCCAGCTGTTCTTCAATCAGCCGGCCCACGCTTCTCAGCCCTTCGCCTTTACCTCCGCATCGCCGTATGGAAATCCTTCATTGAAGTTCCGGGCATTCTCCATGGTAACCGCCGCAATTGCCTGCAGTGCTTCTCTGGTGAAGAATGCCTGATGACTTGTAAGAACGAGGTTCGGGAAGCTTAAAAGTCTTGCCGTCACATCATTGCGGAGCGGTTCGTCCGAACGGTCGGTATAGACGTTCTCGTCTTCTCCTTCATACACATCAAGCCCCACAGCGTGGAACTTACCATTCTTCAGTGCCTCGATAAGCGCCTCCGTATCAATGAGCCCGCCGCGGGATGTGTTCACGAGCATGGCACTGTCCTTCATCATTGCAATAGCCTTCGCGTCAATCAGGTGATATGTTCCATTCTCGCCCATGATGAGCGGTGCATGAAGCGAAATGAGGTCCGCCTTTCTGAACAGCTCCTCTTTGGAAACATACGTGAGGAGGCCTTCTTCTTCGAGCGCTTTGTTCGGGTAAGCATCCCACCCGAGAACTGTCATTCCATAGCCTTTGCAGATATGTGCCATGCACTGGCCGATGCGCCCCGTGCCGATGATTCCGGCAACCTTGTTGTGAAGATCGAGTCCCAGGAGTCCGCTCAGCGCAAAATTATTATCCTTTACTTTGAAATATGCCTTGTGAATGCGGCGGTTTGCAGTCTGAATAAGTGCCATCGCATGCTCTGCGACAGCATACGGTGAATATGCCGGCACACGAAGTACGGTGATTCCATACTCCTTGGCGGCCTTGAGATCTACGTTGTTGAAGCCTGCGCAGCGGAGGAGAATCAGCCGCACGCCGCCGTCATGCAGGGTGCGGATAACCTCACGCGGAGCCTCATCATTGACGAAGATGCATACCGCGTCAAAACCATTTGCCAGATGAGCGGTTTCGGGTGTGAGCCGGCTGTCGAAATACCGGATATCTGTGTTATAAGTGCCCTCGCCCTTCTCTCTCGAAAGCTCGCTGAAGAAAATACGGTCATAGTCCTTTGTCCCGAAGAAAGCAACCCGGAGAACACTGACTTGTTTTTCCTTCGGTGCTATTTCAGAGAGAACCTCTTTCAGTTTTTGGACAGCCTCTTCCTCGTCCGGTCCCTCAACCGTGAACTTCACTGTTGTCCCTTTGACTGCGCCGAGTTTCAGAATCTGAAGAACATTGGCTCCTCCTGCTGTATTTCCGTTGGCTTCAAGAGTAACCTGACTCTTCATGTCTGTGCACGCCTGTGCGATCAGCGCTGCCGGGCGCGCATGGATACCAAGTGCATTCTTTACCTGTATTTCAAAAGTTTTCATCGCGAATCCTCCTGTAAGACTTTTTTGTACCTTGTGCCCATCGAAATTTCCGCCGCAGGGTCTCATCATGGTTCACCTGCATGCAGCTATCCGGTGTCTTCCATTGATGATCCAACGATTACATAATACCGTAAATTTCGGTCAAATTTTGTTGTCGCGAAAACATTTTTCAAAATACTGACATATTTGGGGATCCTGCAGGCACAGCCGCCGCAGTCTCAGCTTCGAGCCGCGGATTCTGTCTGCTGACCAGCAGATTTATGTTCCCTCCAGGAAAGATATCTGTTATACTCGGTTTCACTATTACATACTATTCTTATAGGATTTATTTGAATAGTAGCAATAAAACTTACGAGATTGAGAGGAAACAAAATGTCCTGCGATTTTGACACAGTTCTCAACCGGCAGGGAACATCCTGTCTTAAATACGATTTTGAAAAACAGCGGACAGGCCGCACAGATCTTCTACCCATGTGGGTCGCCGACATGGATTTCCGGGCTCCCGACTGCGTTCTCGATGCACTGAAACGCCGCACAGAACACGGCATTTTCGGCTATACCGATCCGGACGATTCTTATTTTGACGCGATGGAGAACTGGTTTTTGACCCGCTATGGTCTTTCCATACAGCGCGAATGGAATACAGTGACTCCCGGCGTCGTCTACGCGATCGCCTGTGCAGTCCGCGCGTTTACGAAGCCCGGCGAAAAAGTCCTTATACAGGAGCCGGTCTACTACCCCTTCCGCGAAACCATTGAGCTGAACGGCCGCGTCTGCGTTTCGAGCAGCCTTATCCGGAGCGATTCCGAAGGCCTTCATTATGAGATGCGTTTTGACGATCTGGCGCAAAAACTCGCTGATCCGGATGTTCATCTTATGCTTCTGTGTTCGCCGCACAATCCGGTGGGCCGCGTCTGGTCAGCGGACGAACTTCGGAAGGTCTCTTCGCTCTGCCGCGAGAACGGCGTCGTGCTTCTCTCCGATGAGATTCACTGCGACTTCATTCTGCCGGGGCATCATTTCACATCTGTCCTCGCTCTGGGCGGGGCGGAAACGTCGAATGCGGTTGTCTGCACTTCTGCAAGCAAGAGCTTCAACCTGTCCGGACTGCAGGTGGCCAACATTCTCGTCCCGGACTCAAAGCTGCGGAAGGCTTTCCGGCATGAGAACGCTGCCAGCGGATATTCGCAGGGCAATGCGGCGGGCCTCACAGCGACCGAAGCCGCATGGCGCGGGGGCGCTCCCTGGCTTGACTCTCTGCTTCAGTATCTTAATGGCAATCTCGAGTTTGTGCGCTCCTATCTTTGCGAAAATCTGCCCGGCATCCGGCTTGTAGAACCGGAAGGCACCTACCTTCTTCTGCTTGATTTCAGCGGAATCTGCAAAACTTACGAGGAACTGCATGATCTCGTGCAGAACAAGGCGAAACTTTGGTTTGATGAAGGCCGTATCTTCGGCCCGGAGACCGCGCTCTTCGAGCGGATCAATATTGCCTGCCCGCGCTGTGTTCTGAAGAAGGCGCTCGGGCAGCTGAAAGATGAATAATCAGAAATGCCTACAAGAGCGGCCGAAAGGAGAAAGTGATAATGAGCGTTGAAAAGAAATTCAACACAGATATCGCCGATGAAGGAAAGGTTGACGGCGGCAAATGGAACATCTCTTTTGACACAAAGTGTCAGAGCACGGACCTGTCGCTTGAGGATCATTACCATCCTCTCAGTTTTCCCATTTATCAGTCAGCGACATTCACGCACCGTAAGTTTGGCGAAACTACCGGTTTTACCTATACCCGCCAGTCCAACCCGACGCGTCAGCAGCTTGAATCCATCATGGCGCATCTTGAAAACGGCTGCGATGCCGCAGCTTTTGCGAGCGGCATGGCTGCCATCGGCGCCGTAATGACCCTTTTCAGCGCCGGTGACAACATCATCGTGGACGAGGACCTCTATGGCGGATCAGTCCGTATGTTCGCTGACCTCGAAGCAAGATGCGGCCTTTCATTCACCACTGTTGACATCAGCCGCGAGGACATCACCGGGTATATCCGTGAAAACACGAAGGCCGTCTACCTTGAGACACCGACCAATCCGATGATGCATGTAACCGACATTGAGGCTCTTTCGAAGATCACGAAGGCACACGGCCTTACGCTGATCGTCGACAATACATTTCTCTCACCCTGCCTTCAGAACCCGCTTGATCTCGGCGCCGACATCGTTGTTCACAGCGGAACAAAGTTCATCGGCGGTCATCACGACACCATCGGCGGTTTTGTTGTTCTGAAGGACCCGGAAACCGCAAAACGCATCCGCTTTTCTTCTACAACCAACGGCTCGGCTCTTTCGCCTTTTGACAGCTGGCTCATGATCCGCGGCATCCGAACCCTCTCCGTCCGTATGGAGCGGGCCTGCTCGAATGCGCAGAAACTCGCCGAGTATCTTCAGAACTCTCCGTATGTGACCCGTGTTCTCTATCCCGGCCTTCCGGATCATCCGGGACACGAGATCATGAAAAAACAGGCCCGTGGGTACGGCGCAATGATCTCTTTCGAAGTCCCTTCGCGGGAATTCGCCATCGCGTTCCTCGAGAACGTGGAGCTCTTCTACTTCGCGGAGAGCCTGGGCGGGACAGAGACGCTTATCACCTATCCCATCACCCAGACCCACGCAGAAGTCCCGAAGGAACTGCTCGACAAGAACGGCATCACAGACCGCCTGCTCCGACTCTCTGTCGGAATCGAGGGCATCGACGACCTCATCGCCGAGTTCGAGCGGGTTTTTGCGATCGCCGCTAAAACACTGACGAAATAGGAATTATCATCAGGAGCTCCTTTATGGATGGCCCTTCCTCAGCGCATTACTGGAACCACTCCGCCGGCAGTTCGCTTTTCTCAATATACCTTTTCGGACTGGACGCCATCCCGCCATTCCGTGCGGCGGTCACATACTGCGTTTCATCGCCGTCACTGACAGTGATAAAACATAATCCATCTTCGCCGAACATCTCTGTGATGTCAATTTTCTGATCTTTATAAAAAAGATATACACGATCCCCTTCTGTTTCCGTCTCCGGAAGATTCAGATAGTCCTGTACTTCCGATTCTGTCAGCGGCCTCTCACTGCCGTCTGCTTCCATTGCCACGCCTCCGCCGCTCATAATTAGACGACCGTCATTATCTGTCAGGCTGTAATTCGTCACGCCATCTTGATCATTTATTGTCACGACGGCACTTGTCTGATCACCGTGGATCCATACCTGAATGGTTCTCTGAATACCTCCCAGATCCGCCGCATACGCAGATGCCCCGCCGACGCACAGCGCAAGTACTACACAGGCGGCAGCTGCTGCAATCCGGAAACGCTTTCTCTGTTCCGCCCACCTCCCGTGAAGAGCATTTTCTCTTTCCGTGCTATTCCCATTAAGGTCCAAAACATAGCTCTCCGGCATATGCAGTGATGAAAATGCCCGTTTGTATTTTTCCTTATTCGTCATCGTCCCATTCCTCCTTTAAGATACTCCGAAGTTCATTTCTGCCTCTCGCCAGTCTGCTTTTCACCGTTCCCTCGGAGATATGAAGTGTTTCTGCAATCTCACGCACGGAATATTCCTCGTAGTAGTAAAGGTGTATAACAATCCTTTGCTTTTCCGGCAGCGAGAAAACCGCTTCTACAAGCCTTCGGTCCTCTGGTTCCCGAAAATTCGTGTTCTCCAGATAGTCATCAAATTTCACACGCTTTCGATTCCAGAAACTGTTTATAACATTTCTCGACTTATTGATGGCTACGTGGATCAGCCAGGCCTTGATATGGTCTTCACTCTCGAACTGGCGCGGCGAATTCATATATTGAATAAATGTATCCTGCACCACATCCTCGGCATCTTCCGGATTCCGGCTGACACTGAGCGCAGCACGAAAAACGGTATCTTTATATTTTTCTATCAGCTCCTCTACCGGCTGTCTCATTACAGAACCCGCTCCTTCTTCTCATTTTCGAAAGTACTTTCACTATTAATACAACAGACACGTCTGTTTGGTTCCATTCCCTGCCGTTTTATTCTTTTCATTGACGCAGCTTTTATATTGTGCTAAATATAATATTGTCAAATATAGTTAAGTGTGCTTCAAATATAGTAGTTTTATGTCAACGGTACTTATGTGCCGAATTCTACATTCGATAAAACCACAGACAGTGTTGTCACACCGGGTGCTATATTCGCCTCTGCAAGATATTCGGCAACCAGTTTCCATTGGTTTTGCCTCAAACATACAAGGAGGTATTCTATGAGCAGTTTTTACGATTATTCTGTTACAAAGAGAGATGGTTCCGGGCTTTCCATGAATGAATTCCGCGGCAAAGTTGTTCTTGTCGTCAATACCGCCACGGGCTGCGGCTTTACTCCGCAGTATAAGGATCTCGAGGATATCTACGAAGAATTTCACGATCAGGGCCTGGAGATTCTCGACGTGCCCTGTAACCAGTTCGCCGGCCAGACACCGGGAACCGATGAAGAGGTGCACACTTTCTGCACTCTGAAATACAATACGAAGTTCGACCAGATGAAGAAGAGCGATGTCAATGGTGAAAACGCGCTCGATCTTTATAAGTTTCTCAAGAGTCAGAAGACGTTCGAAGGCTTCGGCAAGGGCCCGAAGGCGATGCTGATGAATACGATGCTGAAGAAAATTGATCCCGACTACAAGAATAATTCCGAAATCAAGTGGAACTTCACAAAATTCCTTGTTGATCGCGAAGGAAATGTCGTACGCCGTTTTGAACCGACAGAAGACATGAAAAATGTGCGCGAGGCGGTAAAAGAACTGCTGTAATTCATTTTGCAGTGCAAATCTGCAGATATTGAAAAGTGGGAAGGGCCAGTGATTGCATCGCCCCCTGCTCACGCAGATTCACCGATTCCGCGGGTCTGACGATTTCCCGCGGAATTATCAAAGCCAAAGACTCACTCCCCGTCATGTTCCCGGACAACGGGAGAAAGGTACACCTTATGACAACTGACATTATCATCATCGGCGCCGGCACGGCCGGGCTCACAGCCGGTATTTATGCGTCCCGCGCCGGAAAATCTGCTGTTGTATTCGAATCTGCCTCCTACGGCGGTCAGATCGTTAATACTCCTGATATCGAAAACTATCCCGGAATCGCACACATCTCCGGTTATGAATTTTCCGAGAAGCTGTATAAACAGGC
>ONGY01000078.1 GCA_900317475.1 uncultured Lachnospiraceae bacterium | reverse complement strand
AAAGCCGGCGAAATGAGCGAGCGGATGCGCAGATATGCGGCAGGCATGTCTCCCCGCCAGAAGTACCATCTGAACAGTATTCAGGAATTCCGTAACGCCGACGGCAAGGCCGGCGCGGAAAAGCTCAAGGAAGCGCTCGCTGCCCTGCAGGAGAAACTTGGAACTGCCGCGGACAGAGCGGAGCGCAGGAAGTGATTTGCGGCGGGCGGAACACCCCGGGAGGCGATAAGATGACTCTCACAGATACAGAAGAGACGCAGTTCGATAAACTGATCCGGCCGATCGCACTGGATCAGAAGGCGCTGCGGATGAAAAAATATATCCAGCACGGAAAAGTGACCACCTATAGCCACAGTCTGCGCGTTGCGAAAACCGCTTTCGCGCTGAACCGCTCGCTTCATGCAGGATGCGATGAACGAAGACTCGTGCGGGCCGCGTTTCTGCACGATTATTTTCTATATGACTGGCATACGCACGGCGACAAGCTGCATGGCTACCATCATCCGGAGATCGCCGCCGAGAATGCCGCGCGCGATTTCGGACTCGATCAGAAGGAGCAGAGCATAATCCGGACGCATATGTGGCCGCTTACTTTGTTCCATGTGCCGGCTTCCAGAGAAGCCTGGATTGTGACGATCGCGGACAAGCTATGCGGGGCCGAAGAAATATAGGAGCATTGAAGATGTATAAAATAACGGAAGGCTATCTGCCGTTTCTTTCCGGCAGAACATATTATCGGATCGTGGAACCGCAGAAGGGAACAGACACTGCGAAGGCACCGATCATTTTGCTGCACGGCGGCCCGGGCAGCACACATAATTATTTTGAAGTGCTGGACTGTTTCGCGGACGATGGACGCGCAGTCATTTCGTATGATCAGATCGGGTGCGGAAAATCGTACCTTGACGGACAGCCGCAGCTCTGGACACTGGATACATGGATGCGGGAGCTGAAGGCACTGATTCAGCATCTCGGGCTCACGAAGTTCCATCTTCTGGGGCAGTCATGGGGCGGAATGCTGGAACTTGCCTATCTGATTGACGAGGGTGCGCAGGGTGTGTGTTCGGCAGTGCTTTCGAGCACGCTTTCTTCCTCGCAGCTCTGGGGCAGGGAGCAGCACCGTATGATCCGGTATCTTCCGGAAGAGGAGCAGCAGGCGATTGCAGAAGCGGAGGCGTCCGGAAACTATCAGGACGAACGGTATCTGCAGGCAAATGATCACTACATGGAACTGCATTGCATGGGCAAGGTTTCTGCGGACGCGCCCGAGTGCCTCCGCAGAAAGAAGGTCACCGGAGACGAGGCTTACCGCACGGCATGGGGACCGAATGAATACACGCCGCTGGGGACACTCCGGAATTTTGACTACACGGACAGACTGGGCGAGATCCACGTGCCCTGCCTGATTATCAGCGGAACGGATGATCTGTGTACGCCGCTGGTTGCGAAAACAATGTACGACCGCATTCCGGACGCACACTGGGAGCTGTTTGAAGGGTGCAGACATATGTGTTTTGTCGATGACCATGCAAAATACTGCACCGTCGTGGAAAAGTGGCTTCGGGAGAATGACTGAGTACTGCGCGGAGGGACCGGAAGATGGCAGTAATCGCAAAAGACCTGTTCAGTATTGTGCACTATGAGTACGGCGAGGCATATTACGGAAGTTATGAGATGATGTGCTACCGTGTAGCGCGGGAGCCGCTCGAAAACGTGCACTTCACGCCTCCGGAAAAGCGGGGGCCGGCCGTCCTTCGCTGTACGGTCTGGCCGGGGCCTTACGCGTATGCGAAGACGCCGGAGGAGCAGAAGATAGTGAAAGATTTCGAGTACTCCCAGCAGGGACTGAACGAAATCGCGGATTATCTGAATCAGACGCATGACGCGTGGAAGAAGCGGGATCTGGATTCTTAACAGGAGGATAACATGGCAGACAATACCGGCAAAGCACTTCGGACAAAAATGATCTATTCGGTTTTTATCCGCAATTACAGTAAAGAAGGCACGTTTGAGGCACTCCGGCAGGATCTTGACAGAATCCGGGCGCTCGGCACGGATATTATCTGGCTGATGCCGGTTCACCCGGTCGGGGAGAAGCATCGCAAGGGCACGCTCGGTTCTCCGTATGCAATCAGGGATTACCGCGCGGTCAATCCGGAGTTCGGCTCGATGGAAGATTTTGTGAATCTTACAAATGACATTCATGAGAAAGGCATGAAAGTCATCATCGACGTGGTTTACAATCACACATCGCCGGACTCGGTTCTTGCAAAGGAGCATCCGGAGTGGTTTTTCCATAAGAAAGACGGCTCATTCGGAAACAAAACAGGTGACTGGTGGGATGTGATTGATCTTGATTATAACAACCGGGCACTCTGGGACTATCAGATCGAAACGCTGAAGATCTGGGCAAGATACGTGGACGGCTTCAGATGCGATGTCGCGCCGATGATTCCCATAGAATTCTGGATGCAGGCAAGGCAGGAGATTGAAGAGGTGCGGCCGGGCTGCATCTGGCTTGCGGAGTCAGTGGAGCCGGAGTTTATTCTGGACAACAGAAGGCGCGGAATCACCTGCGCGTCGGATTCGGAGATTTTCCGCGCGTTCGATATCAGCTATGAATACGACGTTTACTGGGATTTCAACCGGTATCTGACCGGTGAGGAGCCGCTTGCTTCATATGCGCAGGCGCTGAACCGGCAGGAAGCGATGTACCCGGACAATTATGACAAGCTGCGTTTTCTGGAGAATCATGACAGACTCCGCGCGCGATTCCTGATTCCGCAGGAGCAGGCGCTCCGGAACTGGCTTGCCTTTGTCTTCTTTCAGAAGGGAACGACGCTTATTTATGCCGGTCAGGAGGCAGGTGCCGCCAGAACACCATCGCTCTTTGACAAAGATCCCGTTGACTGGGACGGCACGCTTGGCGTCAACACGAGGCCGCTCGACCTCTCACAGGAGATTGCAAGGCTCCATGAAATTGTGCAGGATCCGGTCTTTGCAAACAGCAGCTACCATGTGAGTGCTATGCAGGAAAATGTCCTTGGCGCCATTCATGTACAAAATAGTGAGCCGTCTGCAGAGGTTTCCGGAACTGGCGCAGCCGCCACAGGAACTGCTGCGGCAGCCGGAACAGCCGCTTTTGCGGGAATTTTTCCTTTGGGCTCCCGCCCCTGCGTCATCCGGCTCGCACGGCTGACAGAGGGCGCTGCCGGATCTCCTGTCATACCGGACGGCAGTTATACAAATCTGATCGACGGCTCCCGCGTGGAAGTCAGCATGGGAGAGATGACCGTCACCGAAAAACCTGTGATCTTTAAATTTGATTCAGCAGTTCCCGCAGGTGATCGTGGCTGATCCGGAAATCACGCATGCCTTCGTCATCCAGCGGAAGTTCCAGCACACGGTCAATGCCGTTTTCGGACAGTACACACGGAAGACTCATTGCTACATCGTCGCAGCCGTATTGTCCGCGCATGACCGTGCTGACAGGAACAATGCAGTGCTCGTTGCGCACGATGGCGCCGATGATGCGGCAGGCCGCAAGAGATACACCGGAACTCGTATAACCTTTCAGATCGACGATGTGCGGACCGACAATTTTGGTATCGCGGAGCAGTTGATCCTTGTCGATTGGCTTTGCAAGACCGAATTTGGAAGCCAGTTCATTAAAAGGTACACCTACGATGTTCACGGTGTTCCACGGTATGAATGACGTCGCGCCATGCTCGCCAAGGACGAAGCCGACCACGTTCTTCGCGTCGACATGGCAGAGATCACCGAGCATTTTATTGAACCGCGCTGTATCCAGCAGTGTACCGGTTCCGAAGATCCGGTTCACCGGATAATCGTATTTTTTCTGGAAATGATATGTCAGAATATCGAGCGGGTTAGAGATGATGATAATGATCGCTTCCTTCGTGTAACGCGTAATGCTGGCCATCACGCTGTCACAGACTTCGATGTTTTGCAAAAGAAGCGTGTTGCGGTCATGGTTCCCCGGCTGGATCGAAGGACCTGCTGTAATTACAATCATATGTGCGTCCGCGCAGTCGCTGTAATCGCCTACGCGGATGCTGGCATTCGAACTGTACGCGAAAGCTGTTGTGTGGCTTGCGTCCAGCACTTCTCCAAGCGCCTTGTCTTTATTCCGGTTGACAACAACGATGTCATCGAGAAGATTCATCTGCAATACGGAATTCAGTACGGCATCCCCGACCTTGCCGGCGCCGACAATCACAAGTTTCCCCTTCGATATGGACATTTCAGGTACCTTCTTTCTCACAATGATTTTATTATAGTCATTCAGGCGTATAATGACAATTAACAAAGCAGCGGAGGTTACTGGCTGTGAAAGATGAAAGACTGCACAATTTAAATCTGTATATTCTGCAGGTTTTGCGGGATCACTCCGATGCGTCGGAAGGACATCAGCTTCGGCAGGCCGACATTGAGAAGCTGATTGCGCAGGATTATAAACTGAAGGTGGACAGGCGGCATATTCCGGCGAGGCTGCGGCAGATCCAGTCCATGGACGAGTACGCGGACAAAGTGCACAGCGTCACGCATGGCCTGCCGGGTTCTGCGGGAGCTTATAACACCTATTATTATGAGGATAAGCAGGAGTTTGACGCTTTTGAAGCAGGCATGCTCGCGGACGCGGCTGTCTGGACGGACGGGATGACGGAGAGCGGCACAAAGAGCCTCCTTTCGAAAATCCGCGGATTCACCGCGCGCGGAGACAGAAAAAACAGCACGTTTGTGAACAACGGGCTTTTGCTGCTGTCGCACAAAATGAAACAGGACGCGGCACTGCGGGAGAAATTCACGCTGATCCGGCACGCGGTTGACAAGGGCAGGCAGATCGTTTTTATGTACGGTGATTTTTCGCGGAGCCTCGAACAGGAGTACAGCGTGAAGATGACTGTCAGTCCGTATGCTCTTGTACTGCATGGAAATGAGTATTACCTGATCGGAGGTGTGCAGAAAAATGCAGAGACCAGAGAGGTCGCTATAAGAGTCTTCCGGCTCCGGCGCATCAATGAGGTACAGGAATGGAAAATGAAAAGAATACTTCCGCCTTCTTTGACGGGATGGGGCGTGCGGAATCCGGAAAACGGACAGATCACCTTTGATACTGTGCGTTTTCTGAACGAGCATATTCTGCTGCGGGAGGGCATTGCTCTCGAAGATGCGATTGTCAGAGCCAGAATACGGGTCAAAGAAGAGGCGCTTGCGGA
>ONGY01000070.1:3149-10549 GCA_900317475.1 uncultured Lachnospiraceae bacterium | reverse complement strand
CATGACGGATCCATGTCGACCGGACACGCAAACAGTGCAAAGGACATGATCGCAAGGCTGGAGACGATGTGTCTGGAATCGAGTGTTCCGCTGCCCATTCAGGCGGTGCGGGGACAGATTGCATCCGGTCTTGATTTCATCGTTCACCTTGGCCGGATCCGTGACCGCACGCGAAAGATGCTGGAAATTGATGAGGTTCTCGGAATGAAGAACGGCGAGGTGGAACTCGAGGCGCGCTGGAAATTTGAAGAATCGGGAGAGAAGGATGGAAGGGTCATCGGCGAGTTTAAAAAATACGGGGAAATCCGTCACCGGGACAAATTCGCGGCGGCGGGAATTTCTCCGGAATGAGAAGAGAGGACACGGGCGGCGGGGAGGTATGCGGGCCGGACTGCTGCGGCGCGGGCGCTTCCGGGCGGATCCCGTAGTTCTTGCCGAGGCATTGGGGCTTGCATTCGTTTTCTCGTGGTTCTTCTATGAATCGCCGGTCGGGATGATTGTCACTGTGCCTCTGCTCATCCCTTTCGGGAGGAGGCAGGGAACGGCGAGAGAGGAAAAGAAAAAGGAAGCACTCACAGAACAGTTCGGGGAGGCACTGGGGAGCATGATCACGGCGATGCGGGCCGGATATTCTGCGGATAACGCGGTGAAAGAGACCTGGCGCGAGATGGTATTCCTCTATGGAGAGAGGAGTGCGATCAGCAGGGAGTTTTACCGGATTCTGCAGGGGCTTGGCAACAATGTTCCGCTCGAGAAGCTGATGGAAGACTTCGGCGAGCGCAGCGGCATTGCAGACGTGCGTGAGTTTGCGCAGACCTTTGCGGTGGCAAGAAAAAACGGCGGCGACATGACGGAGATCATGAGCCGGACCGTGAGTCTTCTGCAGGACCGCATGGAGGTCGAGAAAGAAATTGCGGTGCAGCTTTCGGCGAAAAAACTGGAACAGAAGATCATGGATATCGTTCCCTTTTTCATCATCGCGTATCTTGGCATTACATCAAAGGGCTTTTTCAGCCCGCTCTACCACAACCTCCAGGGCATTGCAGTCATGACGGTCTGCCTTGCGGCATATCTCGGGGCCTGCAGGTGGTCGGAGAAAATCATGGATATCCGGGTCTGATCCGCGGATTCTGTCTATAAACTCAATCAGAGAATGTGAGGCTTTCAGATGGCTCTGTATTTTTACCTTGCATTTCTGCTTATCTTCCCCATTCTGGGATTTCTCTCCCGCGGGGAAACGGTTTTTACGGCGGAGAAACTCTCTGCTGTACAGATGCCGTTCGAAAAGATGGCAGTCTATCTATTCCGGAAAACGGAAAAACTTCCGCTGTTTGCGGGACACCGCCGTTTCCTTCGGCCCGGCGCTGTCCGGGCGGATCTTCGGACACTCGACCCTTCCCGGGGAATCGAGGTGCGTGAGCAGTGCTATTTTATCCGGAAAATCCGGTATCTACTGCTCTTCCTCTTTCTTGCGGACACCATTGCGCTGCTCCTCTGGTTTTCACGGAAAAACGAATCGGTCATCGGTGAGGGAGGCCGGCTTGCCCGCCCTTTTTACGGCGAAGCGGGATCGGAGCAGGAGCTTGCCGCAGAGGAAGGAGAAAACGAAATAGGAACCTTTCTTGTCCCAATAGGAGCGCAGATTTATTCATCGGAAGAGACAAAGGCCATGGCGGATCAGGCGGCGGATTCTCTCTTTCAGAATCTGCCCGGGGAAAATCCTTCCCTTTCGGAGGTGTCGGAAAATCTCGTGATGCCATCGAAAATAGAGGGCTTTCCCTTTCAGATTTCCTGGGAGAGCAGCAGATATGACCTTATTGATTCTTCGGGAAATGTGTACAGCGAAGCGCTCGGGGACGGTGAGCGTGCCCCGGTCACGCTGACGGCTGTGATGACTTATGAAGGGAGGCGGTACAGGACGGATTTTAACGTCTGTGTGACACCGCGAAAACTTACGGCGGCGGAGAAACTGTCACGCGATATCTATGCCGCAGTGGCGGAGGCGGATTTGGACACTGCGGAGAGCCCGTATCTGACGCTGCCAGCCATGGTTGATGGACACGCGATCAGCTGGAAAGAGCCGGAAGCAGACAGCAGTGCCGCAGTTTTTGCGCTGATTGCGATTGCGGGACTTCTGTACTATCGGGCGGCCGATCGTGAGCTGCACAGCAGGGTTGAAAAGAGAAAACAGCAGCTTCAGATGGATTACCCGCAGATGCTCAGCCGGCTCGTCCTGCTGGTCGGCGCCGGGACGAGCGTGCGGAGCAGCTTCGGACGGATGGCGGCAGATTATGAAAGAAGGAAAAAAGCGGGGAAAGAGGAGACAAGCCCGGTATACGAGGAGATTCTTCGGATGGTGCGTGAGATGGAAAGCGGCGTCTCCGAGCTGGATGCTTACGAACATTTCGGGCAGCGGTGCGGACTGCTTTCCTACAGCAGATTCTGTTCCCTTCTTTCGCAGAATCTGCGCAAAGGGAACCGGGAGCTCCTCAGCGCTCTCCGGCAGGAGGCGGAGGAAGCGTTCGAAAACCGGCGCAATATCGCAAGGAAGATGGGAGAGGAGGCGGGAACGAGGCTTCTTTTTCCTATGATCATCATGCTGGCAGTCACAATGGTCATTATAATCATCCCTGCTTATCGGAGCTTTACGGTGTGACCCGCGAAAGCAGAGCGCCAATATCCTCGGGACATGTATAAAGCAGCCGATCCAGAAGTCCGGTGGGCAGAGCATTGCCGGTATTTCAGGAAAAGCACAGAGCGGCGGAGCAAACCTGCATTTTCAGGAAAAGTAAATAATGAAAACGTATAGAAACGGAGGAAAGGAACATGCTTATTTGCGCAGGAAATGGATGGAACAGGGGAAAAGGAATACAGAGAAATCCGCGGGATTTCTTTGCCGAGGAGGACGGCATGGGGACGGTCGAGGTGATTCTGATCATTGTTGTGCTGATCGGTCTTGTCATTATTTTCAAAACCCAGATCACGAAGCTTGTAAAGAGTATCTTCCAGTCCATCACCGAGGACGCCGGAGAGGTCACGAACTGAAGGCGGCAGACGGCTACCTCACGGTTTTCATGGCTCTGATTCTGACATCGATTCTGTCGCTTCTGCTCACACTGATTGAAGGAGCGCGGATCGGAGCAATAAAGATGCAGGGAGAACTGGCGGCCGAGACAAGCATGGAATCGGCGCTTTCTGAGTTCCATCGGGAGCTTTTGAAACAGTATGACCTTCTCTTTATTGATGTTTCTTATGGGACCGGAAATTATTCCGAGGAGGCGCTGACGGAGCATTTGACTGCATGCGCGGAGAAAAACCTCTCCCGCGGAGGCTTGTCTTTTCCGGAGAAGAAGACGTTTACGGGAACGGGAGAGGCAGAAGTGTCCGTTACAGGAACAAGATATGCGGCGGACAATGGGGCACAGGCGCTGCTGGAGCAGGTTTATGCCTACATGTCGGCCGACCCGGCGGAAGAAATCGCGGGGGAAGCGCTTGGCATCATTGAAGGATGGAAGGGTTCCGAAATTAACGTCGATGAATGGAAGCGGAAGAAGCAGGAAATCGGGCGGGATGCAGATGAGGCACTTGACCTCTCCCATAAGCGCTTTGAGGATCTGCGGAGCCGTTTTATTCAGAATAACAGCAGCGGGAATTCCGCGAACGTGCCGGACAAGGAGGGCGAAGCAAACAATGACAAAAGAACAGGCTTCGTGCGTTCACTCCGGAACATCATCAATGATGCCTCGCTTTCCTGGATCTACGGGGAGAGCGGGAGCCTTTCGGACGCGGCGGTCAGCCGGTCTGATTATATTTCCATGCGGGACTTTCATACGGGAAGCAGTCTTGCCGTTCAGAATACACATCATTACAGAGAGGCGGACCAGCTCAGTTTTGACGAGTATATCCTTGAGAAATGCGGAACACTTCTCACCGGGAATGGAGGAAGCGCGCTGAAATATGAGACGGAGTACATCCTTTTCGGCGGTGAGACAGACAAAGACAACCTGACGGGTATGATGACAAGCCTTTTGCTGGTGCGTGAAGCGGCCAACGCGGCGTATATCTTTCGGGATGGGGCAAAGTGCGCCGAGGCGGAATCGCTGGCAGCAGGTGTCTGCACGCTTCTTCTCATTCCGGAATGTACGGAAGCCGTAAAATCACTGATTCTTGCGGCCTGGGCCTGCGCAGAGAGTGAATCGGATGTCAAAACACTGATGAAAGGCGGAAGGGTCCCGCTCATGAAGACAAGTTCCGACTGGAAGACAAAAATGTGGGATATCCTGCTTCGGCCGGCTGCATACAAGGGCGGAGAAGGACTTTCGTATCAGGATTATCTGCGGATTTTCCTTTTTCTCGAAAATCAGGAACAGGCGGCTTTCCGCCTGATGGATGTCATGGAAATGAATATTCGAGCAACGGATGGAAACAGTGGGTTTCGCATGGACTGGTGTCTTGACAGCTTTTCGGCTGACTTCACAGTGGAAAGCTCTTCCGGCCATCGATTCCGGTTCTCAAAGGAAATTTCCTACAACTGATGATCACAGGGCGGGAAGAACGGAAAATCCTGACGGTGTTTTTGCTGCAGCCGGAAGAATGCCGACCGCGGGTTTCGGTGCCGGCCCTGTCTGAAGGTGTGAAAGCAATGTCCTTCTGGAAACGGATTTTCTTGAAAATAATAAAAATATTGTCTCTCCGGGCAGCGGGAAAATTCAGAAGGACACTGCCTTCATGCCTTCAGGCGAGCATGACTGTCGAGGCTGCATTTGTCCTGCCGCTGTTTATTTTCTGTATGGCGCAGGTACTTTATGTGTTTGACATGATCCGGCTTCAGTCCAATATGACGGCTGCTCTGCATGAAGCAGGAACGCAGCTTTCGGAGTACAGCTTTTATTATCGGTACGGCCTTTCAGACGTCCTGGACATGCAGACCGGGGACAGTACATATGAAGGAGAAACAGGGGCAGATGCAGGACTTGCCGAGATCATCGGTTCCGCGGCACTTTCTGAGACGTGGGTCCGAAGCTCGACGGTTTCTTATCTCGGGAAAGAGTATCTGGATGGAACCTGCCTGGAGGGAGGCGCCGGCAGTATTTCTTATCTGCAGAGCAGCATTCTCGCCGGAACAGATGAAATCGATCTTATCGCGGATTACCGGATAAAGCCGTTTCTTGAAATATTCGGCCTCTCGGGTATACCGGTTCAGTCGAGATATTACAGCCACGCATGGGTCGGATATGACGTCGGAGGAGAACCGGATGATCACGATGACAGCGAGGAGACGGTCTATATTACGGAGAGCGGGACTGTTTACCACCGGAGCAGGGACTGCACATATCTGCGCCCATCCGCGCAGACGGTGGATGCTTCGGTCCTTTCCGCTGTAAGAAACCGGAGCGGATCGAAATATTATCCCTGCGAGATCTGTCACCCGTCCGGGAGAGGTCCGGTTGTGATCACACGCGATGGAAACCGTTACCATTCATCTGTATCCTGCCCCGGCATCAAGCGTACCGTGCGGGAGGTTCCGCTTTCATCGGTGGAAGGAAAAATGCCGGCGTGTTCGAAATGCGGCGGAGAAAAGTAAAGGCAGTAAGCAAAGTGTATTCAGCGAAGATACAGGCGAAGAGAGTAAGCGAAAGATACACGGAAAGGATGCGGGATGAGAGACAGGCGGAACTTTCGTCAGAATAATATTCGGATGCATCCATAGGGATGAGCAGGATAAGGGTATAAGAAAATGGGTTTTTACGATGCAGAGAAGATAGGGCTCACGGTCGGAACAATTTTTCTCATCCCGGCTTCCGTATCAGATATCCGTCAGAGGTCAGTTTCGCGGCGGCTTCTGATCGCCGGCGCTGCAGCCGCGGTATCTGCGGCGGCTTTCAGTGTCATTACAGGGAACAGAGATGCGGAAAATGTTCTTCTGTCCCTGTTCCCGGGAGCGCTGCTTCTCCTTTCTTCGAGGCTCACAGAAGGAAAGGTCGGAATCGGAGACGGCTGCAGCCTCCTTGTGTATGGAACGGCCGCGGGAGCAGGAGGAGCTCTTCTCACCTCGGCTGCAGGTCTTTTTCTCACGGCGCTCACGGGCCTTGTTCTGATGGCGGTAAAGAAAGCAGAAAAAGATACGAGACTTCCTTTTCTTCCATTCTGCCTCGCAGCGTCGGTGGGAGTCCTGATCGCTGCGGAAGCCGGGGGGAGAGGAAGGTAAAAGGCAGTGGGCAGCTTGGAATCAGCGGGGACTGCGAATCAGAGAACATGCGCTGCTGAGGTTTCAGACAGTATACAGAGAAAGGCTCCCGGCATTATCCTTATTCCCTTCATGCAGAAAAGAAGGAAAAAAGGAAGAGCGGCAGTGAGGCTTTTCTCCTGTTATACAGAAGAGGCGGCAAATGGGAAAGCCGATGCCTATTTTACGGTGGAGGCTTCGCTTATTATGGGAATCGTGCTTGTGATCATTGTGCTCGTGATTTATGTGTCGTTTCATCTATATAACCGATGTCTGTATGCACAGGATTCCTATCTTCTCTGTATGAGGGAAAGTCTTATCAAGGATGAAAGAAATCTGGTATCCGAACTAGTTTCCTGCGCACAGGGCCAGTTCGGAAAGAAATACTTCGGTGTGATGGATCGATCGGTGTCGGCCAGGGAGGCACAAAGAAAGATTTCGTGCAGCGGGGCTCAGGAAAGTGCACATACTCTGTTTCAGGGTTCGCCGGTCATGCCGGGAATTGATTGGACGATTCATTTTGGCTCGTCAGCGCGTAAATCCGATCCGGCCTATCACATACGGCTTTACCGAAGGATCCGCTTCCTGGCCGGAGTTTACACAGATGGCGCTCATCGCTATCTTGTGCTTCCCTGCAGGAAAAGTGATACGGGCGGGTATCGATATCGCATGCTTGCGGCGAACCAGATCCCCGGGCTTCTCGGCTGCAGCCTGCGGTTCATCGACGGCGACAGCTGCCTTTACTACGAGATAACGTCAAAACAAGACCTTGCGGATCTCTATGAAAATTCGGTCATTCCGGGAGCCGTTCTGAAAAAGCTTCTTTCCGAAATGACAGACACGGAGAAAAGCCTTGAAGAATATCTGCTGAATGCGGAAGACCTTATTCTGAATCCCCATTATATCTACCGGGACTCGTCGGCAGACCGGTGGGACTTTATTTACTGCCCGGATGAAAAGCTGAGAAACGGGGGAGACTCGCTGAAAGATCTGGCTGAGTTTCTTGCGGTGCATGCAGATACAGATGACAGGGAGGCCGCCGGGATCAGCTACAGACTTTGTACCCTTGCGGAGAATCCGAACTATGTGCTCGGAAACGATATTTTTGATGAGGATGCTTTTTTTGACGGAGAAAGAAAGGCGTACGGGGAGAAGAAAGAGAACAACGACGGGG
>ONGY01000070.1:0-3141 GCA_900317475.1 uncultured Lachnospiraceae bacterium | reverse complement strand
TTTCGGAAGAAGACTATGCAGCCGAAGATTTTTTTCCGGAGTGGAGCTGCGACGATGAAACATCGGACGCTGATTCTGGTCCGGAAATGCGCCGGAGTGCAGAAATCCACAGCCCGGATGAGGAAGACGGAGAGAAGAAGGACTCTCCTGCCTATGCATTTGTGCTCTTCGTGCTTGCTGCCTTTGTCGTCTGGTTCGGTCAGGTGATGAGGCTGCGCGATGCGGAGAAAATCACGGATCTTGCGCTTGCGCTCACGCTGACTGCCGCAGGGATATTCATACTTATAAAGAATCTTGTGTACAGGCATAGAAGACCGAAATGATCGGAAGCAGGCCGGGAAAAATGTGTTATCATGAAAAAAATCCGCTTTTACTTTTCATCGGAACAGGCAGGAGGACGAATTTATGAAGGATGATAATTGCATTTTCTGCAGACTTGCAAACGGCGATATACCGACAAGAACGATCTATGAAGACGATAAATTCCGCGTCATTCTCGACAATGGCCCGGCAACCAGAGGCCATGCGCTGATTCTCCCGAAGGAGCATTACGCCAATATTTATGAGATTCCGGAGGACGTTGCGGCGGATGCGATGGTTCTGGCAAAGAAGATGGCTGTAATGATGACGAAGAAACTCGGGGCAGAAGGCTTCAACCTGGTCCAGAACAATGGTGCTGCAGCAGGCCAGACCGTTCTTCATTTCCACCTTCACCTGATCCCGCGTTATGAAAATGATGGACAGAACATCCTCTGGAAGCCCACTCAGCCGTCGGATGCGGAACTCGATGAGACCCTGAAGGTACTTACGGGCGACTGATTCCGGGGGCACAGAAGTCTGATGCCGAAGCTCTCCCGGACTGCAGCAGGATACAGGATGCACTTCCGAATGAATCATCGAAGCGCTGCCATCTGCATGCAAAGTCCTGTCCGGAAGGGTTTATTACGTTTTGACAGGGGAAAATCCATGCGGGAAATCAATGTATCTGAGATTACATCTGCCGTGCGGCAGATGTGCATTGACACGAATTATCATCTGTCACCGGATATGAAAAAGCGGCTTTCGGCTGCTGAGACGAAAGAAACATCTCCGCTCGGGAAGCAGATTCTGGGCAAGCTTGAGGAAAATCTTTCCATTGCAGATTCCGACCAGATCCCGATCTGCCAGGATACAGGGATGGCAATTGTGTTTCTTGAGATCGGACAGGATGTTCATCTTACCGGAGGAGATGTGACGGATGCTGTGAATGAAGGCATACGGGAAGGCTATAAAGACGGCTATCTCCGCAAGTCCATCGTTTCGGATCCGCTGCTTCGCGTCAACACGAAGGACAATACCCCTGGCGTTATCCATTTTTCCATTGTTCCGGGCGACAAAGTGCGTATCACAGTTGCTCCGAAAGGCTTTGGCAGTGAGAACAAGAGCCGCATTTTCATGCTGACGCCGGCAGACGGTGAAGAAGGAGTCCGAAGGGCGGTTCTCGAGACAGTGCGGGAAGCCGGGCCGAATGCATGCCCTCCGATGGTTATCGGGGTCGGCATAGGCGGAAACTTTGAGAAATGCGCGTGCCTGGCCAAACAGGCCTTGCTGGTTCCTGCTGATGCACATTCGGATCTTCCGCATATTGCAAAACTGGAAGAGGAACTGCTTTCGGAAGTGAATGCCACCGGAATCGGTCCGGCCGGGCTCGGCGGAGCGGTTACTGCGCTTGCACTGCACATCCTGACCTACCCGACACATATTGCAGGGCTTCCGGTTGCAGTAAATATCTGCTGTCATGTAAACCGCCATGCAGTAATGGTGCTCTGAGCGACGGGCGCAGAACGGTATATCCGAATGTGTTTCTTCATATATTATGTGGTTTTGAATATCGGAAACCACAAGAGGTGCCGTGGGGCACTGCATACGGGTTGATATACAGAAACACTTCGCAGGCTGTCCGCACAGACAGGCAGGAAAATTCGCATGTAAAAGAGCCGCGTGCACTCTTTCAGCCGTCAAAACTGAGGGAAAACTCTATGGATCGATATATTTCTACTCCGTTTACAAAAGAAAAAGCAGCTGAATGTCAGGTGGGGGATATGGTCTATCTGTCCGGCACCATCTATACGGCGCGGGACGCTGCACATAAAAGAATGGCAGAGACACTTGAGAAAGGCGGAAGACTGCCGTTTGATATCCGAGGTGCCATTATTTATTACATGGGACCCACTCCGGCCAGAGAAGGCATGCCGATCGGATCAGCCGGCCCTACGACAGCGGGGCGGATGGATAAATACACACCGGAACTTCTTGATCTCGGTCTGACCGGAATGATTGGAAAAGGCCGGCGGAGCAAGGAAGTGCATGATGCCATCATCCGGAATGGAGCAGTCTATTTTGCCGCCATAGGCGGGGCCGGTGCGCTTCTTTCAAAGGCGATCGAGAATGCGGAAGTGGTCGCCTATGAAGACCTCGGCACAGAGGCAGTACGAAAACTGACTGTACTGGATTTCCCTGCGATTGTTGTTATAGACAGTAAGGGAAACGACTTATATGAGATGACAGAGAAAAAAGACTGAATTATACGGGTTTAGGGCTAATTATTGTGTTGGAAGTCCCGGATTCTGCCAATATCTAGCGATTGACAAAATCCGGGGGCAACCGTATACTTAACAATGCTGAACCCATTGGTCAGACGCAGTTTTAGGAAAAATAGAAAAGATTTCAGCGTTCACTTCGATTGAGTTTTATCTCTGCGAACCGTTTCGTTAAATCATTTCTCAGATTTTCTAAGATTAAGGCACTGGAGAAATACTCAAGTGGCTCAAGAGGCGCCCCTGCTAAGGGTGTAGGTCGGGAAACCGGCGCGCGGGTTCAAATCCCGCTTTCTCCGCTCCATTTACAGCTTCAAAATTCTTGAAATTTGTTGTTGCAAATGAAAAAAGCCGATGTTATAATCGGCTTCGCCGCTCAAGAGAGCGGCAGCAGACATCACTTCTGAACTGTCCGTCAGGGCAGGGACGAAAAAAGAATTAAAAAACTGTTGACATAAAAGCCAAGAGATGATATGATGTCTGAGTTGCGTCTCCCAAGGAGATGCACAAAGAAAGGGACCTGTCCTGCAGGCCCGCTGGTGAAAACCAGAGCAGCGATTTGACA
>ONGY01000096.1 GCA_900317475.1 uncultured Lachnospiraceae bacterium | reverse complement strand
CTGATGCAGGACTTTCAAACGGCAGCATCGGTGCTGAAGCACCGGCTGCCGCATTCGGCAAAACCGCATCCGCGGATTTTGCCTCAGCGAGGTATAAGTATGATTTCGACAAAAGGACGCTATGCACTTCGGATGATGTTGGACCTGGGTGAGCATGACACGGGAGAGTATATCTGCCTTAAGGATATTTCCATGCGGCAGGGAATTACTGTAAAATATCTGGAGCAGATTGTGACGGCGCTCACGAAAGCCGGTTTCCTGCGCTCGCAGAGAGGCAATAACGGCGGCTACCGTCTGGCGAAGAGGCCGAGCGAATATAAGGTCGGTGATATTCTCCGCGTGATGGAGGGGTCGCTTGCGCCGATCGCCTGCCTCGAGGATCCGGTGAATCAGTGCGAGCGCGCGGCGGAATGCCAGGTGCTTCCTTTCTGGAAGGGCCTCGGGGACGTTGTGAACAAGTACGTCGACAGCTACACGCTGCAGGATCTGCTCGACCAGGCAAACGATCTGGCGGGCAACGATTACACGATCTGAGAGGCCGGTGCCTCATCCGGCAGCAGATATACAGATCGGCAGATGTTTTATTTATCATCAATACAGTCAATACTATTCAATAACGATTTTGGAGGTTATTTATGTCTGAACCATTACTGCAGGTAAAGGACCTGACAGCCCGTGTGGAGGAGACGGAACTGCTTCACGGAGTGAGCCTTGATATCGGTGCCGGCGAGACGCATGTTCTCATGGGACCGAACGGGGCCGGCAAATCCACACTCGGCTATACACTGATGGGAAGTCCCGCATATAAAGTGACCGGCGGCAGCATTCGTTTTGACGGAGAGGATATCACGGAGCTCTCTGCGGACAAGCGCGCGCGCATGGGCATGTTCCTGTCATTCCAGACTCCGCTTGAGGTCCCCGGGCTTTCGCTGGAGGCGTTCATCCGGAGCGCCATCCGCCAGAAGACGGGAAAGCCGATCAAGATTTTCCAGTTCCAGAAGGAGCTGGAGGCGACGATGAAGCTTCTCAATATGGATGAATCCTTCGCGGAGCGCGACCTGAACGTGGGCCTGTCCGGCGGCGAAAAGAAAAAGGCCGAGATTCTGCAGCTTCTCATGCTGCGTCCGAAGTTTGCCATTCTCGATGAGACCGACTCCGGCCTCGACGTCGACGCAGTGCGCACGGTTTCCGCGGGCATTGAGGAGTACCAGAAGAAGAGAGACGGAGCACTGCTGATCATCACGCACAGCACGCGCATTCTTGAGTCGCTCCGGGTCGATTATACGCATGTGCTCGTCAAGGGAAGGCTCGTCAAAACGGGCGGCCCCGAGCTGGTGGATGAAATCAACGCTCACGGTTTTGAACAGTTTGAGAAGTAAGGCGGCAGTGAGCTCATGGCTTCGGGCAGTTTGAGAAGCCGGATGATCTATTTGCAGGAAAGCAGAGAATTCTATGGCTGACAGTAAGATTAATATAACAGAGGTCGACCGCAGTCTGTATGATTTCCGCGATGACGAGTCGAAGGACTTCTATCGCATGAAGGAAGGCCTTACCCGCGACATTGTGGAGCAGATTTCGGATGAGAAGAACGATCCCCAGTGGATGCGTGAGTTCCGTCTGAAGTGCCTCGACCTGTATAACAAAATGGAGGTTCCGAACTGGGGCCCCTCGATTGAGGGCCTCGACATGGACCGCATTTCATCCTATGTCCGCTCCAAGTCGGACATGAAGCGCGACTGGAAGGATGTCCCGGATGAAATCAAGAGTGCCTTCGATAAGCTGGGCATCCCGCAGGCGGAGCGTGAGTCGCTCGCCGGCGTCGGGGCACAGTACGATTCGGAACTGGTCTATCACAATCTGCAGGAGGATGTCGCAAAGCAGGGCGTGGTCTACACCGGTTTTGAAGAGGCGGTGACGGGCGAATATTCCGATATGGTGAAGGAATATTTCATGAAGCTTGTTCCGCCGACGGACCACAAGTTTGCGGCGCTGCACGGCGCGGTCTGGAGCGGCGGTTCTTTCGTGTATGTCCCGAAGGGAGTGCACGTCGAAATTCCGCTGCAGTCCTATTTCCGCCTCAACGCGAAGGGCGCAGGTCAGTTCGAGCACACGCTCATCATCGTTGATGAGGGCGCAGATCTTCATTTCATTGAAGGCTGCTCTGCGCCGAAGTGGAATGTCGCGAATCTGCACGCCGGCTGTGTCGAGCTGTACGTGAAGAAGAATGCGCGCCTGCGCTATTCGACCATCGAGAACTGGTCGAAGAACATGTACAACCTCAACACCAAGCGGGCTCTTGTGGAAGAAGGCGGCCGCATGGAGTGGGTTTCCGGTTCCTTTGGATCGCACGTCTCCTACCTTTATCCGACGACGATCCTCAAAGGTGACAATTCGCACTGCGAGTTCACCGGAATCACCTTTGCCGGCAAGGGGCAGAACCTTGACACCGGCGCGAAAATGATCCATGTCGGGAAGAACACTTCTTCCTACATCGACACAAAGTCGATCAGCAAGAGCGGCGGTATCAGCACGTACCGGAGCTCCGTCATCATCGAGAAGAGCGCGAAGAATGCCAAGGCATCCGTGTCCTGCGCCTCTCTGATGCTCGACTCCGAGTCCCGCTCCGACACGATCCCCTCGATGACCGTCAAAACAAGTGACGCCGATGTGGGACATGAGGCAAAGATCGGCCGCATCAGCGACGAGGCGGTCTTCTATCTCATGAGCCGCGGCATTTCCGAGTCCGAGGCGAGATCCATGATCGTGTCCGGCTTCGCGAATCCGGTCAGCAAGGAACTTCCGCTGGAGTACGCGGCGGAGATGAACAATCTCATCAAACTGGAGATGGAAAATGGCTGATATGATAGTTTCAAGACTCCCGGTCCTGACGTGGAACCGTCTTGACATGAACGAGGGAGTCATCAAAGATACAGATAAGAAGCTGCTGAAGGCAGCGAAGGTCCGGACGGATTTTGAGACTCTCCCGGACGGAGTGACAAGCCGCCGCATCACACAGCGTGAGGCGGCGTCCATCCTCGCAAAAACTCCTGCGCAGCCGGCAGAAAAATTCGTCGCCGGAAAGGTTCCGATCTACCATGCCCAGAAGTTTGCGACCGGTGTCGGCAAAGAATTCGACGACTATGCCTCAAAGGCGTCCGGGGGCGCGGAGCTCCTCGAGGTGGAAGAGGGGAAGAAAGTAGAAACCCCTGTCTCCTGGCACATCGATTTTTACAATGAGAACCGGGCTGTCTCCCAGCAGATCATCCATGTAAAGAAGGGCGCATCGCTCAATCTGGAGATGGACTACAGCTCTGACAGAAAGGCCGGCGGTTTCGCCGGAATTTCGACGAAGGTCATTCTGGATGAGGGCGCTTCTCTGAAGCTCTGCAAGGTGCAGCTCCTCGGGAGCGGGTTCCTGCATGTCGATGACCTCGGCATCAGTTTTGGCAGGGACTCGAAATTGGACCTTTCCCAGGTGGAAGTCGGCGGAAACGACGTCTATGCAGGCGTGCAGGCCGAGCTCATCGGAGACCGCTCTCAGTTTACGAGCAGGATCGCATACCTCTCGCGCGGAGACGGACATGTGGATGTCACCTATAATGCCGTGCAGAGAGGAAAGAAGACGAAAGCCGACATGAGTTTTGACGGCGTGCTGAAGGACAGGGCTTCCAAGATCTGGCGCGGCACGATTGATTTCCGGAACGGCTCCTCAGGCTCTGCCGGTCATGAGAATGAGAATATGCGGATGATATTCTGTTCTATATGGGAACCCGCGGAATCGATGAGAAGACGGCGGAGGAGATCATGGTCTACGCCCGCTTTGACACGGTCACGAGAGAAATTCCGGACAAGTCCCTGAAGGACCGCGTCTATACGTATCTGCAGGAAATTTTCGGATAATGCCGGATGAAACGGGCGAAGCTGGCGCCTGAAAGGATGTTTATGAGTTCAGTGAGAGACGATTTCCCTATTTTCGAAGGGAATAATACGATCTATTTTGACAATGCGGCGACCACGCAGCGCCCGCGGCAGGTCATAAAGGCCATGCAGGAATTCAATGACAGCTGCAATGCGAATCCGCTCCGCGGTCTCTATGAGTGGAGCGTGAAGGCAACGGATGCCTATGAGGATGCGCGGCATGACACAGCGCAGTTCATCGGCGCGGAGAGGGACTGCGAGATCGTTTTCACCCGGAATACGACCGAGTCCATCAACCTTGTGGCTTACAGCTACGGACTTACGAATATCCATGAGGGAGATGAGATTGTCGTTTCTATTATGGAACATCATTCCGACCTTCTTCCCTGGCAGATGGTCGCGAGGAAGACGGGCGCAAAGCTCGTCTACATGAACTGCACGGACGACGGGATTATCACAGAAGAAGAATATAAATCCAAAATCACGGACCGGACGAAGCTGGTCGCGGTCGCCGAGGTATCGAACGTTCTCGGCATCACCAACCCGGTCCGGGCAATCGCAGACTATGCGCATTCCAAAGGAGCGGTCATCCTCGTCGACGGAGCACAGAGTACGCCGCATATGCCGGTGAATGTGCGGGAGCTCGGTGCGGATTTCTTTGCGTTTTCCGGGCATAAACTCCTGGGACCGATGGGGATCGGCGGACTTTATGGACGAATCGATCTCCTGAATGCCATGCCGCCGTTCCTGACCGGCGGAGAGATGATTGAATCAGTAGATCTTTATGACGCGACCTTTGCGCCGGTGCCGGAGAAGTTCGAGGCGGGCACCGTCAACGCAATGGGTGCGGTCGGCCTGGACGCAGCCATCAAGTATATTAAGAATCTGGGCTTCGACACGATCTGCGACAGAGAAAAGAAGCTCACGGAGCGCCTTATGGCCGGCATAAAGTCTATTCCGGAGGTGACCGTTTACGGAAATCCGGATCCTGACCGTCACTGCGGCATTGTCACCTTCAACATTGAGGGAGTTCATCCGCACGATGTGGCGTCCATCCTGGACAGTGAGCACATCTGCATCCGCGCCGGCCATCACTGTGCACAGCCGCTGATGAAGCGTCTCGGCGTCGGTGCCACCGCGCGGGCAAGCCTGTACTTCTACAACACGGAAGAAGAGGTCGACCGTTTTGTGGATGCGGTGAGCCATGTGCGGGAATGGATGGGATATTGATCAGCTTTCGTGAATGCCGTCGTATGATGGCTTTTCCGGATCACCATTATCATTTTTATTATTTTGTCAAAACCGCATCCGCGGATTTTGCCTCAGCGAGGTATAAACATGGAACTCAAAGCTTTGTACCGTGAAATTGTAAATGAACACAATCTGCACCCGTCACACAAGAAGAAGCTTGCGGGTGCCACGATGACGCTCGAGGGCGTCAATCCGAGCTGCGGCGATGATATCGAGCTTCAGCTTCTCATAAAGGACGGCGTCATCGAGGACGCCGCGTTCAACGGGAGCGGATGTGCTATTTCGCAGGCTTCCTGCGACATGATGTGCGACAGGATCATCGGCGAGAAG
>ONGY01000045.1 GCA_900317475.1 uncultured Lachnospiraceae bacterium | reverse complement strand
GCCCGAAGGCCCGACGATCGCAACTTTCTCGCCGGGATGAATCGTCAGATTCAGTCCGCGGAAAACCTTGTTATGGTCATCCGGATATTCAAAACTCACATCGTGGAACCTGATTTCACCTTTGGGGTTCTCGAGCGGCACAGCGCCCGGATCGTCAAAAATATCGATGTCTGCATCCATAATCTGCAGAAATCGCTCGATTCCGGTCATGCCCTGTTCAAACTGTTCCGTGAACTCGATGATGCGGCGGACCGTTGCGATCAGCGTCGAAACATACATGACGAAGGCGACCATATCGCCCGCTGTGATGCGGCGATAGACGAGAAGAAGTCCTCCGCCGATGATGACGACAAGATAATGGATTCCTTCAAAAACACGTGTTGTCGTCTGAAACTCCGCCATATAACGGTAGGATTTCTTTTTGACTTTAAAGAACGCCAGATTCCCTTCCGCAAACTTTTCTTCTTCCTTTTTTTCGTTCGTAAAAGCTTTGACGACCTTCTGACCCAGCAGACTGTCCTCAATCTGCGCATTCAGCTCTCCGGTCTGATAGCGCCGCTCCGCAAAGGCAGCGCGCATCTTCTTCCGGACGTACATGCATACGACCACCATAACCGGCGTGACTGCAAACGTCATGAGAGTCAGCGGAACGTTGATCTGAACAAGAATAACGAACGAGACGACGATCTTGATGCCGGCGATGAAGAACTCTTCCGGACAGTGATGCGCAAACTCGGTGATGTCGAAGAGGTCGGTCGTAATGCGGCTCATGATCTGCCCGACCTTCGTATTGTTGAAATACGTGTCCGAAAGATGAATCAGGTGATGATACGCGTCGCGCCGCAGATCTGTTTCAATATACGTTCCCATGACATGGCCCTGATACGCCATGTAAAATGCAGCCAGAGCGTCGATCACCCGCAGCGCAAGATACAGAAGTGCCAGCTCCATCACAATCTTCACCGTAAGAAGATCGATATTGCTGATGGCAGTATTTGTGAGATACCGGATGATCATCGGCAGCACCAGCTCGGCGCCGCACGTCAGCGCGGCACAGGCAAGGTCGGCGGCCAATGTCTTTCTATACGGCTTATAGTATGGGAGAAACCGACGGATCAGCACCTTCGTCGGATACTCTCTCTTCACATTCGGGTCCGTATAATTTCTGCTCATGAACACTCCTGTTCTATTTCTAATATTTTTCTATACTGTCTCTTTGTTATAGGCATAGCTTTCCATATACACGGTTTCAGGAGCGATATCTATTTCTCCATTCGCCTCTATCACCTCATTGCATCGGCGGGATCTTATCAACATGTAAATGATCATCCCGCCAAAACGGCTTAATTCAGGCATATATCAATGTCTCCCTCAAAGCGATAAGATAAATCTGCGTAAGATAGGTTTTCTTATAATGATGATAACATAAGCAGCAGTGAGAACGCGGATAATCCCGCTGCCGTTCTTCCCGGATATGTTCATTCCCCTGCGTCAAAACTATAATAAATAGAAATGAAGTTTGTGATGAAAACATCCGGAAAATCCGAAACAATGACTGAGAATTCAAAAAGCAATAATTTCATCATCGGGCACCGAAAAAATGAGAAGGCAGCTATTGCTAAGACGGGGAGAAAGAACTGCCGCATCGGGGCAAGGCAGATCATTCTCTCCTGCCTGTATGGACTTCTTCTCTCCCTGGCGCTCACGCTTGGTTTTATGCTGGAAAAAGACGGGTATATTACGATCGGAGGAACCTTTGCCGTACGCTTCTTAGTAACCTTTATTCCCGTCTCTCTCCTTTCTCTTCTCTCTTTTCTCCTCGGAGAAACAATCGCAGAGCATGCCGGGCGCGGGCAGAGGAAGGAAACAGAATCTCACGCCAGCTCCTCCCCTCTCTCCGGAGAGAGAATTGCAGAAGACGCCGGCCGCAGGCAGAGGAAGAACGAGAGTGCCCTCTCCCTCTCCTCTTTTTTACCTGACTGGCTGATTCTTGTGCTTCTCATCCTTCCCGTGTTTCTTGCGGAATTCCCGGGCTTTTTTGTGTACGATGCCCACGACGAGCTCTATGAAGTTTTGACGAGGACGTTTACCGCGCACCATCCGCTGCTGCACGTCCTGCTTCTCGGCCGCACGATTGCTTTCTTCCATAAGTTCACGGGCTCCTGGAATGCGGGCATTGCCGTCTATATTTTCCTGCAGATGCTCGTCATCACGGCAGTTTTCTCGCTGGTTCTGCAGATGCTGCGAAAATTCTATGTGCCGCGGCGCATACGGGTGATCTGCCTTCTTTTCCTCGGGCTTTTCCCGACGGTCGTCATGTATGTCCTCTGCTCCGCCAAGGACGGCCTGTTCTCTGCATTTCTCCTGCTTCTCACTGTGTTTTTGTATCTTCTGTACCGTGACCCGGAACACTTCCTGCAAAGCAGGAAAAAGGCAGCAGGTTTTGTTCTCTCCGCTCTTCTCATGATGCTGTTCCGGTACAACGGCTTCTACAGTTTTCTTGTTTTTGTGCCCTTCGGAATTATCTTTCTGCCCCGTACGCATTCTTCGCTGAAACGGCCTGTTCCGTCTGGCGGCCCCTCTGAACAAAGATGCCCTGTTTCTTCCGGCGATCGCTCCCCGCAGCGCCGACCCGCTGATTCCGGGGAGCCCTCCCTGCAGCGCCGGCCCGCTGATTCCGGAGAGCCCTCCCTGCAGCGCCGGCCCGCTGATTCCGGAGAGCCCTCCCTGCAGCGCCGGCCCGCTCTGTTCCGCCAGCACTCTTCACGGCCCAGCCGTTCTCTCCGCCTGCGGATCACCGCCATGCTCCTTCTCCCAGTCGCACTGTTCCTTGCAGTCAACACCGGTATGACAAAGATTCTCACCGGACCTGATACCAAAGAGTATCAGGAGATGCTGACGGTTCCGATCTCTCAGCTTGCAAGAGCCTATAACTACCAGCAAGATGTCTTCTCGAAGGAAGACATCTTGCTTCTTCACCGGTATCTTCCGGAGGAAAATCTGAACCACTATGAACCTCTCTGCACGGATCTTCTGAAAGTCGGGTTCAACAATGAGGCCTTCTCCGAGGATAAGTCGTCCTTTGTAAAGCTGTGGCTTCGAATCGGGAAAAAGGCACCGGCGGTCTACGTGAACGCCTGGCTTCTGACCTCGTACGGGTACTGGTACCCGTATGCAAGTCTCAACGTCTATGCCGGCCGGACCGTGTACACATTCACCTATGACGAGAGCTCCTACTTCGGGTATGAAGTGGAAAAACCGGGAACGAGAACAAGCCTCATTCCGGCAATCGATACGTTTTTCCGGACGATCTCCCTCACCCGGTCTTTTCAGAAGATCCCGGTAATCCGCCTGTTCTTTGCGCCGGCCTTCTGGTTCTTTGTATTCCTGTGGCAGCTCTTCTTCCGCGGCTTCCGGAGACGTTTCTGCGGGGCGGTCTGCTTTCTCCCCGTGTTCCTCACCTGGCTCACGGTACTCCTCGGCCCCTGCAGCCTCGTCCGCTACGTGATTATCCTCTGGTTTCTTGTTCCGGTGTACTTCCTGCCGTTCGGAAACACTTTCGAAAAAACGTAATCCGGCCATTCTTTTTCGTGATCCGGTATAAAAATCCGCGCGAGAAACATGACCTTCCTCATGAAGAGCATAGAGGCTTCAAAAGCCGACATGCCGGAAGTAAAGCATGAAAACTTCGTTAATTTCATCCGCTGAGTATAATCAAACCCCGTGCGGCTTTTATTCCCGGAAAAAGAGATTCTTTCTCCTTTCCGGGGACTGCCACACGGGGTTTTGTGTTTATCTGTAACTGTTCAGCACCCCTGAAAATCGACGAGAAGCGGCGCCGGGGCTTGTCCGCGCAGATGTTTTGCCGTCAGTATCCCGGCTTGTCCGTCATTTTCACAAACCAGATGTCATCCATCTTCTGTATGCACCCGTCCGCCGGCCATGAAGGTATCGCCGCGATGCGCGGATCATCCAGATATTTGTCCATAGTCTCCTGCGTAACCATAGCGCCGTCGCCAACTCCCAGATAAAGGTTCATATAGCACTGTCGGAGATTGGATATAAACAGCTTGTCTTCCGTCGCAAGGCCTTCAAGATCATCATAGAGCTGATAATCCATCGCACCGCTTCCCTGCTCCTGCACCGGAATCTTGTCGGGCCAGTAGCTCCGGAGGATCATAACCTTCTGTCCATAGTCATATCCGTCCTGCTCCTCAAGTCTTGCGGCAATCCGGTTGTAAAACGCCTTCATCCGCTCGGAAGCAATGTACGTGCGGTAATAGGCCATATTGTCGATCCGATAGAAACTGTAGGCCGAGCAGACAAGCAGGATCACCGTCAAAACTGCCGCAGCCGAACTTACTTTTCTCCGGACACTTCTTCCGGCCCTTTCCACAGGATCTGCCAGGCAGCCGGTTCCAATCCGTTCAGACAGTGCTGCAAGGATGAGATACAGCACCACATAGCTGAAGGTCATCATGGTTGTCCCGTGTTCCGTAGTCGGAGCCATGATATAGGTAAGTCCCAGCGCCATGACCTGAACCGGCATCAGAAGAATATAAAATATGCCCCGCATCCGGTCCCGGTAAATTTTCTTTGTAAAGAAAAACGCGATAAGAAGAATGGCCGTAAGAATTGCCACACACCTTGAAAGCACAGCGCTGAAACCGGTGATGAAGCTCGGCGGGGAGGTTACAAAGTATTGCAGAACACGGTGAAAATCGCGGAGGAAGGCATTCAGCCATTCTCTTGCCGTCACGCTCCCCATATCGTTCATGCCGCGATAATTCGAGATGGAATCGCCGCGGATGAGAATGGAAAGCAAGTATAAAAGCATTCCTGCTGCCAGATATGCCAGGCGGTAAATTCCGTGCCGCAGAATTTCTCCTCCGGGACATCTGTCAATGCACTCAAGGATGCAGCAAAGAACCAGAAGTGCCGCGGCGAGAACGAAATATGACTGGTATAGTGCAAGGCTGAGCATCAGGAGAATAGAGCCGAATGCGAACGAGGCAAAAGCTCCGGCACGCGTCCCATTTTTACGCCGAAGCGGACGGTCGGCAAAATAGGTGCCCATCATTGAAAGCAGCATCGCCAGACCGAATTCGGGAGCAAGAAACATGAAAAGCAGGATACTTACTGCAGAAGGAAAGGTGACGAAGAAAATACCGGTCAGAACAGATGCCGTCACCGTTCGCAGACCGATGATATCGATGACGAAACAGGCAGCAAGCGAGAGAAACAGGATGGCCATGACGCCGTTCATCGCAGGTGCGCTCCAGACAGAGAAAAAGCCATGGACGTACTGCTGAAGCCAGCGGCCGAGAATGGTTCCGCCGCCGACACCGGGTGTGCAGGAAATGTCATCCCAGTTCGGAAGCTTGTTCGTGAGCATCATCAGATGCGTCAGAATGCCTACGGCAAACGCTGCAAAAAAACAGGCTTTGTGCCGCAGATCGATCTTGGACCAGAGAATATGGAAATAGTCGTCAGCCTTCGTCTCAATATTGTTGTATTGTTGCATATTCTGTTCTATTCCCATTTCGTCCGGGCTGCTGCTACTGCGCTGATGTCCTTGTTGTCCGACGTTTCATCGACATCTTCGTCCTTGCTGTCATCCTCGACAAAATCCATGTCTGTCACACAGAAATCATCTTTGCCCCGTTTCTTCACCTTATAAAGCAGTCTGTCCGAAATGGCGTACATCGAATCATAGTTCGGATAAGACCCGAGATTAATCACACATCCCATACTCATGGTGACACACTTATCATCATGATCCGAGAGACGGATTTTATGAAGTTCCTCCCGAATGTCGCGGAGTTTCGCCACAACGACATTGTAATCCTGAATACCGGTGGCATAAATGATGAACTCATCGCCGCCCATGCGCATCACAACATCCGTCGACCGAAAATTCCGGCGCATCACATCTGCCACTGCCTTCAGAATCTCATCTCCGCGCGCATGCCCGTAATTATCATTAATATACTTGAAATTATCGATATCCGCCAGAATGAAGGTGCCGGTGATTCCGTGCGCAAGATATTCCTTAATCATTTCGTCGCCGCCTCGGCGGTTCAGAATTCCCGTAAGACCGTCATGCTCTGCCGAATCCATCGCAACATTCCGGTTCTTCAGCGACTTAAGATGCGTCCATGTCAGCCGATAATTAAAGTACAAAGATATAATCGCTGTGAGCAGAAGTTGAATGGACTGCGACCACAGCACTTCCTGCGTGGTACTCATGCCCATCATCAGAAAATACACTGCACAGACTGTCACGATTGCGACCGTTATTCTCAGCGCCGCGTCCATAACCGACAAAGCCATCGCAATCAACATGAGCGGGAAAATATATCCCGGATTATCCGGATGAACCGAAGCCTCAAAGAGCATATCCCCGAACAGCAGAATAAAATACCAGATATAGGATGCCACCGTCGATGACCCAACGATGTATTTTTCAATGGAGATATAAACCAGATCACTGACTGCGAAGAAGCCGAAGACATAAATTGTCTCCGTAAAAAATTCGCCCGGTCCGGAGAGCAGCTGCAGGACAACAGACAAACCGAAGAGTATCGTCAGCCCAAACAGTACTCCTCTGAGATTTTTATTGTTTACCTGAATGATCTGTTTCTCAAATGTGTGCAGCTCCGCCGGGAGCATTGCATTGTGTATCTTTTTCATCCGCAGCCCGAACTGTACCCTCGCCAGTCCGTTTTTCTGCGGTTTCTTTTCCTCAGCCGCCATCTGCCTTCCCCCTTGCACGACGGAATGCCGAATGGAAATTTTCTACTCTATAATAATATAAATCTATTCTCTTTTCCACCCAAACATATCCATTTTGCATGATTCCGATGGTCTTTGCGGTGCAGTATTCTGTTATATTGTCGTTAATGTTTGTAAAAATCCGACTTTTTAAGGACATTTTCACTTATTCCTTTGAATATTGATCTCTCGCCCGGGTTCTTGCCGCTGTTCGTGCGAAATGAAGAGAGCGCCGAGTCCTTCTGCTCCTTGTTTTCTTATTCATTCCGTTGTTCTGGCAACGCAATCGCCATTCGGACTGTGTGATAATTACAGACGTGCGATGAAGAAACGATCCGTTCCGTTCGCGGCCGGGCGAAAGAATGCCGCGGGAATGGATAACGATCTGCATCACTGAACCGTTTTCAGCAATCCCGTACAAGCAAGAGAGAGAAAGAGAGAGACAAAATGGAAAACAAAATGTTCTGTTATCAGTGTCAGGAAACAGCCGGATGCAAGGGATGCACGATTGCCGGCGTCTGCGGCAAGAAGCCGGAAGTAGCGCACATGCAGGATCTTCTGGTCTATGTCACAAAGGGATTGTCCTTCGTGACCACCAGACTGCGCGAGGAAGGAAAGACAGTTGACAAGGAAGTCAATCACCTCGTGACCGTAAACCTGTTTACGACCATCACCAATGCAAACTTCGACCGGGAAGCGATCATCCGTGATATCGTAAAAACTCTTTCCGTCAAAGAGAAGCTTCTCTCCGGGCTTGAAAACAAAGAAAATCTCCCGGATGCAGCCACCTGGACCGGAAGTGAAGAGAGTTTTGACGCAAAGGCCGTCACGGTCGGCGTTCTCTCCACAAAGGACGAGGACATCCGTTCTCTCCGTGAGCTGATCACCTACGGGCTCAAGGGTCTCTCCGCTTATTCCAAGCATGCAAACGCGCTTCTTCAGGACGATGAGAAGGTCGACGCCTTCATCCAGAAGGCTCTTGCAAAAACCCTGGATGATTCTCTGACCGTGGACGATCTGGTTGCTCTTACCCTTGAGACCGGAAAATACGGCGTCGAAGGAATGGCACTGCTCGACAAGGCCAACACAGAAGCCTACGGAAATCCGGAGATTACCAGCGTGGATATCGGCGTCCGCAAGAATCCTGGCATTCTGGTTTCCGGCCATGATCTGCGGGATCTCGAGATGCTGCTCGAGCAGACACAGGGAACCGGAGTCGATGTTTACACTCATTCCGAGATGCTTCCCGCGCACTACTATCCGGCATTCAAGAAATATCCGAATTTCGCGGGCAACTACGGCAATGCATGGTGGAAGCAGAGAGAGGAATTCGAGAAGTTCAACGGCCCGATTCTGATGACAACCAACTGCGTGGTTCCTCCGGCAGACAGCTATAAGGACCGTCTCTGGACAACCGGCGCCGCAGGATTCCCCGGATGCAGACACATCGAAGGCGAGTATGGCCGGACCAAGGATTTCTCCGCCATCATCGAGCAGGCAAAGAAGTGCCCCGCGCCGACCGAAATTGAGAACGGAACGATCGTCGGAGGCTTTGCGCACGAACAGGTTTTCGCACTGGCAGACAAGGTCGTCGACGCAGTGAAGAGCGGCGCAATCCGGAAATTCGTCGTGATGGCCGGCTGCGACGGCAGACAGAAATCCCGCGAGTATTACACCGAGTTCGCGAAGAAGCTGCCGAAAGACGTCGTTATCCTGACCGCCGGATGCGCGAAGTACAAGTATAACAAGCTGAATCTCGGCGATATCAACGGAATCCCGCGCGTTCTCGATGCCGGACAGTGCAATGACTCCTACTCTCTTGCGCTCATCGCTCTCAAGCTCAAGGAGATTTTCGGGCTCGACGATATCAACGATCTTCCGATCGTATTCAACATCGCATGGTATGAGCAGAAGGCCGTCATCGTACTTCTCGCCCTTCTCTATCTGGGCGTAAAGAACATTCACCTCGGCCCGACGCTCCCGGCGTTCCTTTCTCCGAATGTGACGAAGGTGCTTGTCGATAATTTCGGCATCTCCGGCATCGGAACCGTTGACGATGACCTGAAACTGTTCTTCGGAGATGAGGTATAATTCTTCTGTCGCAAAAACGCAGCGCGTAAAAACGAGATCGTTCCGGTCCGACCGGACCGGAATGGAACCGGAACAGGAATGAGACCGGGACCGGAATCGAACCGGAGAAGCGATTCGTCCTCTGCATCATAGCGGAATTTGTGCGGCAGCAGCGGCCATTATCGGTATCGCTGCTGCCGCATTTCGTATACCTTGCGATGGGAATTCGTTTGAACGTCCTGCCGATGCAGGGCGTTCAAACCATCGATGAGCAATGCAAGCAACTTTCACAGTAACTGTGCTCAGCATTGGAAGTAAGCCGAGAGGCCTACGAGCCTATATTTTTTCAAGAAGTTAGGGAATATGACAATTGGGGAAATCAAAAAAAATCTGGAAGCAGATGAAAGGAATCGGTCCTATACGCAGCGCGGCATCCCGCCGGTATTTCAGGCAGACGGCGCCGCAAAAGTTTTGATCATCGGGCAGGCTCCCGGCAGAAAAGTGGAGGAAACCGGTATTCCATTCAATGATAAGTCGGGAGAAAAGCTGATCAGCTGGATGGGTATTGACAAAGATACTTTCTATTCACCGCAGATTGCGATCGTTCCCATGGATTTCTATTATCCTGGCAAGGGCCGCACCGGCGATCTCCCTCCCCGCAAGTTCATTGCTGCGGATTATCATCCGGAAATTCTGCATCTGATGCCAAACATCCATCTCACCATCCTGATCGGTAAATATGCCGTAGATTATTACCTCGGAGCGAGGAAGCATCGGAATCTTACAGAAACGGTCGCATCCTATAAAGAATATCTGCCGGATTATTTCCCGATTGTACATCCAAGCCCGCTGAACTTCCGATGGCAGGCAAAAAATCCATGGTTTGAGGAAAAAACAGTGCCGGATCTCAGAAAGGCTGTTCGCGAGGTCCTTGCGCAATAAACGGCCGCAGTCACTCTTCATGCACCGGGACAATCAGCCGGAAATGATTCTTCTGATAGTCAATGACGCCTTCCTTTTTCAGTTTTGACAGTTCGCCGGAAAGGGCGCTCCGCTCTGCATTCAGGTAATCGGCAAACTGCTGACGGTCAAAGGGTATGTCGAAATACGAGGAATGATGACGCACAGATTCTGCCGAAAGATAGGACAGAATCTTGTCACGCAGAGTATGCTGCGTGATGTGCGTCAGTTTTTCGTTCAGTATGAGGTTTCGTTTTGCGAGAAGCAGAACAAGATTATCGATCAGCCGCGAGTGGAATGGACAGGCGGAAGTGCACATATGCAGCATCCGGGACATGTTAAGAAACAAGATACTGCTGTTTTCATCAGCCTGTACACTCACGCTTGTGATGCTGTCCGGAACGGCGGCATAGCCCTCTCCGAAAAGATCGCCGGGAAGAATCGCACTTACAATATGCCGGTTGCCCCAGTAATCACAGCGTTCGATGTGTGCGGCGCCGGAAAGCAGCAGCCCGACACTGGATAGTTCCTCGCCTGCCCGCAGTATCCAGCTTTCTTTCGCATAGTACTTCTTATATTCTCCAAGACAGGGAAGCAGTGAGGATAGCTCCTCCCTGCTGATCCCCTTGAAAAGGATGGATTTCTGTATAACTTCGTAATCCTCCTCTGTCAATCCGGCCCTTCCCTTCACCGGGGCCGCCGGTTTTTTCGTGCGCACGACAGAAACACGCTGATTTTTAACCGATTTATTCATCATTTCCATCTCCGGCATTGACGGAGAATCAGACTTCTTGCTCACTCGTCACTGCCACTCGTCACCACTCACTCCGCCTCGCTTTCAATCATAAGTAATCAAAGGAAAAGTTGCAAACATCTGAAGATGAAGGAGTAGCACGGCTGAATCGGCGATTCATCACCTGCATATAAAGATGGGTGTTTTCTCGCCTGCAGATGGGTGTTTTCTCACCTGCCGCGCTGAAAAAAGCATTTGGGCACAGCGTGAAAACATTGGAAATAGCCGTCAAAAAAGTGCAGCCGGAGAAAACCTCTCTCCAACTGCACTGCTATGACAATTCAATTCAGCGGCCATCCAATTCAGGACATAGCGGTCCGGGGCGTTTCACACCCCGCCGCCTTTTTCTTTATGAGCGCACACCGAGGAAGCGCTCCCTCGCGAATTCCATATCCTGAACCAGCTCGACTGTTCCGAGGTATTTTCCGCTCTTGTCACGGACCGCCATATACTTGACGAGCATCGTGTGACCTTCCTTTTCCATCCAGATCGGGACGCTGTCAAGACGGTTGTTCCTGAAATCATCGATGATCTTCCGAACCATCGGCTCGATTTTTGGCGGATGGCAGGAGAACACCTCCCGATCAATCGCCGCAGCCGGGCGCTTGAACACCTTCGGGCCCTCATTGAAGAATCGGTTGATGTTATCAGCATCGACAAAACTGATCTCCATCGGGATTATGTTGAGCAGTGCCGTGAGCTGCTCGACCGTAAGATGACCGCCGGGCATCACGACCTCGCCATTCGAAACAGAGCCTTTGAAATCCGGTTCTTTCTCCGCCTCTTCCCACTTTTCCGGCTCTACGCCGAAGCAGACTGCATAGTCTTTTGCATCACGATAGATCTCGTGCCATTCCTCTTCTGTGAAATTCACCGCACAGATCGGGAACAGAATATTCTGCTCCTTATAAATCATCTCCTCCGCGCGGGTAAGCACCGCGTCGAGCCGCCCGCTCCATTCCTCGTCATGCAGGTTTTGACGCGTGAGCGCTCCCAGCTCGTCGCGAATCTCGTCATCGACGGTCCACATTACCTCAGCCGGGCCGGAGATGTTGTAGCGGACTTTCAACAGCGGATAGATCAAATCCCCTTTCTTTGCAAAATGGATCTGCAACTCGCGGATTGACGGAAGAAGTGATGCATCTCTCGTCTCACGGAACCTGGCAAGCAGCTCCGTGAATGCGTTGTTCTCCCTCACAAGTGTGTTCAGCGGATGTCCGGGGATCGCTTCCAGCCGGGCGGCGCGGGCATTCTTGTCGGAGTAATCTTTCTGAACCGCTGGCGCGCTCTGAGATGCTTTCTGTCTCTCCAGCGAAGCCTCTACTTCTCTTTCCGCGTTCGCTATTTTTTCCTGCCTGGTTGCGCCATGAAACAGCGCGGAATGGATATCGCAGAGTCTCTGTACCTCAGAGAGCGGGGTTCCTTCCTTCATCATCTCCTGCTCCGCCTGCATGATTTCAGACGCCTCGACATCGCCAAATTCCCGGACAAAGTCTGCCCGGACATCTTCCAGATCTTCCCCCTCCCCGAGCCTTTTGAGATAAGACTTGAGCTTTAGCGCCGCTGCCAGCTCCGTCACTCTTTTCCTGCGCCGCGACTTCCGGTTTTGCATCTGTCTTCCCATCCGGAATCCGATCTGAAAGCTGCGAAGGGATCGAAACCGGCATAGCGCCGGTAAGTTCAAAGCCATGTCCCATCAGCGCGGTCACAACATCCATCATCGGGATATTCTTCATCTTCGCTCCCTTCGGGATCGTCATAATCTTGCCGACCGACTGCAGCATCGCCTTCTTTGTGATTTCTTTAAACCCCAGCCCTGCCATAATATCAATCAGTTCCGGGTATTCCTGTGTCAGTTCATAAACAGTTTTATTCAAATCAAGTTTCTTTGCCATGATCGTGATACCTCTCTTAGTGTGGATATGTCTCTGCCAGTTTGTACTTTCTTTGTTTGGAACTTCTTTGTTGAGATTTTCTTTGTTTGGACTCTTTGTCGGGCCTCTTTGTTTGGACTCCCCTTGCTTAGAAGACGTCTTTTTCTATATTGTCTGTAATTATTCAGCGCCCCTGGCCACACGCAGTGAAAGAAGTGTATCTTCTCGAATATGTGGGGCGGATGGAATGCTGAACAAGTACATTTATCTTACAATCACAGAATAATACAATGCGAAGTTCCATCATGTTGTCATAACAACAAATCACATTAGAAGAGATTTTGAAGAGATCGGCTCGC
>ONGY01000069.1 GCA_900317475.1 uncultured Lachnospiraceae bacterium | reverse complement strand
GGCGGGGCAGAATGGTCCCCGCCATTTGAATCTACAGACCCTCTTCCATTCGAAGCGGCCGTTTCCCCGATGTCATTTTTCATAAACAGAATCGGACAGCCGGTCTTTTCATAAATCGAGAGGATTTTTCTTCTGTCTTCTTCCGTGGAGAGATCGGCTTTTGAAAAAACAAGAATTGCCGGGAGATTTCTCTGCACCGTCTCCAGAAGAAAACGGTCAATCATCTGGAAACTCGGCTCCGGATCCCGGATGGAGAAGATCATCATCGCCTGGTCGACATTTGCCACGTTCGGCCGGATAAGCTCATTCCGGCGCGGACCGATCTTCCGCACACTGCCTTCCTTCGGACAGGAAACTTCATCGACGATGTCGATGTCGACATTGTCCCCCACCAGCGGTTTAATGCCCTGTGCACGGAATACGCCAGCCGCTCTGCAGCGGTAGCGCTCTGTTTCTGTCTGAACTTCGTAAAAGCCCGAAAGGCTTTTCACAATTTTTCCGTACGGCATAGCCCTTTCTGTCCTGAAAAAGCGTCCGGTTTAGAAATTCTTTCTGTTCCGGGAATCGTCTGGTTCTAAATCACTTTCTGTTCCAAGAAATCGTCTGGTCAAAATCAATCAGGAGGAGCCGGAATGTTCCGCTCATCCTGCACATCAGTCCTCCGGCGTGAACGTGATTGTACGCGATACGCTCTTGAGTTCCTGTGATGCCGGAACAGTTACTGTATTTCCCTGATCATCCGTCGTCGTTGTCTCCGGTGTCGTATCATACCACGCGAGCTGTACGGTCGCCGAACTTGCCGCGAGGTGTGTATAGGCCACAGGGTGCGGGAAATCATAGACGGTGGAATTGGAAATCATCGTCCCGTCGTTGCCGGTGATGGTGACCTGAACCGGTGTTCCGGCGACATAATTCGGATCTTCCTCCGCCGTCGGTGCCTCGATTTCTCCTGAATAATAGTACGTTGCAGAGACGCCCTTGCTCACTTCCAGGTCAATCTTCGTGCCGCTGTCAACCATTGTTTCCGGATCGACGCTCTGTTTGCACACCTTTCCCGTGAGATTGGCATCATCATTGTAAACTTCTGTTACATTGCCGAGCGAAAGGCCCGAATCCTCGATAAGACTCTTCGCTTCTTCCAGCGTAATTCCGGTAAGCGTCGGGACCGACACCTGTCCGGTCGTGTCCTTGCCTGTGCTCACGTAGATGGTAATCGTCGAACCGGACGGAGCGTTTTCTCCTCCTGCCGGAGACTGCGAGACAACATATCCGCTCTCGACGGATTCGGAAGACTGCTCCTCTGCGATTACCTTGAATCCCTTCTGCTCGAGAACCGAACGAGCCTCAGCCTTGGATTTTCCTGTCTCATCCGGGACCTCGATCCCGCTGCTGCTCGCACTGACGGTAAGCTGAACCGTGGTTCCCTTCTCAACCTCCCGGCCTTCATCGATATCCTGGGTAAGAACCGTGCCGCTTTTCTCGGAGGACTCTTCATACGTAACCTGCGGGTCGAGTCCCAGATCGGTGAGCTCCTTTTTCGCTTTGTCCTCGTCTTCGCCAACGACGTTGATCATCACAACCGTGCCGGTGGAAGACTCTGCACTGGTACTGGGACCTCCCCATACACCGAGCGCCCTCCCCGCAAGGAAGATCACGGCAGCTCCGATGACGACCGCAGCGAGCACGGCAATCAGCGTCGCCGTGTGCTCTCCGCGCGTTTGGCGCTCCTCCTCGTCATCAAAATCATCCTGATAGTCTGTGCTGTAGCGATGTCTTACGTCCCGTTCGAGCCGCATATGAGAATCATCGCCGCGCCTTGACTGGTCGCTGCGGCGGTCTTTCTCCCGGCTTCTCTCAGCCGGGCGCAGCCGCAGATTCTCCTCTGCGTCTTCTCCGTAACCATCGTCATACTCTCCCCGGATGCCGCGGGAATCTTCGCCGTAATCACGGCCCATTCCATCCCGCTCGAGAGGCGACGCGAGGCGCGTTGCGCCCTCTGTGTCCGGATTGACGCGCTGCACGAAGTCATCGTCCGGGTGTAGAAGGGATTCCTTCAGATCGGTAATCAGCTCCGTCATGTTCTGATATCTGCGGTCCGGACTCTTCTCGCAGCACTTCAGTACGATCTGCTCGACGCTCCTCGGAACGTCCGGAACAAATTCACGCGGAGACGGCATCGGCTGCTGGATCTGCTTGATTGCGATCGCAACCGTCGTCTCCCCGTTGAACGGGACCCGCCCTGTCAGCATTTCAAACAAAGTGATCCCGAGAGAATAAATATCGCTCTTTTCATCGCTGTATCCGCCGCGGGCCTGCTCTGGGCTCGTATAGTGGACACTTCCCATGACATTCGAAGTGATTGTATTGCTGGTTGCAGCCTTGGCGATACCGAAATCGGTCACCTTGACCTTGCCGTCCTTCGAAATCATGATGTTCTGCGGCTTGATGTCCCGGTGAATGACGTGCGCCTTGTGAGCGGCTTCCAGTCCCATCGAGACCTGTATAGCAATGCTGACCGCCTCCCGCACGGAGAGCCGGCCTTTCTTTTCAATGTATTTTTTAAGAGTAATGCCGTCGACCAGTTCCATTACAATGTAGAACAGGCCTTTTTCCTCGCCGACATCATAGACGTTGACGATATTCGGATGCATGAGTCCCGCGGAAACCTGTGCCTCCATTCGGAATTTCGACACAAAGTTGGCGTTCTCGTAGAACTCCTGCTTCAGGACCTTGATGGCCACGAAGCGGTTGAGCTTGTGGTCCTTTCCCTTATAAACATCCGACATTCCGCCAGTGCCGATCTTCTCAAGCACTTCATAGCGGTCTGCTATCAGCATTCCGATTTTGATCATGTTTCTTCTCCGGCCGCCTCTCGGGGCTCAGGTTCGTGCGGCGCCGTGAACTTCCCGTCCGCGCCTTTTTGTTCATCCTGTCCTGTTCCGCAGAAAGGATCGATGATGACGACCGTGATGTTATCCTTTCCGCCGCTGCGATTCGCCTCGCTGACAAGATCTCTTGCCTTGGTTTCCACTGTATCGGGGCGGGAGAGAATGTCCGCGATTCTCGCATCCTCCACCATATTGGTGAGCCCGTCCGTACACATAAGAATAAGCTGCCCGGGCTCAAGCTCCACAGTGAAGAAATCAACCTCAACCGTATCCTCGGCACCGATGGCGCGCGTGATGATGTTTTTGTTCGGATGATTGCGAAGGCCTCTGCTGTCGAGGCTCCCCGCCAGCACCATCTCCTCCACCAGCGAATGATCGACCGTGATCTGAATCATCCGCGCCGCAGGCGGTTTTGACGGATCAAATACATACAGCCTGCTGTCACCGACATTTGCGACCTGCAGATATCTTCCCGTCACCGTTGCGGCGACGGCCGTCGTCCCCATGCCGAAATATTTCTCATCGGATGCCGCGATCTGCCGCAGGTCATGATTGGCTCTGTGAAACGCGCCGTTCAGAATCCTTCTGGGGTCCTGCTCGAACGAGTCCTCCGCCGTCTTCACAACATGCCTCGTCACATATTTTGACGCATAGTCGCCTGCTCTGTGTCCTCCCATACCGTCCGCGACGATATAGAGATTGGACAGGTGGCCGACTGCACTGTCCGAGGCGAAAAAACTATCCTGATTCATTTGTCGCCGCATGCCGATATTGGTGATTGCAGCTGAGCGAATCATTAAAACCTCCCGAAGGAAACCGCCGGTCCCGCGCGTCGGCTTCCAAAAATAGGCAATACAAAAAGCAGTATTCAGTACTGACTGAACAACCGCTCTTCTCTAAGCTTTTATGAAGACGAAAGCCCGGAGTCTCCCGAAGATAGATGTCTTCTTCGAAGCTGTCCGCATGCTCCGTCGATGTCTCTGCCCATTTCTCTTCTTATAGTAACATGAATCCCGCTTTTTTCAAGTTTACCGGCAAAGGAGCGTGCCGCCTCGTTGGTCGGTTCCTTAAATCCCCGCTCGGCGACCGGATTGACCGGGATGAGATTGACATGTGCGCGGATGGGGTGCGCGAGTGCTGCAAGCTCCCTCGCATCCTTTTCCGAGTCATTGACATCCCGGATGAGACTGTATTCAAACGTGACCTGCCGGCCTGTCGCGGTGTAATACGCACGGGCGGCCTGCATCAGCTCTGCGATTGTATATTTCTCCGCGACCGGCATGATTTTCCGGCGCTTTTCATCCGTCGTCGCATGGAGAGAAATGGCAAGCGTGATCTCGAGCCCTTCCCTGGAAAGGTCGTAAATGCGCGGCACGATACCGCAGGTGGAGAGAGTCACGGAGCGCTGCGAGAGATTCCGTCCGTTTTCATCTGTGAGAAGGCGGATGAACCGGATGACGTTCCTGTAATTGTCGAGCGGCTCACCGGTTCCCATGATGACGACATGCGAGATACTCTCGCCCGTCGCGCGGCTGATGGCATAAACCTGATCCAGAATTTCCGATGGCGTGAGATTGCGCTCCCATCCGTTCAGTGTGGAGGCGCAGAAACGGCAGCCCATCCGGCAGCCGACCTGGGAGGAGACACACACGCTGTTTCCGAATTTGTAGCGCATAAACACGCTCTCGACCAGATTGTTGTCCGGCAGTGCGAAGAGAAACTTCTGCGTGCCGTCAATCCTCGAGATCTGCCGGTCGATCTCCCGGAGCGTCACGAGGTCATAATTCTCCCCGAGCACGCTCCGCAGATCTTTAGGAATGTTCGTGCACTCGTCAAAACTCCGGATCATGGAGACATGAAGCCAGTGGCAGAGCTGCCCGGCCCGGTAGGCGGGGATCGGTTTTCCGTCCACCGTGAGGTGCGCAAGGCTCTGCTTCAGCTCTGGCAGTGTCATCGATTTGATATCGCGTTCTTTGTTTATTTCCATTGATCGTTTTTCTGTAATTTCGGATATATCTGTATGTATATTCTATCTGTATGTATCCTGTATGCCTTACTTCTGCCCGGGATGATACTGCCGGCATTGCTTATACCGGTCTTACATAGCGCGCGATAAAGAATCCGTCCGTGCCGGAAAGATCCGGGAACAACTGCAGACGGTTCTTCTCCGTCCCGTAAAGGCTCTTCCGCAGTTTTTCCGGAATGAAAGAAGTAAGTGCATCCGGAGCGAGGTGCAGCTCCTTTTCAATGTACTCGCAGCTGCCGTCATTTTCCGTCTGATTGATTGTACAGGTGGAAAAAAGGACGGTTCCGCCCGGCCGCACGTATTTCACGGCATTTCGCAGGATTTTCTTCTGCAGGAAGGAAAGCTTCTGTATGTCTTCCGGTTTCACCCGGTAGCGGATCTCCCGCTTCCGGCCAAGGACTCCCAGTCCCGAGCAGGGAAGATCGAGAATCAGTATATCCGCTTTTCCTCTCTCCACTTCCGGCACGGGTTTGGAAGCATCCCTGACGGAGACAGACACAAAGTCCTCCAGGCGCATCCGGAGAATATTCTCCCGGATCTTCCTGCACTTCTCTTCCGATATATCGTAGGAAAGGACTCTTCCTTTACTCCCGTCTTCCGTTCCTGCCGCCGCAAGCTTACTTGCACAGTGCAGTGTTTTGCCGCCGGGTGAGGCACACACATCCACGATTCTCTCGCCGCCGCGGATCCCGGCCGCTTCCGCCACCAGCATGGACGCCGTATCCTGCACAGCGATATATCCTTCTCTGAATCCGGCGATTCCGACCGGGTCGGATGCTCCGGTGAGCTCATATGCATACGGAAGAAGACCGGAGGGCTGCACCGTTATTCCGGATGACTCCCATTCTTCCGTCAGTTCTTTCCTTTTACTCTCTGAGAGTCTCTCGTCGACGCGGACACTCATCGGCCGGATCCTTTCAAAAGCCTCTGCGATCCCATTTGCCCGCTTTGCTCCATACTGCTCCGTCCAGAGGTCCATGATCCAGGAGGGCATCGAATACCGAAGCTCCGGTCTCTTTGCCGTCCGGATTTTCTCCTTCAGCTCATCCTTTCTCCGGACAGCCGACCGCAGAACCGCATTTGCAAATCCGGCAGCTCTCTGTCCCTCCGCCTCCCGGACCAGCCACACGGATTCATCCACCGCCGCCGCGTCCGGTACCGCATCCATATAGAAAATCTGATAAAGTCCCATGCGCAGGGAACAGCGAAGCGCCGGAGCAAATGCCTCCGGCGGCCTTCCCGTTCTGGAAAGATGCCGGATCAGCGAGTCAAGCCTGGCCTTGTCCCCGATGCACCCTTCCGCGAGTCTCTTAATGAAAGAACGCTGCTGCTGCGTAAGTCCCGGTGTTCTGTCGAGCGCAGTATGAATAAGGGCACTTCCATAGGAGGTGCCCTTTTCTTCTTCCATCAGCACATTAAGGACGAGTCTGCGGGTGCCTGTCGGTCTGCTG
>ONGY01000075.1:8983-14803 GCA_900317475.1 uncultured Lachnospiraceae bacterium | reverse complement strand
GCAGCTGCCTTGCCGTTGAAGCCCATGGCAATCGCAAGGAAGTATGCAACGAAAATACCGAACTGAGCTGCAGCTCCCATCAGGAAACTGATCGGGTTTGCGATCAGCGGACCGAAATCCGTCATCGCACCGACACCCATGAAGATCAGGGACGGCAGTATAGCCCATTCATCGAGCAGGTAGAAATAGTACAGCAGACCGCCGGTTCCGTTTGGCGATTCTTCAATCGACATGATGATGTCCGGATAGATATTGACAAGCAGCATGCCGAATGCAATCGGAACGAGAAGGAGAGGCTCAAAGTCCTTGGCAATTGCAAGATACAGGAATACGAGAGCTACGACGATCATGACGTAGTTTCTCCATCCGATATTTGCAAACGCGGTCTGTTTTGCCAGGTTTACAAACACATTTGCGATATATGACATAACCTTGTAAAGACCTCCAGTTTGTGGTTACGCGGAGATTGTAATCTCCGATCGATCTGAACCAGCCGATTCAGAACAGTAACATCCGAAAAGTTAGTTCAGAGTAGCCAGTACCTGTCCGGCCTCGCATGCATCGCCGACAGTGCAGTCGATGCTTGCAACGGTTCCGTCCTGCGGAGCTACGATCGGGATTTCCATCTTCATGGCTTCGATGACAATAACCGCGTCGCCGCGCTTTACTGCATCGCCGACCTTCTTCTCGATCTTGAAGACTTTGCCTGCAGCGCCGGCTTCAATCTTTACAGAGCCTGCACCTGCGGATGCAGCCTTCGGAGCTGCAGCCGGAGCTGCTGCCTTGGGTGCTGCAGCCGGAGCTGCGGCCTTCTTCACAGGAGCTGCCGGTGCAGAAGCACCTGCGCCGCCCTCTTCAACAGTTACATCATAAGCTGTGCCATTGACAGTAATGGTATAGTTCTTCATTTTGGATTTCCTCCGTAAAAATTCGATTTAAGTCTGCTCTCGTATGAGCAAAATGGATCAGATATGTCTGCGGATCGAGCGTACAACAAACCCGTCCGTTCCTGCCTTGCCTTCATATGCGGCAACCGCTGCTGCGATGACAGCCACAAGCTCTTCATCATCGGAAGAGGATGTCTCCTCTGCCGCCGGAGCAGCTGCAGGCGCTGCCGGTGCTGCTTTCGGAGCTTCGGAAACTGACGGAGTCCCGTTCTTCTTGTCGTCAAGCTTTTTCGACAGCTTGTTGATCTGAGGGAATAACAGCCGGATGATAACGGCGATCAGTGAAAGAACGCCAAATGCCATGAGAAGTCCGACGATGGTGTTCATGCCGGCTTTCTCCAACGACTCAGCGAACGTATCTTCTGCTGATGCGGAGATTGACGAAAGGTTTCCGCCCGCGAGGGTGATTGTCACCGTGCCGGTCCTTCCGTTCGCGCCTTTGACACTGACATTGATGGTTCCGTCTCCGGTTGATGAGTCAACCGAAGCGGTGGACTTGCTGGTATCCGTCCCGTTGTAGCCGCCGAGCGTCTCCATCATCGTGTTCCACTGACTGAGAGTCTCTGCCACAGCATCCGACTTCATGTAATACTCAAGATTCTGATTTCCGTTGGTCGCTTCGTCCGCAATCATCTCGACGATCTGCGTGCTGGCAGCAATATACTGCTGCTCGATTTCCTCATTGGATGAGGATGCCGCTTTCGCGGAGGAGCCGAGAACAGAGAATCCGAACAGGACCGCAATGACAGCTGTCAGAATGATAGATAGCTTTTTCTTCATGTTGCTGCGTCTCCTTTGATTAAACTGTTCCGTGCTTCTTATCGTAATATGCTTCCTTGGTATAGAGGATCTCAAGAGCACCGATCAGATACTTGCGAAGGTCCGCCGGCTCGACGATCTCGTCGATATAGCCGTGACGGGCTGCGCTGTCGATGCTGTCCTGGAGTTCTGCATATTCTTTCTTGATTTCTGCAGCTTCTTCTGCACTCTTGTCAGCCGCAAGAACCTTGGCTGCCTTGTCAGCGTCCATGATGCCCACCTTTGCGTCCGGAAGAGCGATGGTGACATCAGCACCGAGGGCCTTGGAATTCATGACATTGTAGGCACTGCCGACTGCAGAACCGGTGATGACATTGACCTTTGCAACATCTGCATTTGCAAATGCATAGGCAAGCTTGCCTGCAGCATCGGCAATCGTGTTCTCAGAAGCAGCATCTGCCTTGAATCCGTCCGTATTTGTGAATGTTACAACCGGAAGGCCGAACGCATCGCAGAAGTTCACAAACTTAGCAGCCTTGTAAAGGCCTGCCGTCGTGAGCTTGGTGCCATACTCTGCAGCGGTCTTGCCCTCTTCATCGAATTTCACTTCGCGGTTTGCAACAACGCCTACCGTTGCACCGTTCATGCGGATGAAGCCAACTGCCATTTCCGGAGCACAGTCCTTTCCAGTCTCGACGAAGAGACCGTCGTCTGCGACATCAGCGACTGCAACGGAAGGATCCTTATAGCCTGCAGCCACATTCTCGGATGCTCTGTTCAGATCATCCTCGCAGTCAGCATAGGTGGTGTCCTCATTGTTGGACGGGAGAAGATCGATCAGCTGGCGGATGCCCGCGATCACTTCCTCTTCGGTGCCTGTGAAGTCCACATTGCCGGAAGCAGCCTTGGATGCAGCACTTGCTGTATCGTTCTTGTCCTCGGAATTCTTCGGAAGTGCGTTCGGAGAATTGACGAAAAGCTTTGCATCATCAGCCATGAACGTGAAATCGGTCAGGGCCGGCAGAAGTGCAAGTCCTCCGCCGCAGCTGCCGAAAACAGCGGTGATCTGGGGAATAACTCCGGAAGCTGCTGCCTGTGCTGCATAAATTTCACCGAATGCATTCAGTGCATCCGTGCCTTCCTGAAGGCGGAATCCGGCAGAATCGATAAGCCCGATCACCGGTGCACCTGTCTTCATAGCCAGATCGTAGAGATCAACGATCTTTCTTGCGTGTGCCTCGCCAACAGATCCTCCGAGCACGGAAGCGTCCTGGCTGTACACGTAGACAAGACTGCCGTTGATGACTCCGTAGCCGGTGATAACACCGTCGGAGGGCGTCTTGTCCGGTTTCTGATTGAAATCAGTAGTACGTGCGGTAATACGTGCGCCGATTTCAACGAAACTGTTGTCGTCGAGCAGAGAAGTGATTCTCTCGCCCGCTTTTGAAGAGCTGCTCATATAATAGACCTCCATCCTGAAATTAGTAGATGAAACGCATTTCCTGACACTCCCATATGCCCCTCTGAGCGGAAGAGCATACTTGTATCTGGGATGCGAAATCGCGCTATGAGAAAGTATAACATAAAGTGTTTTGGGTGAACACATGAAATTGACAATGAAATGTCAATCTTGTATACAAAAATCAGGCACACTGACGGACCTTGCAGTGTGCCTGATTCAACTTTCTATACTCCGACTTTTCCGTCGACTTCCTCTTCTGCTTCTGTCTTGAATTCTTCTTTCTTCTCCTCGGGCAGCGAAGGAAGATCCTCAAGGGACTTTACGCCGAATGAGCGCAGGAACTGTTCCGTTGTTCCGAACAGAATCGGTTTGCCGGGTGCATCCTTTCTGCCAAGCTCACGGATCAATCCGTATCCAAGCAGTTTGTCCACCGCAAAATCCGAATTCACTCCGCGGATGGCTTCAATCTCCGCCTTGGTCACCGGCTGCCGGTAGGCAATGATGGAAAGTGTCTCAAGAACCGTATCGGTGAGCCGGTATTTCTTCGGCGCTGCCTCGAGCTTCACGAGTGCGCCGTAGAACTTCTGCTTTGTCGTGAGCTGGACCGAATCCTCAAGCTCGACCAGTTCGATTCCCGAATTGTCCGCGCTGTATTTCTCTTTCAGCGCTTTCACTGCATCGTCAATCTCCCCCGCCGAAACTTCCAGGACTCCCTGAAGGTCGCTCCGCCTGACAGAATCTCCCTCCGCAAAAAGGACAGCCTCAATGGCCGCCATGATTTCATTTCTTTCCATCATATGACTCCTCCGGCCGACTCCTCCTGCATTGCCTCTCCCATGTCGAGATTTTCCAGCCTGCCGGCGTCCTGTACCTCCAGGTAAATCTCACCGAAATTGCTCTCCTGCCTGGCTTCCACGGCTCCAAGCTTGATCATTTCCAGTACGACAAGGAACGTCACGATAATCTCATCCCGGTTTCCCGCTTTTTCCAGAAGTTCACGAAAATTGGCTTTCCGGTGGTTCAGAAGTCTTCGCTGCACCTGCCTTGCCGTCGTCCCCATGTCGACTTCCTCTTTCTCGATGGTTCCGAACCGGCTCCGCACCGGGTCGACACGGTTGTTTGCTCTGCGGCAGATTTCCCGGAAGATCGTCCCGAGTGTATCCAGTGTATTGTCTCCGATGAGCTCCTCATAGTCGACCGGTGCTTCATAAGCGCGCACCTCGGGCGGAAGCCTCTTGCCGCGGTAGACATTCTTTGAAGCCTCCATCTCACGGTCCTTCAGCGCAAGACTCATATACTTGCACATCTTGTACTCAAGAAGCTTCTCCACGAGTTCATCCCTCGGGTCAACCTCCTCGCCTTCCTCATTCACTTCCTTCGGAAGCAGCATCCGGCACTTGATATCCAGGAGCGTGGCCGCCATGACAATAAACTCGCTCGTGACATTCATATCGTCTTTCTGCATGCGCTCGAGATAGTCAAGATACTGGTCGGTGATTTCCACGATCGGAATATCGGTGATATTGATTTTATTGATGTCGATGAGATGCAGGAGAAGGTCCATCGGGCCCTCGAAGGCCTGCACCTTGATAGGTATGGATTCCATTGGCTTTAATTAATTCATGCAGACAGATCTCTCCGTCAGGAATGGTTCTTTTTCCCCGCGGGTTCCAGTCGGATCAAAGACAGCTCTGCCGGGTTGAAAATGCGGATCGGAATTGTGTGAAAACCGATCCCGCAGCTTAAGACCATGACCGATTTTCTGCCGCCCTGCGGGACCGCAGGAGTTTTCGCGCTGTCAAATACTCTCCCGGACCTTCCCGTGACCTTTCCTTCCGCGTCAAAACTGATTTCATACCGTCCTCCGCTGTAGTGGGGGAAAAGCTGCGGATCCGGCGAGACGATGCCTCCGACTTTCGGAAGGCGGAGGATTCCTCCGTGGATATGTCCTGCCAGTACAAGATCCGCGCCCCAGAAAGCGCACGCATCGAAATGCCTCGGGTGGTGCGTCACGACGATGTTGAATTTCGAGGGATCTGGATTCGGCAGACGCTCTGCCACGTAAGCTCCGTCAATATTGTGGTCTCCGAACCGGTCAAACTTGTCGTGATCGGCTTCAAAGCTCCAAAGGACCACATCCGGATCGCCGGGGAGTTCCTCACTCTCATTGCGCCGGACGCGGAGTCCGATCTTCTGCAGCTCACGCATGTACTGACCGTAGGCGTCTCCGAACCGCCCCGCGTAGTCCGGATCAAGCAGCTTCAGCTCATGATTTCCATTGCAGAGGAAAATCGGGTACTTCTCTCCGATCCGCTCTAAAAGCGACAGGGCACGCCTGCACCATGCCGCATCCGGATCGCCCGGGTTCACGTGCGTGCCGGTTATCATGTCGCCGCCCACAATCACCATCTCGGGATGAAGACGGTCGACAGCGCGCACAATCGGCTCATTGTCGGGCTCATACACCTTCTCATGCAGATCCGAGATGAAAACAAATGTATGCTCCTTGGAAATTTTGTCCGAAGAGATGACATACTCTCTTGTCACGAATCTCGATCCATCCCGGATCATGACCGGAAGGAGAGCCAGGAACAATACCGCGGCGACAAGGATAAGAATGAGAAGAATACGTACTATCAGCATAAGCTACAG
>ONGY01000075.1:716-8975 GCA_900317475.1 uncultured Lachnospiraceae bacterium | reverse complement strand
GCTCCGGAAGATAAGGAAAGAGCCCTTGATTTTCACGGAAGAAAACCAAGGGCCCATTCATTCGTTTTCTTTAGAGAGATGATCAGTTGTACTTACGCTTTCTTGCAGCTTCAGACTTCTTCTTGCGTCTTACGCTCGGCTTCTCGTAGTGCTCTCTCTTGCGAATCTCCTGCTGGATGCCGGCCTTCGCGCAGCTTCTCTTGAAGCGGCGCAGAGCGCTGTCCAGAGTCTCATTCTCTTTTACGATAACGCTTGACATATTTTCTACCCTCCCTTCAGTCCCTTCAGGTATCAGGCTGATTGGGTTTTTCTATCTATATCCTTTTTTCGGACTTCGACGCAAAATATTATATACGCCGACAGGCGATGCGTCAACCGGAAATCTGCGAAGAAAGGATCTCCGCCGTCTTTGCGACCGCATCCGGTATGCCCGCCGGGTTTTTGCCGCCGGCCTGCGCCATATTCGGCCGTCCGCCGCCGCCTCCGCCGACAAGCTTCGCTGCTTCCTTCACGAGGTTGCCGGCATGAGCTCCCATCTTAACGGCTCCGTCGGAGACCATCGCCATAAGCGATACACGCCCGTCCTTTTCCGAGAGGAGAACGACAGCACACGGATCGCCGAGCTTCGTCTTCAGCTGGTCTCCGAGATCGCGCAGACCGTTCATATCGACGTCCGGCACGGAGGATGCAAGCAGCTTTACGCCCTTTACTTCCTGTACCTTGTCAAGGACATTGCCGAGTGCGTTCTTTGCTTCCTTCGCCTTGAGGGATTCGTTTTCGCTCTTTACCTGGCGCAGCTCTTCCTGCAGCCTGCGGATGTGGTCCGAAAGCGTCGCCGGAGTTGCTTTCACAAGCTCCGATGCCGCGCGGATTTCCGACTCGAGGTTCTCATAGTATTTGCGGACATTGTCTCCGGTCAGTGCCTCGATACGGCGCACGCCCGCTGCGACGCCGTTCTCGGAAATAATCTTGAACTGGCCGATCTCAATCGTGTTCTTTACGTGTGTGCCGCCGCAGAATTCCTTCGAGAAATCTCCCATGGAGACGACGCGGACTCTGTCGCCGTACTTTTCGCCAAAGAGTGCCATTGCGCCGGTCTTCTTGGCATCCTCGAGGCTCATGACCTCAGTTGTCACGGGGAGTTCCTCCGCGATCTTCTCGTTGACGATATCCTCGACCTTCTTCAGTTCCTCGGGTGTCATCGCCTTGAAGTGCGAGAAGTCAAAACGTGTACGCTCCGCATCCTGATAAGAGCCTGCCTGTTCGACATGCGCGCCGAGAACTTCGCGGAGTGCCTTCTGCAGAAGGTGCGTCGCAGAGTGGTTGCGGCAGGTTGCAAAGCGGTTCTTTGCATCGACCTCAAGCGTCACCTTATCGCCGAGTTTGAACATGCCGGAAACAACATGGCCGATGTGTGCGATCTTGTCGCCTGCCACATGCTCGGTGGACTCGACCTCGAATACAGCCGCTCCCTTGCCGAGTGCTGCCTCAAGAGAGAGTTCCTCGCTGTTTGCCTTGATCCCGCCGGCTTCTGAATATGTATTCTTCAGAACGATGATGCCCTTGTCTCCGATCTGACCGCCCATGGTTCCGTAGAATGGAGTTCTGGAGGTGATGATGGCTCCCTTCTGGCCGTCTGAAAGTGCTTCCGCAGCGGTATCTTCCTCATCCTCTCCGCCGAATGCCGCAAGAGCGACGATGGTACTGTCGCAGACAAGACGGTCGTATCCGGTAAATTCGGAATTGATCTTCGGGTCCATTGTCTCGTAGACGGTAGCGGCAGCGCCCATGTAAGTTGCTGCCTTGCCGCTCTTCTTGCGATCTTCGCGGGCAGTGGTCTTCTGTTTCTCCATTGCCGCGTTGAAGCCGTCCTCGTCAACGCCGAAGCCGTCCTCAGCGAGAATTTCCTTTGTATTGTCGAGAGGGAATCCGAAGGTGTCGTAGAGACGGAATGCTTCCTCACCGGAGAGTGAACTCTTTCCCTCTTTCCGGAGGCCGTCCTCCATTTCCTTCAGTATATCCATGCCCTGCTCATACGTTTTGTCGAACTTGTCCTCTTCCGCCTTCACGACATTGAGGATGAAGTCCTTCTTCTCCTCGAGCTCCGGATAGCCGTCCTTCGAGGTATCGATGACACGCTGCGCAAGTACCGGAAGGAATGAGCCCTTGATGCCGAGCTTTCTTCCGTGACGGACTGCACGGCGGATGATGCGGCGCAGGACATAGCCTCTGCCGTTGTTCGAAGGCATGATGCCGTCGGAAATCATGAACGTCATCGCGCGGGAATGATCTGTGAGGATAGGCTCTTGAGCGTGTCGACGTCGAAGATCGATCCCACATCCTGTACGGCGACCGCGAGACGCTCGAGGCCCATGCCGGTATCGATGTTTTTCTGAACGAGGTCCGTGTAATTGCCGTGACCGTCATTGTTGAACTGGGAGAAGACGATGTTCCAGACTTCCATGAAACGGTCGCCTTCACCTCCCATGACATCCTCAGGGCCGTTTCCATACTTCTCTCCGCGGTCATAGTAAATTTCGGAGCAGGGGCCGCAGGGGCCGGAGCCATGCTCCCAGAAGTTGTCTTCCTTGCCGAACTTGTAAATGCGCTCCGCCGGGACATGCATGTCGTTCAGCCATATATTGTATGCCTCGTCATCATCGACATAGACGGAGGGATAAAGGCGCTCCGGGTCGAGGCCCACACGCTCGGTCAGGAATTCCCATGCCCACGGGATCGCTTCCTTCTTGAAGTAATCGCCGAAAGAAAAGTTTCCGAGCATTTCAAAGAAAGTGCCGTGGCGGGCCGTCTTTCCGACATTCTCAAGATCGCCGGTGCGGATACATTTCTGGCAGGTCGTGACTCTTCTCCTCGGCGGAATCTCCTGCCCTGTGAACCAGGGTTTCATCGGAGCCATGCCGGAGTTAATGATGAGAAGAGACGTATCGTTGTGCGGAACAAGAGAGAAACTGTTGAGACGCAGGCATCCCTTTTCCTCGAAGAAAGAAAGGAACATCTCGCGGAGCTCATTGACGCCGTACTTTTTCATGAATCAAATGCCTTTCCTGTAAATATCTGCCGCGCCCGAAGCGCGGCTGCTTTCCTGACTGATTATCGATTCCGGAAACGTAGAAGATCCGATCAGAAATCGAACTTATCCTCAAACCACTTGTCGAGCTCTGCAATCGGAATACGGACCTGACTCATGGAATCGCGGTCGCGGATGGTCACCTGACCGTCCGTCTCCGAATCAAAGTCATAGCAGATGCAGAACGGTGTGCCGATCTCATCTTCTCTTCTGTAACGCTTGCCGATGGCACCGCGGTCATCGTACTCACAGCGATAATGCTTCGAAAGCTGATGATAAATCTTCTCCGCGCCCTCACCCAGTTTTTTCGAAAGCGGAAGTACCGCGATCTTGATCGGTGCGATTGCCGGATGGAAATGAAGGACCGTGCGGACGTCGCCGCCCTCGAGTGTCTCCTCATCGTATGCCTCGCACAGGAATGCGAGCGTCACACGGTCACAGCCAAGCGACGGCTCGATGACATACGGAATGTAGCGCTCCTTGGTCTCATCATCGAAGTATGTGAGATCCTCGCCGGAGACTTCCTGGTGACGGGACAGATCGTAGTTGGTTCTGTCCGCAATGCCCCAGAGCTCACCCCAGTCGCCGAAGGGGAACGTGTACTCGATATCGGAAGTTGCCTTGGAATAGAATGCAAGCTCCGCCTTGTCATGATCACGGAAGCGGAGATGTTCGCTCTGAAGGCCCAGGCTCGTAAGCCAGTTCATCGAGAAATCCTTCCAGTACTTGAACCACTCGAGGTCTGTATCCGGCTTGCAGAAAAACTCCATCTCCATCTGCTCGAACTCGCGCGTGCGGAACGTGAAGTTGCCGGGCGTGATCTCATTGCGGAAGGACTTTCCGATCTGGCAGATGCCGAACGGGAGCTTCTTTCTGGTGGTTCTCTGGACATTCTTGAAGTTCACGAAAATGCCCTGTGCTGTCTCGGGACGCAGATAAATCGTATTGGTCGAATCTTCCGTGACGCCCTGGAACGTCTTGAACATCAGATTGAACTGACGGATATCGGTCCAGTGAAAACCGCCGCAGGACGGGCAGGGAACCTTGAACTTGTTGATGAAGCTCATCATTTCGTCATTGCTCCAGCCGTCGACACTGCCGTCGAGCGTCATATCATGTGCCTTCGCGTAGTCCTCGATCAGATTGTCAGCGCGAAAACGTTCGCCGCAGGCCTTGCAGTCCATCAGCGGATCCGAGAATCCGGCCAGATGTCCGGATGCGACCCAGGTCTTCGGATTCATGAGGATCGCGCAGTCAACACCGACGTTTGTGTCCGATTCCTGCACGAACTTTCTCCACCATGCCTTCTTCACGTTGTTTTTCATCTCAACGCCAAGCGGGCCGTAATCCCAGGTGTTTGAAAGTCCGCCGTAGATCTGGGAGCCCGGGAAAATAAATCCGCGGTTCTCGCACAGTGCTACGATTTTGTCCATCGTCTTTTCCATGACAGTCTCCTTCTTCCGCATACTTGTCCCGGGAGGATCGATTTTTCTTTTTCTCTCCTCCGGTTCCGGACCTGTCAGCCGGCCCGGGTTCTTCGGAACGTTTGTCTCATCCGCTGCGAAAATATTTATTTTAATATGATAAACGCCGGCTCGTTTTCCGACGCTGTATCTGCTATGACAGCACTCTTTTTCGACTCTGCCGTGACATTGTCCGAGCAGTAAAGCATCTTCCGGTCGGTACGGATTGTACACGGGTAATAAAGAACGATGACCGGATTGTCGCCGAGATCTCCCAGCTCCTCGCTGGACAATTCCTTCGAATCGTCCCTAATTCTCTTTTTACCGATGAGGTCTCCCATGCCAAGTCCCGACATGCTCGCGCCGTTCACGGTGCCGTAATACATCGGGGTCTCATTGAAGGATGCAAAATCTTCTGCCGAAGCATATTCCATGACAAGATGTGCTTTGCCTGCGGAGACCTTCAGCTCTTTTCTTATCACAGAATCTTTCCCGGCGGTCTCGTTATAGGAGGCAATCGAACTGTCGATCAGGGAAGAGAGCTCATCTTCGCTGTAATAGTCCTGGTCAAAACTTTCGTCACTCGTCACCGTAAGGGAGCCGTCTTTCCTGAGGTGAATTGCATCGTGCACAGACTCTTCCCCATCCGCACTGCTGCCGGATGTACTGCCCGACCTTCCGCCTCGCGGCTCAGGCCTTTTTTCACGGCTGCTGCTTGCCGGCATCGGATCCCCCCTGCTCATATAAGCTTATTTACCCTCAGACTGCGGCATTTTTAGATTATAGTCTTGACTTAAGACAGGTGCAAGTTTCACTTGGCCCTCGGAGCCTTCGTTCCCTCTCTTCAGGCTGTCCCGCGGGCCCCTGCATCTTGTTCTTTGCTCATTTCCCCGGCAGTTCCGAATCACACTCCCTCAGAATCGAAAGGGATTTAAAATCATGCCGGAAATAATTTTCGGCTCTTGTCCCTGCAAAACCGATGAGTTCGCGGAGTACTTCATCCGAAACTTCAAAGCTGTAGAGCTTCTCGAACGGAGCCGCCGTAATAAAGGCAGCCGCCCTGGCAAAACCTGCGCTTTTGTCTTTAAGCTCCTCCGACGAAGGCTGTTCAAATTCGCCTTCCTCAACAATCAGGCGGATCTCGTAAACAGCCCGGATCAGAGAATACGGCATTCTGCCGCGTTCGAGCGCCCGGAGCGTCACATAAAGAAGAAGGAGAATGCGCGTCTCATCATTGTTTTCACGGGTGACATATCCTGCTGCCTCGAGGAAATAGCTGCCGTACATCATGGCTGTCATATCCGACCGCAGTCCTTCAAAGTACTGTTCAATCTCCGCATCGCTCAGTACATTTGAGCTTCTGCCGCGGTAAATCCGGAATTTTCCATACGCAAAAGGGGAAGCTGCCGCCATGAGCGGGCTTCCCTGCCTTCTCGCGCGTCTTGCAAAGCACGATAACTTTCCGGCTTCTCGTGTGAGAAGAACGACGCGCCGGTCATATTCTCCGATCGGAACCGCCTCGAGAACAGTAGCCGTAATTTCCAAGCTGCGATTCATTGTCGCGCCAGTCCTTACGCACCTTCACAAAAAGGCGCAGGTTTGTGTGGCAGTCGATGAGATTTTCGATATCTGCCCGCGCGGCCGTGCCGATTTTTTTGATCATTTCACCGTTCTTTCCGATGATGATTCCCTTGTGATTCTCTCTGTCGGTGATGATTGTGGCGCTGATATCGCAGATCTCCCCGCTTCGTCCCTTCCGGTATTTGAATGAGTCGACCACGACCGCAATTCCGTGCGGCACCTCGTCCTGCAGCAGCCTGAGTGCCTTTTCCCGGATGATCTCGGAGACGATGTCACGTTCATTCTCATCCGTCACCGTATCCTCATCGTAAAAAGGCTCTCCTTCCGGCAGCAGATCGAAAACAGTCTGTATGAGGTCATCCGTCCCGGTCTTTGTCCGGGCGCTCACCGGAATGACTGCTCGGAAATCATATTCCTTCGAATATGCATCGATGATCTCGAGTATCCGTCCCTTCTTCACCTGGTCGATTTTACTGATGACGAGAATCACCGGCGCTTTGATTTTTGCTTCCGGATTTTTCAGAAGTTCCAGCACAGCCCGATCCTGCGCCGTGATGACAGTGCCTTTCCCGCGCGATGCCTCGACAAGCCAGAGGATGACATCCGCATCCTGCAGCGAGCTTTCCGCCGCAAGCTCCATGTAACCTCCGAGCTTCGTGCGGCACAGATCCCGTATTCCGGCCCCCTTCGCAAAGGAGGCCGGAAGTACGCTCCCGCTGCCGTCCGAAATCCCCTGCGCTGTCCTGTCTTCCGAGCCGCCGCGCAGAATGCCGGGCGTGTCGAGAAAGACAATCTGTCCCCGTTCATCCGTAAAAACAGTGCGCATCTGCTTTCTTGTCGTCTGCGGTTTATAACTTGTGATTGCAAGTTTCTGCCCGATCATCGTATTCATAAGCGTCGATTTTCCGACGTTCGGTTTCCCGATGATCGAAACTATTCCAGCCTTTGCCATGAATTTCCTCTGCTGATGAAGCTCCTGCCGGGACCCGGCCCGGGTTTACCGGACACCCCGAAATCACAAAACGGCTCTGGCAGGAGATATTCTTATTGTTTTTCCCGATGTTCTGTTATCTCCGGTTCTTTACTATTATCCGGGTTATACTGCCTCTCAGAATGTCCCATCTGCGCCGGATCATTCTCCGGGTTTTCCTTTGCCTCCGGATTGTTTTTCCCAGGAAAATTCCTCTTTCCGTCCGCCGCGAAGTCCCCCTGGGAGAAGCGGCCGCTCCTATTCTTCGCCCGCCGGCTCTCTTCCTTTCCTTTCTTCCTGCGGACCTTTCGCAGAACCGAGCGGATGACAAAGAAAATCAGCAGGAGGACAAGTACGGTAAACACAATCTGCGGAAGACAGGAGATGAACCCGATTCCAAACTCTTTGAGGCCGTCGAATAACCCGTTGAAATTCCGGATAAATCCTTCCTTCATCCTCTGACCAGCTGTTTTTTCCTCCGTCTCCGTGTAAGTACTCACCTCCTGTACAGACAGTGTTACCGTCGAATAGGCGACGCGGTTGTCAATGTATTTGAGCTCACTCTTCAGTGTATTCAGATGGCTGTTCACATCGGCAAGCTCAGACTGAATCGAGATCATCTCCTCGACCGTTTCCGCCTTCTCCATCATGGAAAGAAGTGTCTCTCGCTCGGTCTCAAGCGCCTTTCTCTCGCTGTCGACGTCGATATAATGCATCGTGGCATCTTCCGTCGACGAGGAAATGTCTGTCACATTGGCGATCCCGTCGATCTTCGAGAGGAAATCATCGAGCTTCTCCGACGGGATCCGGATCGTGTAATCCGCATATGCATTTCTCCGGTAATCGGAATAATACGAATATCCCGTCTGCTTGTCCATGCTCTCGATGAAGCCGCCCGCGCTGCGTACATCCGCTTCGAGCTGTTTCTCGAAATCGTCAAAGCTCTCCGTCTCCGCTGTAATGTTCACATTCCGGATCAGTTTTCTTCCATATTCGGCACCGTCCTCCGTGACACCTTCCTCCGACAGAGGATCCTGAGAGAAATTTCCGGAGTTTTCCCCGGAAGAGACCTCGGAAAAATTCAAATGATCCGTATCCTCCGAATAAGAACCTGCGCCGGAATCCGCAGATGCCTCTTCCTCTGAATAGGCATCTGT
>ONGY01000075.1:0-676 GCA_900317475.1 uncultured Lachnospiraceae bacterium | reverse complement strand
CATTTTCCCAGATGCCACAAAGCCTGACGAGGATCCACAGCCGGCGGCAAAGACTCCCGCTGCAAGAATGCATGCAGCCGCCTTCCATCTAAGTGCTCTCTTCTTTTCCATAGGTCACCTCCCCTTGCATGGAAACAAAGCTACCTACTCTTTCTGATTTTATTTCAGCTTTTCCACCCGATTGAATTTGTCTGCGTACTGCTCGATTTTGGCGGCGCTCCCGACTACACAGAACGCATGCTCGGAAAGAATTGCATCTATATATGGTGCAAGCATACGTATCTTCTCCGGCGTGCAGGAAAGAACCTCATCTCTTGCCTTCTGTTTTGACTCTTCACTCTCACCGGCCAGGTATCCGAGCAGGCAGTAATCGCCGAAGCCGGACGGCGTATAAGGCTGGTCCATCGCGCTCACGGCACCGATGATATACTGCGTCATCGTCCGCTCATCCGCCTCGAAATTCCGGACATAATCTGCAGCCTCTTCAAATATACGGACCGAATTCATCAGATGTGGGTCACGATACGTCACAAAATAACTGGTTCCGTTTCTCTTGAAGCGGACCATGCATCCATATGCGCCGCCGAGAACACGAATATTGTTCCACAGATAATTCAGGCTGAGTGCGATCCGGAGCACCCGCAGCGCGCCATTATAGGGGAGCCCGTTCTTCCGG
>ONGY01000066.1:10480-13249 GCA_900317475.1 uncultured Lachnospiraceae bacterium | reverse complement strand
TGTGAAGAATCCGAATGCCAAGATACTGCCTGGAGATGTTTTTGATCTCTATCAGGTACCGATAATACTTCAGCATCAAACGCTCGGAATTATCTTCATCAAGAGCGTAGTGTGCTGTTATGGTTTGCAGGAAATAATGAAATCTATACAGCTGCTTTAAATTCTGGTCTGTCTGAGCATGCTGAATTGCGCGGCTTATATTTTCCTCGGTGTCATCTATGTAATCGTCCGTGGCGTATAAACGCAGCATTATATGCTCGACGAGATCTGTAAGATGCGACAGGATATCCTGTGAAATCACCCCACGAGAAGCAGCATCAACCTGGTCCAGATAGCGGCAGATGATTTTATCTGTGTTTTTTATTCTTTCAGTAATTGATACCATTACGTATTTCCTCTTGCTACATCATCATTAACAATCTTCTCCCATATTCCAGTCGTCATATATGGCATCGTACAGAAACGAATCTGCATACTTTTCCGGATGCAGTTTGACATATAAATTCCGCAACTTCATTTGTATCTGGCGAAGGCCTGGTCCAGCGTTAGCCGTCCCTCCAATACTCAATATTTCGCCGAGTTCATTCAGGTGGCTAATCATTGCCCAGATGCTTGGCTTCAACGACAGACTCTGAAATTCATTCGCTTTCGTGTTCCACTTACTGTATAAGTCCGCAATCTCCTTACTGATTGGCTCGCTTATGACGTATTCCGCAAAATGGGCACTGATGCATTTCAAAACAAGCTCGTCATAGTCTGCCGTAAACTCCTGCAGAAGACTCTTGTCTTCCTCAGAATATTCGACTGCCGTTAATGCCGGTGTCTTCGATGGCATCAGCAAAACATTTCCATTATCCGTCGTGGTTGCCGATACGGCCGGGATGAAATCCACCGTAATATTCTGTTTGATATCATTGCCGACGGTTCCACAATATCTGCCTTTGCTTGGATACCAGGACTGATAGGTCGTACCGCCTCTCTCATTCTTATCTGCGCGCTTCATGATGATGTAATGCCAGACTCCAAGAAGGAAATACTCGGCCGTAAAGTTCTCCATCTCTACGAGTTCTTTTTTGCTTACGGCTTTTCCTGGCTCTACATAGAATGCATCTCCATCTAATATGTCGCCATCGTCCTTTATTGTGCCGAGCAAACTGCGCACCATCTGGACGCCTTTCTCTTTGACGTCAATAAACTCCGTGACAAAGACAGACATCATTTGAATGATTTTAGGATCTCCCGTGGTTACAGCCCTATCAAAATCCAGCCGCAGATCACTATCCATGAACTGGGTATATGGAAGCAGAGAGCTGCTGCAGCTCTTAAACTGACTCGTGTAAGGCTTAAGACTCGTCCCTCCGTAGAAATCCGACAATTGAAATATTGAAATAAGCCTCCTGAACGTTTCCTGTTCAGAGAGGTTTTCTTTTTGGCATTTTGTGTGCTCTGTGGACGTTTTCAGCTTATTCCGGGCTCTTAACACCTGGCAAAGGAACGTACCGCCACACAGATATGGAATCTCATCTTTTTTCATAGCTTGTCTCTGTTTTTCAAAAATTAACTGAATTAACAGCTAAGCGATGTTGCCATTAACTCGCTTAACAATAGTCTGGTTTTTAGTAAGGAAATGATAATTCATTTACGTACTGCAGATGTGAAAGCGTTTCATAAGCACCAAAAGGGCAGGCTCGACATGAACTATTCTACATATCATTATACCGTTCATTGTCATGCAAATCTACGAACTTATGAAATCAATATTCACAATCGCAGTAAATCATATGCGAAAACAGAGAGCATTTTCATTTTCCTGCTAAGAAAACTCGTCCCAGGCAAGACATAAAACTGCCCTTCATCACCCTGACCTGCGTGTCTGGAGCTGGTTGCAAACAGCTCTGCTATGCAGCCGCAGGACGGGCAACAAGTTAATAGCCGGTTTTGCATAGTGGACCGGCCACCAATCCGAAGAGGAGAAGTGGCCGAATGATCAAAACACTGGCATGCCATCAGTCTTTCCCCGATTCGGAAAAGCCAATCGGAGGTAAAGACCATGGCAAAAGAAGCAAAGAAGTTTTTTGTAGTTGTTGACGGTAAGGAAGTAGAAGTTTCCGAGGAGGTCTACAGAGCTTACAAGCAGCCGCTCTGGCGTGAGCACAAGAGAATCGAGCGCTCGCAGAAGTGTAATCTCGGCAAGAAACGCTGTGACAAAAAATGCGATACCTGCCCTTATTCGAAGGAAGGCGCTCCGCTCTCCTTGGACATGATGTTTGAGGATGGGCTTGATGTTCCGGGCGGAAGCAATCTCGAAGATATGATTGAACTTAAGATGACGATTGAAGCTCTGCACAAGGCTCTGGATCAGCTTGCTCCGGACGACCGCGCCATCATTGAGCGTTTCGCTGATGGCGAGTCCGATCGCCAGATTGCGGATGAACTGGATCGTCCGCAGACGACAGTTTCCTATCGCCGCAAGGTCATCATCAAGCGTCTTCGCAAAGAAATGAAAGGCTGGGAATAATCCCATAGACACCAATTACCACTTAGAGCAGTCGGGCAAGACCGGCTGCTCTTTTCTTGACCTCAGACATACATCATTTTCATACACTCGCGCCAAAAACATCAGTCTTATGGTCTCGCCGGCGCTCTCCAGACGTGAAAAAAGGGATTCCGGCCTCCATCCTAACCCGGTCGTCACCACGAACGAATTGCCAGAATCCCTTGAAATTACGCTATTTCAAGCCTTTTTTCAATCAATGTCTTTCCATCAGA
>ONGY01000066.1:0-10472 GCA_900317475.1 uncultured Lachnospiraceae bacterium | reverse complement strand
ACGTGTCCCGTCGAGGGGAACATGTCAACAGGAACTGCCTTTTTCAATATGTAGGCACCTCTCGAAAGGTCCCCGCCCGCAGGTCCGATGCAGGATGTCGGGTCTTCTCCCCGGACGATGGCCTGTTCCGCATACTGTCCTGCCAGCGTGTAGTCAGCTCCCGTACACAGGACTGCAAGGTCCCGGCACAGCGTCTCCGGCCCGCAGGAAATATACACAATCTTTCTCGGGCAAAGCTTCAGCAGTGCCTTCAGGAAGTCCTCCGACGCCCCCGCCCTCGGCGGATCCATGAATACAACATCCGGACAGCTCCCGCCCTCCGCCATTTGGGTCATAAATTTTCCGGCATCCGCATTGATGTATTCGAACTTGTTCTCTGCGTCCTCCGTTTTCGCCTTATCCTCCTGCAGGGTTCCGTCCTTCTCTCCATAATTCATCCGGGCATTTGCCTGTGCGTCCTTCACCGCCTCCGGATTGACCTCGACACCGATGACCTTCTTCGCACGGTCCGCCGCACAGATACCGATGGTTCCGATGCCGCAGTACGCGTCAAGAATCGTTTCTCTGCCGGAGAGCCCCGCCATATCAATTGCGACGTTGTAGAGTTTTTCTGTCTGAATCGGATTGATCTGGTAGAAGGAGCGCGGTGAAATGCGGAAGGTTTTTCCGCAGAGCCGATCCTCAATAAAGCCCTTTCCGTACAACACGATGTCGCGATCACCCAGAATCATCGAGTCCGTCCGGTTATTGACATTGAGCACAATCGTTGTGATATCCGGCTGCAGCTTCAGAAGTGCCTTTACGAAATTATTCTTGGACGGAAAAACAGGTGTTGCCGCGACAATCGTGACCATCATCTCACGGGTTGCACGGGCCGTTCGCACCTGCACATACCGGAGGACGCCGGTCCCGCGGTCCTCATCGTAAATCGGAATTTTGAAGGACGGGACAAGGGAAAGTATCGAGCGGCAGACAGAATCCGCCCGTACATTCTCGAGAAGACACTTCTCCACATCGACGACGCGATGCGAGTTTTTCTCATAGATTCCGCAGATCGGCCTCCCGCCATGCGCATGATCCGACGCAAAAACTCCTGTCACCTTGTTTCGGTAGTGATCCGGATTCTTCATGCGGATGATCGGCTCTACAGGGCCGTAGGCACCGATGCAGCTTTGTACCTTTGCCTCGCGGTGTGATATCTGTTCTTCGTATGGGATATTGACCGAGGTGCAGCCGCCGCAATGTTTTGAATAAGGGCAGCGAGTCTTCCGGTTTCTGCCATCCTTCATGTCATATCGGTCATCCTGTCTTCCACCTTCCTGTATTCTGCTTCGGCCAGCTTTCCCTTCGCTTTCCTGCGTTCTGTTTCGGTCAGGCCGCCCTGCACTGCCCTGGGTTTCCTTCCTGTCAGCCTGTTTTCCGCCACTCTGTTTCGGGTGATTGCGCCGATAATCCCTGTCAGAACCTCCTCCGGCATCTGCGCTGAATCTTCGATTTTTCCCATATCTATCCAATCCCGTCTTCATGGAACTTCAAAGCCCTTTCTTCATGAAATGAAAACAGCCGGCGGGTATTCCCTCCGGCGTTCTGTCTGATGGATGGTTACATCCTGCCTGCGTCTTGCCGCGTCCGCGGCCTGTCCTGCAGCGTACGGAGACCTCATTTCTGCTCGCGCTCATGGATCGCACGTTTTGGCGACCAGTCCTCTTCCGGAACCGCGCCTATGATTTCGACTCCGGGCATTCCTTCTACAAGATCCGTCGCGGCTGCAACATCGCGCTTGTTAATCCGGAAAACCACGACGTCTGGCCGCCGGCTCTGGAAAATCCGCCCGAAGAACGATTTTTTCTGCCACTTGATGAAATAGGAAATACGGTTCCGGAGAAACAGATCCTCCAGGATGTCCTTATTCTCCTCTCCCGCGCAGCGACAGAAATCCATTTCGTTATCAAATAATGCGTTTTCCTTCACATTCGATGTCATAGCCTGCACCTGTTGCCTTTCTCAAACACATCTCAATTATAAGCATGCCTTGAAAATCTGTCACGAACCGCGTGAAGCCTTCCGGCTGCTCTGCTGCTCTTTCCTTCCGCCCGCGCGGTGCTATACTTTAACAATCAGCTGCCTTACCGGAATGATCTGCGGCAGAAGGCGCTGTGCGGAGGATGTATGACAGGAAAAATCGAAGAGACAAGAAAGCTTCCGGCCCCTTTCACCGAAGGAGAGTATCAGCTGATCCGGAGCTCACGCAGGACCATCGCTGTTGAAGTCACACGCGATGCAAGAATGATTGTCCGTGCGCCCTACCGTGCCACGCAGAAGGCTGTCGATTATTTTATCTCTGAGCACGCGGATTGGATCGAAGCCCACCTTGCCAAAATGCGAACCCGTCAGAACATTCTTGCTGCGAAATCCATCCCGCCCATCGATCCGGCGGAAATCCGATATCTTGCGAACAGAGCCGTGCAGGAAATTCCGCCCCGCGTGGAGCGCTACGCGCATATCATCGGTGTCACGTACGGCCGCATCACGATCCGCAATCAGACCTCCGTCTGGGGGTCCTGCACTGCAAAGGGCAATCTCAATTTCAACTGTCTCCTGATGAAAATGCCGTCCGATGTTGTCGACTACGTCATCGTCCACGAGCTCTGCCACCGCAGGCAGATGAATCATTCCGCCCTCTTCTGGGCAGAAGTCGCGAAGTACTGCCCGAATTATCAGGAGGAGAGAAAGTGGCTTCGCGATAATGGAGCCATCTACATTCAGGCTATGAATGAAGGACTGCGCCGGATAGTATGACGATAAAAACAATGGCCGCCGCGATCGCGACGACGCCAAGCACCACGACGACAGTCAGGAGGATACGGTTAACCCTTCTGGTCCGAGGACCCGCGTTTTCATTTGATTTTTCCCATAATTCCTGTACTTTCTGCTTTGTCTTTTTCTCTTTTGCCATATTCGGTCTTCTCCTATGAGCGTGGCTGCTGCGTCTGATTCTGGAATCTCTTTCGCTTCTTGCGTTACTCACGCTTCTGCGTTACTCACGCTTCATATATTTTTCATATCTTCTTACGATCCATTCTGGATTAAACTTTGTCTTTCTGATTTCTGATCATCGAATATTCTCGTCATCGAATATTCTCAGTTTTGACGTCTCTTCCAATATCTCATGAATTCCGGTCCTCTGAGAACGACTGCAGGCGATACCGCTGCGATCACAAGAAACTCGGCAAATCTCCCCACATTTATAAGTTTTCCGAACGCACCGAAGAAAGTGATGATGAAAATAACAATATTCGCCGCGGCATGACACAGACAGGGCACGGCGATCCACCGTAAATACTCATATGTGACCGCAAAAACGCATCCCATGAGAAAGGCATAGACTGCTCCTGTCAGGCTTCCGTGCATGATTGCAAACAGAGCCGCAGACAGCAGAACAGCCGCTGCAGGGCCCATCTTCTCCCGTATTCTCCCGAAAATAATCCCACGGAACAGCATCTCTTCCATTCGTTGTATCAAGTGCTCCCAGAATCCCGAAGCCGATATTGACAGCAAGGGCCAGCGATACGGCTCCCAGAACTGCGAACAGGACCTGCAGCAGATATACATCCCGATCTTCCTTGTCACCAGTGGTTCCAGCCGCCCCAGTGGTTTCCGGAGCACCCGTGATTCCAGCGATCTCATGGTTTTTCGGTTTCACCATCAGCTTCGGGCCGGGGCCGGTCAGTCTCACCACTGCATAGTAGCCCAGAAACGCGGCGATCAGATGAGTAATAAGCGTTACGTTTCCTGCATACTCCCGGAGAACCTCCGAAAAGGCAAAGCCTTGTTCTATCCATTTGTCGGTGAGAAACGAGAGGATGATCTGAACAAGGTCGTTGACCGCAATATAGATTGCAAAGGGCAGAAATCCCTGCCACAGGTGACTCGCAGTCGGGCTGTTCTTCTTATTGTCCATCATTCCATGATTCCTCTCTTTCGCCGTCTGCTGCCGGGTGTCTGTTGCCCGCCGTCTGGTTTACTTTCTCTTCGTCCCTGTCCGTACTCATACAATCGGAACAACTCTGCCAAATGCAAAGCTATAGATCAGTTTTTCCGAGACAGGCATGCCATACATCCTGCCAAGGGCCTCGGCATAATAGTTGAGCTGGACACGGTAGCGCTGCACGAGCTCCCAGCCGCCATGCACCCGATCCGTCTTGAAGTCGACGACAATCAGCTTTCCGTTTTCTTCAAAATACGCATCAATGATACCCTGTATGAGCATGGTCTCGTCTGCGGGAAATGCCGGCTGTATGCGGTTTGCGGCGATACCCATGACGAACGGCTGCTCGCGCCTGAGACGCCCCCGCAAAGCGGCATCCGCCATTCTCCGTGCAAGCTCTGTCCGAAAGAACGGAAGGAAATCCTCCGCCCGGATATAGGAGGCCTCCTGCGCTGTAAACTGTCCGCCTGTGATGAGCTCCTCCATCCATGCGTAAAAACTCTCTTCTGTCACTGCAGAAGGTTCACGGAACCGTTCATAATCCAGGAGCTGCATCGCGCGATGAAGCAATGTGCCGCGGAAGGCACCTCCCGTTTCTTTCGGGGACATCACCCCGTTTCCCTCCGGGCGCGGTTCCGTATCTTCCGGCGGATTGACACTGTCCCGGGCAAAGGTCGGCAGATAAGGAGTGATCGGCGGATCCGGGTACAGCTTCCTGCCCTCCTGCATGCCGGCCATGCTCTCATCCTCTTCCCACGACCGACCGGCTGCAGCCCGTTTGAGTTCGGTAACCGTAGTCTTTGTGTATAGACCCTCGAGGTCAGCGTGCGGATAGTGGAACTCCCACATAGTAAGCAGGCGCTCTGCAAGCTTCTGGTCAGGAAGAACACGGATTCCGTCCTTCCGAAACTGATTCGTCAGGTTATCGAGAGCCGCCCGCCTGTCCGCTCCGCGCGCATGTTCTCCGGCCTCCCGGATCGTGAGATCTGTGGAATCTACTGTTGTTACCGCAACAGGAATCGGCGATCCGTCTGCTTCGCCCGCAGCAACCGCATCCAGAATAAGATCCATGTAGCAGGAAGCTTTGGCGATCATCGGAACCGGGAGCTTATCTTTTCCGTGCGGGATGCTGTTCTGAAGCTTCGGACAGACAGTCTCAAAGTCCCTGACCGTGCCGGTGAGAATCAGTTTTTCCTTTGCTCTTGTCATCGCGACATAAAGCACACGGAGCTCCTCGCCGAGCGTATCGCGGGTGATTTTGTCGGCAATAAGCTCCCGGCGCAGGGTGGTGCGCCGGTAGCGGAGTTCCGGATTGGCATACTCAAGGCCGATACCCAGATCGTTGTCGACAAGCAGCTTCGCATTCTGGTCACGCCGGTTGAAGCGGCGTGACAGGCCGGCAGCAAATACGATCGGGAACTCAAGGCCCTTGCTCTTGTGAATCGTCATGATGCGTACGACGTCCGCGTTCTCATCAAGCGTATTTGCCTCGCCCATGTCGACCTCCTGCGCGCGCATCTCATCAAGATAGCGAAGGAACCGGAACAGCCCGGTATACGAAGTTTTTTCGAAGCTGACAGCCATCTCCAGCAGCATCGAAAGATTCGCGAGCCGCTGACTGCCGGCCGGAAGAGCGGTTATATAATCTTCGTAGCCGGTCTCGGTCACAAGCTGTTCGAGGAGCTCATGGATAGACAGATAAGTGAGACTCTCGCGGCGCCTGTCGAGTTCTTCGAGGAACGAGCGGCATCGGGTGCTGAGGTATTCGTCGGGGCCGCCGGAAAAACCGGAACCGGCCTGCCCGTTCTCCTCCGGCGCATCCAGGGGTTCAAGCCCTGCATATCCTGCCACTGCTGTGTAGTAGTCTGTCCCCCGGCTGAAAGCCCGGATTTTCGCCGCGTCTTCTTCCGTGAAGCCGCCGAAATACCCGTGCATCGCTCCGTAGAGCGGGATGTCCTGACGCGGGTTGTCGAGAACACGAAGATACTGCACGATCTCCCGTATTTCTTCGGTCGCGAAATAGCCGGCCCGCGACGCCACGTAGCAGGGGATTCCCTCCTGCTCGAAAACGCCGCGGAATTTCTCATCCCAGCCGGCCGTAGAGCGAAGCAGGACGACGATATCCCCGTACCGGACCGGACGGAGTTTCTTCGTCCCTTCGTCGGTCACACGGCCGCTCCGGATCAGTTCATGGATCCGCTGTGCAATCGCCAGTGCCTCCCTCTCTCCGCGGTCAAGATCCACAAGAGAATCCTCCTCTCCTCCTGTCCCGGAGCTTCCTTCACTGGATTTGTCTCCTTCAGAAAGAGATGCTTCCCTGCCGTCCGCACTTCCATCCGTCTCCCCGCTCTTTCTTTCATCAACGATCAGCAGCTCGGACTTAGCATCGTCAAAGGGCAGATAGTCCCTGTTTCCGCATTTGAGGCTTGCCGCCTCATCGTAATCGACACCGCCGATTTCCGGCCGCATGATCCGGCTGAAAATTGCATTGACGGTATCCAGGACTTCCTTCCTCGACCGGAAATTCGCATCAAGGTCAATGCGCTCCGTCCGGTCATCGTCCGGCCGGTAGGCTGCATATTTCTCCATGAAAATTTCGGGCCGCGCGAGACGGAACTTATATATGCTCTGTTTTACATCACCGACCATAAACCGGTTGTACCGGCCCTCCGACTCGCCCGAGACAATACCAAGCAACAGCTCCTGCACATCGTTCGAGTCCTGATACTCATCGATCAGGATTTCCGCAAAATGTGCGCGGTACATCTCGGCCGCAGGTTTTGGCGAAACCGATCCGTCTTCGTTTCTTTTCGCAAGAATCTCCAGTGCCAGGTGTTCGAGGTCGTCAAAATCAATGACGTTCTTGTCCTTCTTGGCCTCAGCATACTTTGCCTCGAACGCGAGAACAAGTCGGACCAACTCGTGCAGCGGGCGCTGTACCTGCTGCATTTCTGCGGCGATGTCGTCCGGCGTGCCGCGGAAATAAAGAGCCTGGTATCTTTCCATCCGCGCCCGGATATCCTTGCGGCGCGAGGATACGGTATTCTTCAGGTCCTCATCGACCGGGTCGTCCTTCTTCGCGCGCTTTCCCTGGAAGGAGCCGAACACAAGGTTCTTTATTCCGGAGAGCCGCTCATAGAGTGCGGCCGTCTCCTCCTCTCCGGCCGATTCTGCCACCGCCCGGAGTGCATCCCGCTCTTTTGCAATGACGTCTCTGTACATGTACGGCCCGCCGGGAATACTGCACAGACGGACAAGTTCGTCGTACTCATCGGCCGCATCGGAAATCTCGCGGTCCAGGGTCTCAAGACTTTCCTGGAACCAGCGTTTCGTAAGAAGGTCTTCTCCCGACTCCACGTCGTAATCACCCGCATGTTCCCGCAGCCAGGCATCCGGCCAGGGATGGCTCATCGCCTTTGCATAGAGATCGAGGATCCGATTCTGAAGCTCCTCATCGCCGAGCTTCGTACAGAAATACTCGACACAGAACGCAAAATCCGGGGTTCCCGCGCTGTACTGCTCCTCGAGCATGTCCTTCATGGCATCCGACTTCATGAGTCCGGCTTCCATTTCGTCCATCTGACGGAAGCCGGGGTCAAGCCCGATATCGCTGAAATTATTGCGGAGAAGGAAGGTGCAGAAGCTGTCGATGGTCGTGATCTGCGCCGCCGGAAGAAGCGCTGACTGCTGCTGAAGATGCAGATTGTCCGGATCAAGATCGAGGCGTTTGTCTATGGCATCGGAGATCCGCTCGCGCATCTGCGCTGCCGCGGCCTTCGTGAAGGTGACGACAAGCAGCTGGTCGATGTCAAAGGGATGCTCGCCCTCCGTGATCAGCTGCACAATGCGCTCGACGAGAACAGCGGTTTTGCCGCTGCCTGCCGCCGCAGATACGAGGATGTTGTGATTTCTCGCATCGATTACTTTACGCTGTTGGTCAGTGAAATGAATTGCCATGCGTTTTCCTCTGGTCCACAGGAATATTATCGGTTCCCGTTCCTGTTCTTCGTCGAATACCCCGGCACACGCGGGTCGAAGCCGCAGACGTCGCTGTAGGGGCAGTAGGTACATGCATTCGTCTGTCCTTCGCGGTACGGCTGCGCCGTCACATTTCCTGCGATAATCTGCTGCCCGAGATAGACGCACATCGCATTCGTTGTATCGAGGAGTGCAGCAAAATCGTCCTTCGTAAAAACATTGGTGCACCGCCTGCTTACGGTTCCGTCCCGGTTGAGCGAGATCGGGATGACATCGGACTTCCCGCTGCCCGGGTCTTTATCAAGGAGCCTTATGACGGCAGGATCCCCGTTCACGAGCCCGTTCGGAAGAAGTGCACTTCTCCTGGCCCTCTCGATGGCCTCTGACTCCTCCCCGCCGGAAGAAATGGCCGGATCCTCAATGTATGGATCGGAGAGATGGTAGTAAAACAGCGCCGCCGGCAGAATTTCCCGGAGAGCTCCGCTGCCCGCATCTTCCCCTGCGCCCTGATACTTTCCTTCTTTTCCCTTCTTTGCGCCCGCCCGGAGTGCAGCCTCCATATAAATGAGGAGCTGCAGCTGACGCCCGGCTTCGAAAGCCTTCCTGTCAAACTTCTTTGCGCCGCTCTTGTAATCCACAATTTTGACGTAGACCGCGCCCGTCTCCGGATCGACGGCCGTATCGAGCCGGTCGATGATGCCGCGGAGATACATCTTTCTTACCGGTTTTAGTGCCAGTATAAATTCCATCCCCGGGATTGCGCCGGGATTCCGGGTCCCAAACTGCTGCTCGTATTCAGCAGGGTCAAAACTCCCCTTCCGGATCTGATATTGCAGCTCGAGGACAGTCCGCGCGAGAACCCGCTGCATGCGGGCGATGATATACGTATTGCGCGCTGTATCCATGAGCACAGCACTTCCATAGGAATCCGAGATTTCCTCTACGCAGGAATCCGTGATGGCACGCCCCGCCTCCGGCGTAAAGTCACGCCAGGAAAGGCCCCGCCTTTTCAGTTCCTGTGAGAATTTCTCAAGGCTGCTGTGCATGATGGTCCCCGAGTCCGCCGGCTCGAAGGTGAATTCCTCCCGTTCGGAAAGACCGAGGCCATGATCGAGGAACTGCTTCAGGAAGCAGTCTGCCATTTCCTCAAGGCGGCTCACAGAACCCTCGATGTTCTGCCCGTACAGTCTCTGTGCCGTCCCCAGGGTGAGGGGAATGGGCGTGTACCTTCGAAACGCCGCATCCTCCAGCTTCCTTGTTTTCTTCTTTAAATCTTCCTCCGCTCTCTCTCTTAGGAGAATGTCCGCCGTGAGGAAACTGTCACGGAGCTGCGCAGTTGATCTGCCGCCTGCTGCCCCGGAATCTGTGGCCTCCGCGCCGGCATCGTTCTTCCCTGCCTCCTCTGCCGGTTCTTCCGGATCAAATCTTCCCTCGGCATAGTTCCGCAGTCCGTCCGCGATGAACGGCATGCAGTCATCCGTTCCCACCAGCTGCTCAGCCATCGGAAGCTCCTCCGGCCGCGGGATACGCCCATTCTTCCTGACCGAAGGAAAAGTTTTGACGATGAGGGGAATAAGGTAGGACGGGCGGATGCTTCTGCCCTGGCTGTCGACATCAGGAAAGCTTACGACCAGCTTTTCCATGGGCTTTGTAAGACCGAGATATAGGTAGAGACGCTGCGTGTACATCTGAGCGCGCGGCGTCGGGGAGAGTTCGATATCCGAGCCGGCCAGGAATTCGCGGTCGAGGTCGGATATCAGGCCGCCCTTAGAGGTGCCCTTCGGAATATTCCCGTCGCTTGCGCCGAGCACGAACAGGACCTTTACCTGCGTGAGACGCGACCGCTCGAGATCACCGACCAGAACTATGTCCGCCTGCTGCGGCAGCGTGCCAAGCCGTATCTCACCGATACCGGCATCTACCAGCTGAAGATAATCTTTCTGCGAAATTTTTTCATCTCCAAGGAGATCATGAATCTCTGAGAGAAGATCGATGACCGCGCGGTATACCTGACGGTATTCATCTGCCCGCACAGGATCCCCGCTCGCATCCAACGCCTGTGCCATCTGCTCCATCTTCTCCTGCATCCGGTTCTTCACCAGGAATGCGTACAGTGCCTCCGTGCGCTCCGCCGCCGTGGCGCCGGGACGCACGTCAAGAAGCGGTGAAATACTCTCGAGGAAGCGAGTGCGGAGCGGCTCTGTGTCTGCGTCAAATGCCATCTTCCACTTGCGAAGGCCTTTGATGCCGTGCGCGAGGCAATAATTCTCGAGACGGTCCGTTGCGTCGCGCGCAGCAGAGTCCTCTTCTCCTGCGATATTGACAAGACCGCTCCGCAGATAACGGAACACGGCTTCATAACTGAATTCCTTCGGGCGGATGTCGAGAGATGCGCGGATGGTTTCCGTCAGCGGATTATGAAGAATGGCTCTCGTGACATCGAGATAGACCGGCACGTGATAGAGCGCGGCAAGGCGCCGGACAGGGTCCTCGTACGAGGAGAGAT
>ONGY01000079.1 GCA_900317475.1 uncultured Lachnospiraceae bacterium | reverse complement strand
CAGGCAGGTTCCCCGGATCTTATCATGATGATGCTTCAGTCGGCCGGCGCCTCGATGTTCAATGAAGACGGTTCGGTCAATATCAAGGACAACGATGTACTGAAGGTCTGCATGGATTATTACCAGAAGATGGTCGAGGCAGGCGTTCTCGTCGAGGTCACGGACTGGGATCAGTACATCGCAGGTATCCAGGGCGGTTCTGCGGCATGCGCATGCAACGGCTGCTGGATCATCGGTTCCATCACGGCGGCAGAGGATCTCTCCGGCAAGTGGGCGATCACCAATATGCCGAAGCTGGATGGCGTTGACGGAGCAACCAATTACTCCAACAACGGCGGCTCTTCCTGGGCAATCACGACCAACAGCCAGAACCAGGATCTTGCCATCGACTTCATGAAGACCATCTGGGCAGGCGATCCGGACTTCTATGCAGACATTCTTCCTTCTTCCGGCGCTCTTTCCACCTGGCTTCCGGCAGCAGAATCCGATATCTACGGCGAGCCGCAGGAGTTCTTCGGCGGAGATGCAATTTACACGAAGATCACGGATTTCGCATCGAAGGTTCCGACCAACATCACAGGACCGTATTATTATGACGCCCGCGATGCAGTCGGTGTTGCACTGAGCAATATCATTCAGAGCGGCGCGGATGTGCAGACAGAGCTTGATACCGCACAGGAAACGGTTGAGTTCAATATGGGCGGCTGATCCCGCAGCTGCAGACTTGAGTACAGCAAATAAGTAAGGGCGGGAGTTTATCCTGGTCTGGGGGAGACAGGAAAGACTCCCGTTTTCAGACGGAGGGAACCTTGGGATGTATTCCGGGAATACATCCCAGGATGACTTCCCGGGAATCTTCCCGGGAGGTACTCCGGAAACTCCGGCGGGTATGCCGGGACTTATTCCGTGAGAGATTTCAGACAGTATTGTGGGAGCAGTATATGGAAGAGAAAAGAAAAAAGAAAATGACGCTGGGGCAGAAGCACCTGATTACCGGGTGGCTTTATCTGCTGCCGGCAGCCATTCTTATTTTTGTCTTCAGTTTCTATCCGATCGTGCGCGCGTTTATTATGTCGCTGGAGAAGGGCGTAGGCCAGCGGATGACGTTCACCGGATTTACGAACTACGCGCGGATATTCAAAGATAAGATTTTTGTCACAACCCTTGGCAATACATTTCTCTATCTCATCATTCAGGTTCCGGTCATGCTGATTCTGGCGCTTGTTTTTGCGTCGCTTCTCAATAACAGGAACCTTCGGTTCAAGGGACTTTTCAGAACGTGCATATTCCTTCCATGCGCAACTTCGCTGGTATCCTATTCCATGATCTTCCGTTCAATGTTTGCGAACGACGGTTTTATCAATGCCGTGCTCACCAACATCGGGCTCCCGAAGATTTTATGGTTCACGAACGCGTGGTCGGCACGGTTTGTCATCATCATGGCTCTGATCTGGCGCTGGACCGGTTACAACATGGTCTTCTATCTCGCCGGCCTTCAGAACATTGAATATTCTATCTACGAGGCCGCGAAAATTGACGGCGCGTCGCCGACACAGTCTTTCTTCCGGATCACGGTTCCGCTTCTGCGCCCGACCATCGTCATGACGGCAATCATGTCAATCAACGGAACACTGCAGCTGTTTGATGAATCGGTCAACCTGACGAACGGCGGACCGGGACGTTCTACCATGACCATGGCTCATTACATCTACAACACCTGCTTTGTCTCAAGCCCGAACTTCGGCTACGCGTGCGCGATGTCGATGTCCATCCTTGTTATGGTCGCTGTCCTGTCCTTCATTCAGATGAAAGTAGGTGATAAGCGTGACTAAGGTTCAGAAATTCTTTGCTTATCTTATCCTTATCATTGCATCGCTGCTGTCGGTTTTCCCGCTGTACTATATGATTGCCGGCGCGACGAACAAGAGCGTTGACTTCATGCGCGGCCGCATGACGCTGGGGACGTATCTTATCGAAAATTATAAATCGTTAATATCCCAGCAGAATCTGGGGCGCGCGATGTTCAATTCGTTCCGGAATGCGCTCATCCTTACGGCAATTTCTATGCTGGTCTGTTCACTTGCAGGTTATGCGTTCGAAGTTTATCATGACAAGGGAAAAGACATTTTGATGACCGTTCTTCTGATCGCCATGATGCTTCCATTCGTCGCGATCATGATCCCGCTCTTCAAGATGTTCTCGACCTGGCATATGGTCAATAACTATTGGGCGTTCATCCTGCCGTCTATTTCGACGCCGTTTCTCATCATGATGTTCCGGCAGGCGGCGAGGAGTTTTCCGACGGACATCATTGAGGCATCGCGGATTGATGGACTTTCCGAGCTTGGCATTTTTTTCCGGATGTTTGTGCCGACGATGAAATCAACGTATGGCGCGGCCATCACAGTGACCTTCATGAATGCCTGGAACAATTACATGTGGCCGAAGATCATCTTCCAGGGAGATAATCAGACGACGATGCCGATGCTGGTCGCCAACCTGCTCGGTGCTTATACCGTTGACTACGGCATGCTGATGCTCGGTGTTCTGATCTGCACGCTGCCGACGGCGATCATCTTCTTCTTCCTGCAGAAGAGTTTTACCAACGGTATTGTCGGTGCTGTAAAGTAGCAATTGCCTTTCCAGGGCACGCGGCATCGAATCGTTATTACAACGCAGGAATGTGTGCCCGCGGTGAAGGCCGCTCCCACATCAGGCCAGGACCTTGCGGCAGGTTTGCTGCGCTGGGCCCTGGCTTTTTTAAAACAGGAACAATCCGCTGCCAGTCGGGGACTTGATATACCGGAAACAGGGAGATGGGAGTCAACTTGACGAAGCAGTAAGGCTGAAATGGACGATCGGAAAGGGAAGAAAAACATGGATGTGAGAGCGCGGAATCGCTATCAGAGCTTTAAGAAAAGCCTGAAAGGGTTGAAAGAGGCAAAGACAAGAGATCCGTCCGATGATTTTGTGTTGAGTGGAACAATACAGAAATTCTGTCTGACCTTTGATATTTCCTGGAAGGTTATGAAGGATATTGCGGTCAAATATTATAAAGTTCTGGATTTTGCAACCGGATCTCCGCGGGAATGCCTGAGAATAGCACATAATCTGAAGCTGATTTCCGATGACAGATGGATGCAGATGTTGGATCTGAGGAATGAACTGGCACATGATTATGACGGACGACTGGCGAAAAGTTCTTTTGCATTGATCGTGAATGAGTATATCCCGCTTTTTTCGGAGTTTGCAGTGCGGGCAGGAAGATATATAGAAGATGTTAACGAAAAACCTTACGATTGATGAGATATTGGAGCAGATCAAAAAAATCTGCCTGAAAAACGGTGTCAGCCACCTTTACCTGTTTGGTTCTTACGCTTCCGGTACGCAGACAGAAACCAGTGATATCGACATTGTTGTCAAGGGTGTGCCGGATTACGGAAAGCTTTATGAAGAAATTCAAAATATCCCCACTTTGAAGACAATCGATATTTTTGAATATGAAAAGTGCCTGAATCCGTATCTGCGTGACGAGATTGACAGCTATGCGAAGCCGATTTACTGAAAAGATGAACTTCTGAAGATTCTGAAGTTAATGAATGCATAGTTATCACGATAAATGTAAAGGAATAAAGCCCGTTCAATAACCGGGGCTGTGCAGGTACATGAATATAACACGTATTATCATCTGCAAGGAGAGGAAAACGTATTATGGCAGAATTTGATTTCGACATTGTGAAGAATCCGGAAATTTTCAAGCAGAACGCGCTGCCGGCGCATTCGGATCACACGCCCTTCGAGAACGGGGACGAGGCCCGGAAAGGTGTGACGGGTTTCCGATATTCTCTGAACGGCCTCTGGAAGTTCTGCTATGCGCGGACTCCGCGTACAGCCCCGAAGGGGTTCGAGGCACCGGACTATGACTGCTCCCGCTGGGAGGATATCCGCGTCCCGTCCCCGATGCAGACCGAAGGGTACGGCAAGCCATCCTATCAGAATGTTGCCTGGCCGTGGGACGGACATGAGGATATTGAACCGGGGGATATACCGGAAGGGTTCAATCCGACCGGATGCTATGTGAAGGAATTCGTTGTTCCGGAAGAGCTCGCGGATCACCCGCTGCTCATCAGCTTTCAGGGCGTTGAGAGCGGATATGCCGTGTGGCTGAACGGACAGTATGTCGGGTACAGTGAAGATACATTCACTCCGACCGACTTCGATCTGACGCCGTTCGTAAAGCCGGGCGTAAACAAGCTGGCTGTCGAGGATTTCCGCTGGACGGCAGGAGCATGGCTTGAGGACCAGGATTTCTTCCGCCATTCCGGAATTTTCCGCGATGTCTTCCTGTATACCATTCCGGCAGAGCATCTGTATGATGTCCGGATACGGGCGATTCCGGACCGGGATCTTCAGAATGCAACTCTTTTGGTGAACTATTATCTCCTCCGCTCAGACGATGGACTCGGACTGGAAGCAGATACCCGGAAGAGCGCACCGAAGAAGAGCAAGGCGGGAATCCGTTACACATTATCCAGAAATGGTGAGACGATTGTAAGCGGCGAGGCACTGGCAAAGGATGGGAAAGATGTCAGTTTTGGCGCATGCACGACACTCACCGCGGAGGAAATGCGCGAAGGGAAGACCGGAAACACAGACGCAATCCATGTTCTGCCGGTGAAAGAAGTGAAAACCGAAGCGAGAATTGCATCGCCGCTTCTGTGGAGTGCGGAGGACCCCGTGCTGTACGACCTTCTCATCGAGGTGCTGGATGATAAGGGAGAGGTATGCGAGGTCGTCCCGGAGAAGGTAGGGTTCCGCCGTTTTGAAATGATCGACGGAATCATGTGTATCAACGGGAAGCGGATCGTCTTCCATGGTGTCGACCGCCACGAATTCTTCGCGGACAGCGGACGCACGCCGGACCCGGAGAAGGTGCGGCAGGACGTGATCACGATGAAGCGGAACAATATCAACGCCATCCGAACGTCTCATTATCCGGACGCATCGATCATCTATCGTCTCTGCGATGAAATGGGAATCTACATGATTGCGGAGAACAACATGGAGACGCACGGCGCTCCGGGCAATCGGCCGGAATACAGAGAACTCGTTCTCGACCGCGTGAATTCCTGTTATCAGCGCGACAAGAATCATCCGGCGATCCTGATCTGGTCCGACGGAAACGAGTCCTTCAGCGGCAGTGTTGTGCAGGACATGACGGATAAATTCCACGCGCTCGATCCGGACCGCCTGGTTCATTACGAGGGCATTGATCATGATCCGCGCACGCCGGAAGTCTCTGATATGAGGAGCACACGGATCGCCCGCTGATTCTCTGTGAGTTCACGCACTCCATGGGCAACTCGAATGGAGGTATGTACCTGTACCGTGATCTGGAAGAGAAGGAGCCGCGTTTCCAGGGCGGCTTCATCTGGGATTTTGTCGACCAGGCATTCACGGTGAAGAATCGGTTCGGCGAGTGGTACCAGGCGTACGGCGGAGATTTTGACGAGCGCCCGACCGACTATGAATTCAGCGGGAACGGTATCATCGACAGCACGCGGCGTCCGTACGGCAAAATCCAGGAGGTCAAGTTTGTCTACCAGACCATCCGTGCGATCGTGAACGCCAAAACGGGACGCGTAAAGGTTGTCAATAAGAATAATTTTGTGAACACAGACCGCTTCGACTGCGTGGCAAGTCTCTCGCGCGGCGGCGTTCTCATCAAAGAACAGCCGATGCGGGTTTCGGTGGCACCGCTCTGTGAGCGCACCTATAAGCTGCCGTTTGAAAAAGCGGCCGAAGACGGCGAATACACATACACGGTTTCCTTCCGTCTGAAGAAAGCGACGGACTGGGCAGAGGCCGGCTATGAAGTCGCATTCGGTCAAGGGTCTTATATTGTGGGAGATGCGGCCGCAGTCGGAAATGGGGACATCGGCACGGCGGAGCCTTCCGAGATCGGAACCGTTCCCGTGACTTCCTTCGGGGCGCTTGCCGGTATTCGTCCGGTCAGTCCGTTCACCGTCATCCGCGGTGTCCAGGACATCGGCGTCTACGGCGCGAATTTCAACGTGCTTTTCAGCTACCGGCAGGGAAAGATGGTTTCCTACGTGTACGGCGGGAAGGAAATGATCCAGATGATGCCGCAGCCGTCGTTCTGGCGCGCGCCTACAGCAAATGATGACGGCAATAGTATGGCGTTCCGCCAGGGCATCTGGAAGCTTGCCAGTGAGTATGGCTGCGCGAATCCGAATATCTTCCGGGCAGCGGACGACTATCACAAACTCGGAAATGGGAACGTTCAGCTTCCGGAGATCAACGAGGGGGAGGACAGCTTCTCCATCTCCTGGAAGTCCATTCTGCCGACGCTGCCCGTGACGACGGTGGAGGTTACTTACACGGTTACGCCGGACGGCGCAGTGGATATCCGGATGGAGTATGAGCCGAAGCGGGGACTGCCGCCGATGCCGGAATTCGGTATGCGGTTCGGTTTTGACGCGGACTACGATCATCTTACCTGGTACGGAAACGGGCCGGAGGAGACGTACTGCGACCGCGACAAAGGCGGAAAGCTCGGCATCTACAGGAATCTGGTGAAAGATAACTTCGAGAATTACCTTGTTCCGCAGGAGACCGGCAACAAGACGGGCGTGCGCTGGGCAAAGGTCACGGACCTCCGCGGCCGCGGACTTATGTTCAGCGCGGCAGGCGGCAGCATCGGGAATAAACCGGTCACTGCCGATGACGGGGCACCGGTCATGAACTTCTCGGCACTTCCGTGGACGCCGGAGCAGCTGGAGGCGGCAAAGCATCCTTATGAACTGCCGCGTCCGCGCTTCACGATCGTGCGCTGCTCTCTTGTGCAGCAGGGCGTTGCGGGTGACGACAGCTGGGGAGCACCCGTTCTGCCGCCGTTCCTTATCCCGGGCGACAAACGGATCTGCTTCGAGATGAAGATGAGAGGAATCTGAGCTTATTCCTTCTGGACGTATTTTTGCAGACGGAAACTGCCGGCAAGTGAAAATTCTGCGGCCTTCGACAGGCCGATCATAGCAGAACCCCTGCCGCACGCATGCGTGCGGCAGGGGTTCTTTGCAGGTGCGCATATGTGCCACGAGGGTTCTTTCATGGCAGCAGTTCATCAGCGGCGCCCGAGAACATATCGTATGATTTCTTCCGGTTTCATTGCCTCGATCCCATCGGGGTCACTAAGGACGGTCCAGTGCATAAGATTTCCGGTGAAGTAGCTGCCTCCGCAGAGCTTGACCGGGAAGTCGCGGCACCAGTCCGGGAAATAAGTTTCCATCGCGCGCGCTGCGGCGAGCATCGACAATCCCGGCTTTCCGCCCTCATGCGAGATGGTTTCCTTCCCTGTTTCGGGGTCCGCTGTTTTGACGACGGTGCCGGTTCCGGGGATGATGGAACCGGATATCTCGACGCCGCCCTGGGTGGTGCTGTGCAGGATGACGACACTGCCGTCCTCGCAGGTGCCGAGGCTGATCCAGACGTGTCCGTCCATGCTGATGATATCTCCGGGTTTATAGCCGCCGCGCAGTGTGATTTCCGCATTTGGGACATATTCCCCGAAGCCGCGGTCAGACAGGCTCTTTGCGAGGAGCGTCGATTTGGTGAGATAGCTTTCATGGCCAGACTCGGCCTCCAGCGTGTTGTAGACCGCCCATGAGACAAAACCGGAGCAGTCGAGCCCGTTGTGGTTTTCAAAGCGGTGATCATTGTAGTCGTATCCGGCCGCATTTTCGTCATAGAATTTCTTCCATGCGGGGGAGAGGCCGATCATCCGGCTTTCGTCTCCTCCGCCGGTGTCTTCCTCATTCCAGCCGCCGCCCCAGACATAAAGCACCTGTCCGCAGGGAATAAGCCCTGTCCGGATGAAATCTGCAAGAGTTTTCATT
>ONGY01000065.1 GCA_900317475.1 uncultured Lachnospiraceae bacterium | reverse complement strand
AGCTACAGTGTGTGCGGCCGGAAGACGGAGAACGTAATCCGGAAGGCGTACCGGAAGGCGGAAGAGGACGGACGAACGCTGAACGGGTGATTCCAAAACAAAAGTCCAATGTCAAGGACGCGCGGATGCCGCAAAGGGCGCGCTGGGAGAGATGAAGCGCACGGTGTGGATAATCAGCAACTGGTATCGGACGCAGGCATATTATGATTCCGGCGCCTGGCGGGCGACATGGAACGGTGATGGCGGCGGCGTCCTCATGAATCAGTGTCCGCACAATCTGGACCTGTGGCAGTGGATCTGCGGAATGCCGTGCCGGCTCCGTTCGAGCAGGATGTCTGCGAGGAAAGTCCGTTTGAGGCGCTCCGCATCAGCCGGGAAAATCTGAAGACGCTGGGATATTGAGGAAAACTTATGAAACTTGCGGTGATCGGAACCGGGCGGATCGTACACGAAGCGCTTTCCGCGATGAAGGATCTAATTGACACAGCCGGGCGGTCGGCGAAGAGCTCGCCCGGCAGTATGGGATCGGACAGGTTTTTACGGATTTCGACGAACTTCTGCACGCGGGCGGGGCGGACACAGTTTACATCGGCCTTGTGAACAGTGCGCATTATCAGTACGCGAAAAAGGCGCTGGAAGCGGGGTATTATGTGATCCTGGAGAAGCCGCTCACAGAGTCGTATCATGAAGCCGCGGAGCTGATGACTCTTGCGGCGGCGAAGGACCGGTTTGTACTCGAGGCAATGACGGTGTTTCACTCTCCGGCGTTTGACGCGGTGCAGAAGGCGCTCCCCCGGATCGGAGCGCCAAAACTTCTGCTGGCGGATTATTCTCAGTATTCAAGCAGATACGACGATTACCTGCAGGGAAAAATCGCTCCGGCGTTTGAAAACACTCCGACGGGAGGCGCGCTTCCGGACATCAATATCTATAATATTGCCTGGTGTGTCGGACTGTTCGGAAAGCCGGACGGCGTTTCTTATTTCCCGAATCGGGGCTGGAACGGTGTTGATACTTCGGGAACGGCCGTTCTTACATATAAAGGAGAGAATACGGCAGGCGCCGGAAAGAAGAGTGCTTCGGGAAGGGCGGAGCGCACAGGCACAGGCTTTACCGCTGTTCTTACCGGCGCAAAGGACTGCGACGGAACTTCTTTTGTCGAAGTGCAGGGAGAGAAGGGCTTCGTGCGGCTTGAGGGAAAGCCGAATTCGGCGGGAAAAGTCATTGTGCATGCGGTTCATGAAGGGGATGCGCCGGCCGCGGGGAATGGCGTGAAACTAAGCGCAGCCGGTTCCATCGACAGGCAGATGGATGTGGAAACATATGATTTCACAGGCGCCGGACATCGAATGACCCGAGAGTTCCGGGACTTTGCCGAAATTATTGACCTTGAGATGCTCTCGCTTACTATGATGGAAGTCCTTGAGAGGGCAAGAGCCGGACGAAATGAGGAATCTTACAAAACAAATGATTGAGGAAGCGCTGCTCTCGCTGACGGATTTCCGGGCGTATCTGTCGGCCGCAGCGGCGGCCGTGCACACGAAGATTGGGACCGTCTTCCGGAGGCGCTTCTTGAGGCCGTGAAGGGAGAAGTGTCATCGGTTTTCGGAAAAGGAAAGTGATTCTGCCTTATTTCATGCTACAATCAGTTTCATGAGTGGAGAGAATCAAAAGAAGCGCAGGCTCTCGGGAGCACTGCTGCTTCTTTTCTGTACAGGAATATATGGTCTTGGTATATCCGAAGGCGTGAGTACGGCTCCGGCTTATTCCGTGTACGCAGAAGCTTCCGCGGAAGGAGCGGTCGGTGCCGCCGACGCGTCAGAATCTTCTGATGCAGCAGAATCGATGAGTGCGGCATCTGCCTCTTCAGAAGGTGAAAATTCCGGGGACAGTGCGGATGCCGCGGAAGAAAAGGCGGAATCCGGCGTTTCCGAATCAGGCGAAGCCTCCGCGCCTGCGGAAAGCGAAAATTCCGTGGACACGGCGGATGCCGCTGCTTCTGCAAAGATGCGCGGGAACACGGGGACTGCCGCCGCGGAGGAGCGGGAGAAAAAGTACCGCTGGCTTCTTGCACACAAAGATCTTTTCTCCGACGGCAAAGTCGAAGCATCGGAGCATAACGGCGATCTCATTGATTTTATGTACAGCTACGCAAAGGGAATCGGGGAAGTTCCGGAAGAGAGGGAACTGACCGACGAGGATTTTGTCGTGGACGGCACGGGTATTCCGGCACTGTATCAGTGGGATGCACGCTGGGGATATGAGAAGTGCGGAGACAGTGTGATCGGGCTTGCGGGCTGCGGTCCCACATGCATGTCGATGGTGGCCGTCGGCCTCACCGGGGACCGCAGTTATACGCCCGATTATGTGGCGGACTATGCCAGCAGCGCGGGCTACTATGTGGATTCGGTGGGCACAAGCTGGGCCTTCTTCACCCATGCGGCAGGATATTTCGGACTGGAATCCGAAACTCTGATGGCAGATGAGAATGTCGTTCTCAGGAAACTCGATGAAGGAGATCCCATCATCGCCAGCATGGGCCCCGGAGTTTTTACGACGGAAGGGCATTACATCGTACTGGTGAGGGAGCATGACGGGTGGATCACGATCCGCGACCCGAACAATCGTGCACTGAGTGCGAAGGTATGGAAGTTTGAAGACCTTCTGCCGCAGATCCGCAATCTCTGGTGTTTTGAAATGCTTGAAAGCGGCGCCGATGCGTCACTTTCAAACTGAGCCTGGTTCCAGCGGAACCAGGGATCCGATCGGGGTGCCGCAAAAAACGCGGCACGGGGTGTAGGAATGAAAATGAATAATTATCCGTTTGACGCGGAAGAAATGCTGAAAAAGAGCCGGCGCATGAAGCGGGACCTGCTCGCGGACGGCACAAAGCGCATACATAAGAAGATCGCCGTGCTCGGCGGTTCGACGACGCACGACATCATCCGGATGATGGAGCTGTTCCTGCTGCAGCAGGGCATCGAGCCCGAATTCTATGAATCGGAGTACGCGCAGTACTTCGAGGATGCGATGTTCGGAAATGAGAAGCTCGATGCATTTGCCCCGGATGTCATCTACATTTACACGACTTTTCGCAATCTGCGGGAGCTGCCGGAGATGTCAATGGACCGCGCCGCTGTAAAGACGCTGGAAGACGAAACATACGCAAAATTTGAGCAGATGTGGAAGCATCTTCAGGAAAAATTCCACTGTGTCATCATTCAGAATAATTTTGAATATCCGGCCTTCCGGCTTCAGGGAAACCGCGACGCCTCTGACTATCGGGGGAGAGTGCGTTTTGCCGCTCGTCTGAATGAGCGCTTTGCGGACTATGCGGACACCCATGAGAATTTCTTCCTGCATGACCTCAATTATCTGAGCGCGCAGTTCGGTCTCGACGAGTGGCTTGACGACGCGTACTGGAATCTGTATAAATATGCGCTTTCTATGAAGGCTATCCCGGTACTCGCCTTCAGCGTGACGAACATCATCAAATCCCTGTACGGCAAAAACAAGAAGGCGCTGGTCCTCGATCTTGACAATACACTCTGGGGCGGCGTGATCGGCGATGACGGCGTGGACGGAATCGAGCTCGGCGAGGAGACAGCGGTCGGCGAGACGTACCGCGAATTTCAGTCGTATCTCAAAGAGCAGAAATCCATCGGGGTGCTGCTCGCGGTTGATTCGAAAAACGATGAGGCAAACGCGCTGGCGGGACTGAATCATCCGGAATCGGTGCTGAAACCGGAGGATTTTGTCGACATCCGGGCAAACTGGGATCCGAAGAGCGTCAATTTCACTGCCATTGCGAAGGATCTCAACATCGGAGTAGATTCGATGGTTTTCGTCGATGACAATCCGGCAGAGCGGGAGATCATCCGGCAGCAGGTGCCGGGCGCAGCGGTTCCGGAGATCACGGAAAATGAGGCATCCTCCGGAGATACTCCCTCGGTGAGCGGCCCGGAGAACTACATCCGCGTGCTTGACCGCGCAGGTTATTTTGAGGTGACTTCATTCTCTTCAGAGGATGCAAGGAAGAGCGAGATGTACCGCGAAAACGCGGAGCGGAGGAAAGCACAGGCGAGTTTTGCCGATTACGGTGAATACCTGAAATCGCTGTCCATGAAGGCACAGATCCGGCCGTTCGAGCCGGTGCATTACGCCCGCATCGCGCAGCTCACCAATAAGAGCAATCAGTTCAATCTGACGACGAAACGGTGCACGGAAGCGGATATCGAAACATTCGCGGAAGATCCGGAGACGGTGACCCTGTACGGACGTCTCGAGGATAAGTTCGGCGACAACGGAATTGTCTCTCTGATCATTGGAAGCGAGGCAATGACACTCCGGGACGATGAGGAGACGCTCAGCAGAAACGGCGGACGGCCGGCGCCGGCAGGGGAGAAGGCACTGCTTATTGATCTGTGGCTCATGAGCTGCAGGGTGTTAAAGCGCGGCATGGAAAATGCCATGATGGATGCGCTCGTGTCCGAGTGCAGCAGACGCCATATCGGCTGCATCTTCGGTTATTACTATCCGACCGCGAAGAATGCGATGGTGAAGGATTTCTACGACACCATGGGCTTCACGAAGGTGAGTGAAGATGCCTCGGGGAACACAGTCTGGAAATTTCAGATCCCGAGGGTATACACGAACAAGAACCGGTATATCAGGGTGAATGCATGATCTGCGGCCTTTCCGGCACGGATCTGTGACACATGAACCATCGGACCGCATGCTCTTCAGGGACTGCAGTGCGGGGGTTCCGAAAGAACCCGACCAAATAGGAGCCATTGAAGGTACAACCGCGTATGGCGTTATCTTCCGTTTTATTCATGTGGACGTTTCTGCCGGCATCGGTCATTCTCGCCGCGTTCGTCCGCAGAACCAGAGTATCCAATATTCTTCTTCTGATCCTGAGTCTCCTTTTTTATGCCTGGGGAGACCCGGGACATATCCTGCTGCTCATTTGTGTGACCGCTGCGGATTATGCACTGGGGCTGCTCCTGGGAAAACACAGGACCAGGGGCGTCCTCGCGCTGTCGGTTGTCTTCAATCTGGGAGTGCTGGGGGTCTTTAAATACGCAGACCTTCTTCTTTCCACGCTCGACCGGTTCGTGCCCGGGGATCTCCCGAGGACGGGAGGCACCCTTCCGCTCGGGATTTCCTTCTTTACTTTCTCGGCTCTCACTTATCTGATCGACCTCTACCGGGGCAGATATCCGGCAGAGAAGAATCCGCTGAATATGGCGCTGTACCTCTCGTTTTTCCCGCGCATTCTGTCCGGGCCCATCGAGACCTATGAACATTTCCGTCCGCAGATGGAAAACCGCCGGATGACGGTGGACGGCTTTGCGGCAGGACTGCGGCGGTTTCTCTACGGTCTTGGCAAGAAGGTTCTTATCGCGGATCTCTGCGGAATCACGGTCGGCCGCATCTTCAACCTCCCGGAGCAGAGTCTCAGCGGGGCCGGTGCCTGGATCGGGATGATCCTCTATACGCTTCAGCTCTATTACGATTTCTCCGGATACAGCGACATGGCAGTCGGCATCGGGCGTATGTTCGGCTTCACTCTTCCCGAAAACTTTGATTATCCGTATCTTTCCAGGACGGTCGGCGAATTCTGGCGCCGCTGGCACATCACGCTCGGCGCGTGGTTCCGTGAGTATCTCTACATTCCTCTCGGCGGCAGCCGGAAGGGAATGCGGCGCACGGTCCGCAATCTCTTCATTGTTTTTGCACTGACAGGACTCTGGCACGGCGCGGACTGGACGTTCGTTCTCTGGGGTCTGTATCAGGGCGTATTCGTCGTACTCGAGCGGACGCTGCCTGTGGGAAAGAAACAACAAGACGGAAAGCGGAGAACACTCGGAGAGGCACTTACATCCTCCCGCGTCATTGGTCCCATCTGGGCGCCGCTCCTCTGGTGCATCAGCCTTGTTCTGTTCAGGTCTTCGACCTTTGCGGAAGCCGCCGATATTTACCGGTGCATGTTTGTGCCTTCGCTCTGGCGTAATGCGGGAACGTTTCTTCCGCAGATGTTCACGCTGCAGACTCTGCTTGCGGCCGTCTTCGGCATACTCGGATGCGGTCCGCTGGCAGCCGTCTCCAGGACGTGCAGACCTGTCGGAAAGGCAGCCGCGCGCTTTAAGAACAGCGCCGCGGAGGCCGTGTATCTTGCTTTTGTATTTTTCCTCTCCGTCCTCGTGCTCGCGGGCGGAACCTATCAGGCATTTATCTATCAGAGGTTCTGATGAGCATAAAGAAATCCGTCAAAACTATTTATATCGTGCTTTTTATCCTGCTGATCGCACTGCCTCTTCCGACATGGAGGGTCTGCTCCGCGCTCGGGGCTTTCGGCCTTGACGCGGCCAATTATGAAAACCGCCAGACAGCGGAAAAACCCGTTTTAACGCGGCAGACGGCCTCCCTTTATCCGACGCAGTATGAGACCTGGTTTGATGAAAACATGCCGTTCCGCGATGTACTTCTCACGCTGAATGGGATGCTTGAATATTATGTCCTTCACTCGACGGACCAGACCGGCGTGCTTGTCGGAAAGGACGGCTGGCTTTATTACTGCGGCGCGCAGGCAAACGATGAGGATCCGATCGCCGATTACAAGGGGACGAACCTTTTCATGGAGGATGAGCTTTCACAGATTTACCAGCGGATGGAAGCGGCGAAGAAGGAGTGTGAATTCTACGGGAAGCGGTTCGTCGTTATGCTCGTGCCGAACAAAGAGCGCATGTATTCCGAGTACATGCCGGATTCCTACGGCGATCCCCGGGACGGGCGCCTGAAACAGGTGAATGACTTTCTTACCGAAAAAGGTTTTGACGTTGTGAATACGTACGACGCGCTCACGGCCTACAAAGAGGCGCATCCGGACGATCCGATCTACAGGAAGTACGACACGCACTGGAACTGGACCGGCGGATATATCGCCGCGAGGCAGTTCGATACATTTCTTCAGTCCTGCAGGCTGAAGGAGCCGGACGCTGTTGAGCGCGCGGAACTTCCGCCGCAGAACTACGACCTCGCGCGGCTCATTCATCTCGGAAATGTGCTCACGGATGATCATGAGACGATGCCGGTGAATTACTGGGAAGAGACAGGAGAGACGGCAGAGACAGGAGAGACGGCAGACGAAGCGGACCCGGCGTCAAAACTCCTGGCCCCGGGCGTTACGCGTTCGATCAATGACACGTTCACGGAATATGTTTATAATAATTCTTCGGAAAGCGCAGACCCACGGCACATCTTTATCATCGGGGATTCGTTCTCGCCGATGATGACGGACTACATCGCGTCGGATTTTGCCGGCGTCACGTTTGACTATTATTACAATTACACGCCGGATATGCTGAGGGAGTACGATCCCGATGTGGTGGTCTACGAGGTGAACGAGCGCTACCTGATGAATCTGAAGCGGTTTACGCTGGACGATCTCATGCCGATTGTGCAGGCTGAGTGAGACAGAGAGGAAACAGAATCGAGAGCGGATAACGTCGGATGGCCGCATGCCGATTGGAAAAGCCCGGTAAAACAGCACGGGAAGAGCAGAACAGGCAAAACCGGCATCAAAGGGAAAAACAGAAAAACGGAACAACAGGAATATAAGAGAAAAAGCACGAGGATAAGTACTATGAGCAGAGAAGAAATTTACGAGAAACTGAATGACGTATTCCGCGATGTCTTCGACGATGATTCGATCACGGTGAATGATGCGACCACGTCTGCGGACATCGACGGCTGGGATTCGCTTGAGCACATCAACCTCATCTCCGCGGTCGAGCAGGAGTTCGGCATCCATTTCGGGATGGGACAGATCGTGTCGATGAAGAATGTGGGCGAGATGGTCGACATCATTGCATCGAAGGTGAAGTAATTCAAAAGATTCAGGATCGGAATGCAAAGTCTCCCTCCACGAGTTCGATCATGCCGAGCTGGGGATGAAGGAAGAAGCGCACGGGATTTCCGCCGCAGGCGGGTGCGGGCAGCGCCCCGGAGATGGGAAGATAGCCCGCCTCGCGGAGAAGCACGCTGTCTTTCTCAATCGAGGAGCTTATGTAGCAGATGTGGTAGGGGCAGTTCTTGATGCGCTTCAGCAGACCCGAGACATCGGAATCCTCCCGGAAAGGCGTCACGAGCTCGAGGACGGTGCCGTCCTTGCCGATAAAACTGATGTCGATCCCGCGGCCCTCATCGCGGACCCAGTCCTGGAGAACAGTGTAGCCGAGACGGAGAAATGCGTCCCTTGCGGGGGCGCCTTTTTTGCAAAATCCGCGGATGCGGTTTTGCCGAATGCGGCAGCCGGTGCTTCAGCACCGATGCTGCAGTTTGAAAGTCCTGCATCAGCAGGACTTTCAAACTTACCTCTTTACTGATATGCCGCAGAAAGTCTGCTGTCAGGAACTTTTCCGACAGAAATTCTTGCTGTAAGAAAGTCTGTCTTCAGGTGTTTTGACAGAACCTGATCTGCAGGAAATTTTACTGTAAGGAATTCCTCAGAAATTCCATAAGAAACTATACCATTACAGCCGGGGAATCGCATGGAAATCACATCATTTGCATTTATCATATTTTTTGCATCGATTCTCCTGCTGTATTATATCGTGCCGAAACGATGGCAGTGGGGAATTCTTCTTGCGGGGAGCCTTTTCTATTACTGGATTGCGGGGAGCAGCCTTCTTATTCTGTACCCTGTCCTTGCAGTCACGGTCACCTGGTTTACCACTTGGGTGATGGAGGCGGCAGGAGAGGAACACCCGCGAAGACGCACAGCGGCACTCATCGTGGAGATTGCCTCTCTCATCGGCGTTTTGGCGCTCCTCAAGTACATCCGCTTCGGAGAAACGGAAGCAGGAGGGGCCGCAGCAGTGGCGCTGCCGCTCGGACTTTCGTTCTACACGTTCACGCTCGTGGGATATGCGATCGATGTCGAAGACGGCATTGCCAGGCGGCAGAAGAATTTCTTCAAGCTTCTCCTCTACGGCATGTTTTTCCCGACGATGATTTCCGGCCCGATTCAGATCTACCGGGAGACCGGAGAGCAGCTCACTGCGCCGCACCGTTTTGACTATGACAGAGTGACGAAGGGACTGCAGCGCATGGTATGGGGCTTCTTCAAAAAGCTTGTCATTTCCGAGCGCGCGGCGGTTCTGTCGAACACGATCTTCGATCAATATGACGCATATCCGGGGGCATATATCTGGTTCGGCGCTCTGATGTTCACGATTCAGCTCTACACGGATTTCTCAGGCTGCATGGATATCTGCATCGGCGCGGCCGAGACACTCGGCATCACGCTTCCGGAAAATTTCCGGCAGCCTTTCTTCTCAAAGACTATTCAGGAATACTGGCAGCGCTGGCATATCACGCTGGGAGTGTGGATGCGGAATTACGTGTTCTATCCGCTTCTGCGCACGCCTCTGTTCATGAAGCTCAGCAAAACCTTCCGGAAGAAATTCGGAAGGAAGGCGGGAAAGGACCTCACGAACATCCTCGCGATGTTTATCCTCTGGTCTGCGGTCGGCCTGTGGCACGGCGGCGACTTCAAGTATGTCATCGGCTCCGGCTGGCTTCACTGGTTTTACATTGTGTTTGGCATGGTGACGCTCCCGTTCTTCAAGAAGGTCCTGCCGAAGCTGCATATTCGGATGGAGGGAAAGGGCGCGGATCTCTTCCGGATTCTCCGTACTTTCTTCCTCGTGAATATCGGAAATGTGTTCTTCAATGCGAAGAGTGCAGGGGATGCTGTGAAAATGCTCCGGCTGGGAGTTTCAGAGTGGAATCCGCAGATTCTCCTGAACGGTTCGCTGCTTACACTCGGGCTGGACGGTCCGGACATGGCGGTTCTGGCCGTTTCCGTCGCGGTGCTGTTTGCCGTGTCTCTCCTCGAGGTGCTTCCGGACCGGAACGGAAAAGTGATTGTATTCGGCAATTATGGCCCGGGGTATAGTTCAAGCGCATTTATCTATCAGGGGTTCTGAGGGTTTGCGTATAAGAGACTGCACAGACTTTTTGGCGGGTGCCGCAAAGAACGCGGCACGGGGGATACGTTTGAAAGGCCTGCCGATGCAGTCCTTTCAAACTGATATTGGTGCCTCTGGCACCAATGTCCCGATCCGGGAGAAAGCCCATTCGGGCATTTCTCCCGCGGATGCCGCATAGTATGGATAAGATAGCAGTTTTGATTCCCTGTTACAATGAGGCACTCACGGTGCGCAAGGTCGTGGAGGATGCACATGCGGCGCTTCCGGAGGCGGTCGTGTATGTCTATGACAACAACTCCACCGACGGAACAGGCGAAATCGCCGCGAAGGCCGGCGCCGTTGTGCGGCACGAGTATCAGCAGGGCAAGGGCAATGTGCTCCGCCGCATGTTCCGCGAGATCGATGCCGAGTGCTACATTCTCGTCGACGGAGACGACACCTACCCGATGGAATCTGCGCGGGAGATGGCAGACCTTGTGCTTTATCACAATGCGGATATGGTCGTCGGCGACCGACTTTCCTCGACGTATTTCACCGAGAACAAGCGGCCGTTCCACAATGCAGGAAATTCGCTGGTCCGAAGCTCTATCAACCACCTTTTCAAATGCAATATCCGTGATATCATGACGGGTTTCCGCGCTCTGAGCTATGACTTCGTCAAAACCTTTCCTGTTCTTTCCCATGGTTTTGAAATCGAGACAGAGATGACGATTCACGCGGTCTACAACAACATGCAGATCGAGAATACGGTCATTCAGTACCGCGACCGTCCCGCTGGCAGCAAGTCAAAACTCAACACTTTCTCGGACGGTTTCCGGGTACTCGGCATGATCATTGGTCTGTACCGGAATTACCGGCCGCTCCAGTTCTTCGGATGGGCTGCGCTGGTTTTGGCGGTCATTTCGATTGTCTTTTTCATCCCCGTCTTCGGGGCATATCTTCACACCGGGCTGGTTGCGAAGTTCCCGACACTGATCGTGTGCTGCTTTGTGATGCTTGCGGCGGTTCCGCCGGCAGTTTGAGGTCGAGCGCAATACTCTGAATCATGAGTACCGGGAAGTCCTCGCGCGTGAGAACAAAGCAGGCCCCGCGAATTCGCCGTCAGATAACCGGGCTGATGACAGCCCGGCTGTATAACAGCCCGGATGTATGACAGTCCGGCTGGATGGTCCGGCCCCGGCTGATATCTGACTGAGGGCGCGGCGGACGGATGCAGAGACGAAACAGACAGAAGGGGAAGAAGGCCGGAAGAGGCAAGTGAAAAACAGAGCAGAAGGCAGGAAGCCTTTGAAAGTGATGGAACGAATAAGCTTTAGGAAGAACTGGTACTGGTACTTGATCGCACTTTTTTTCGTGTGCGCGGCAGCTCTGTATATCTACTGCGGAGAAGATTCCCACATTGAGGTACAGGATAATCTCGATCTTTTTCAGGCGCAGTATAAGATGCTGAAGGACCAGAATGCGTTCTTCTCGCATGGTACGGCAGTTCCTTTTCTCGGTGGGATCAGCCGGGATGTCCTTCCGTCCGAGCTTTCCCTCACCGGACTTATATATTTTCTTCTGTCGCCGTTTGCTGCCTATGTGACTGTATATTTCGTGAAAATCGCCCTGGCAGTTTTCTCGTTTACTCTTCTTGCGGGGGAGATCCTGGGGAAAGAGAAGACGGAAAACGGCACGGATACGCCGCTTTCAAACCGCAGCATCGGTGAGAGCGGACCGGCAGCCGCATTCGGGTCTGAAGAGGAAAAGGCGATCGTCGTCCTTTGCGGCTTTGCATACGGGATTCTCAATCTATTCCCCTCCTACGGGATCAGTTTTGCATCCATCCCGCTTTATATTTTTCTCGTCATCCGGCTCTATAAAAACGCACCGCTCCTTCTCCTTAAGAAGGACGATCCATTCAGAAATGCCGGGCGGTCCTGGAAGAAGGCATTTCTGTATTCTTTAGGGCTTTTCATTTATCCTTTTGTTTCTTATTTTTCCTATTTCGGATTCTTTCTTCTTGCCTATACCTGCATTGCACTGCTCGTACTGTGGATCCGGGACAGACGGTTCCCGCTGAGCATTATTCTGGGGCTTGTCTGCATGGCGCTCGGGTGCGTCGTATTCGAGTACAGACTGTTTGCACAGATGCTTTTCACCAATTCGGTCAGCATCCGTTCCTCAATGGTACAGAGCAGCCTTACCTGGACCGGGGTCCTTGCAGTGATCTGGGATGTCTTCCGGAACGGAATCTTCCATGCGGACGGACTGCAGCACTTCTTTATCCTGCCGCTCGGCATTCTGTATTTTGTCTTTATCAATGTTCGCTATATTGTCCGCAGGAACGTGAGGGGAATCTTCCATGATCTGTATAACCTGATCATTCTCATTCTTGTTTTCAATGCGGTCGTTTACGGCCTCTACGATTATGAACCGTTCCGGACGGCGGTCATGACGGCGGTTCCATCGCTTCGAGGGTTTCAGTTCAACCGTACGGTCTTTTTCTCTCCGTTTCTCTGGTATGCTGCGCTTTGCGTGATCTGTGTCCGTCTGTGCCGTTTCAGCCGCAGGAGAGGGCCGCGGACGGGAAAGAATCTCAGGATTCTTGCGGCAGTGCTGCCGCTTCTTTCAATCGCGCTGATCCTGCGGACGGGATCAAAGTATAACGATCTTTTCTATACAGCGCGCGCACTCGTCTATGAAAAAGTAAAGGGATTCGAGGTTGATAACCTTTCTTACCGGGAGTTTTACTCCGAGAATCTGTTCAAGGCGATTAAGGAAGACCTGAATTATCAGGAAGGAGACCTGAGCGATGTCAGTGTAACCCCGCAGGCACAGGCTGAAGATGCATTCGGAGAACTTGAACAGTCGATTTACAGCGACGATGAAAACTGCGGAATCGGTTCGGAAGTTTCTTCCGATCTGGTTGCGGAGAAAGAATTCGAAGTGAAGGACGGGGGCGGCACGGGAACAGAATGGGCCTTAGCCTACGGGATTCACCCGGCCGTACTCGAGTACAACGGGATCGCAACACTCGACGGATACCTCGGATTTTATGCGGAAAGTTATAAGGATGTGTTCCGGAAGGGAATAGCCCCTGCGCTGGAGAGCTATGAGCCGACCAGGATCAATTATGACAACTGGGGAGCACGCTGTTATCTCTTCTCAGGGAGTGAGAATACGATTGTGCAGGCCGTGCGGAATTACGAACCGGCTGAAGGAAGCCGGTATATCGCAATTGATGAGCCGGCACTGAAGGCGCTCGGATGCCGGTATATCTTCTCGCGCATCAGCCTCGAAAACGCAGAGGAGAAGAATCTGTCCCTTCGTGGAGTCTATTCATCCGAAGATTCGCCTTATACCATTTATGTTTATGAACTGCAGGGAACCTTCTGAAGGTGCTGCCCTCCGGCAGTGTGCGTGAGCAGAATGCTGACTGCGCGGGTGACTTGGGCTTCAATGCCAATCGTATTGCTGGCATGTCGGCATGGGGAAGAAAGGCAGACCGGAATCGGCGGGGATATCACATGGTAAACACAGCAGGGAGGAGTGACCGGTCAGAACCCGGCTCCTGCCATCTTCAGAATGGCATAGAGCGCCAGATAGGCCGCGTTCGGAATACAGCAGACGAGGGACTTGAAAAAGACCTTCCGCTTCTTCACGCAGACGGCGGCTAAAATGCCGGCAAGGAAGATGTACCCCATCGTGAGAATGGAGGCCATCGATGAGCACAGACCCGAGCTGATCGAGAGGAGAAGAAGCATCAGCCAGTAGAAACGGACTACTTTCTTCTCTCCGGCAGGTTCCACCGCTATGATGCGGAGAAAGAGCAGCAGCGCACACGGGATGATGAAATTCACGAATACCGATTTACCCTGCCAGGAACGCATCATGAGGAACGTTTCGGGCGTATAGATGGAGGTATTTCCGAAGATCTGCAGAAGAGAAACGGCAATCATGAACATCGGAAGAAGCTCCCGGCAGCATCGGAAGGAACGAGTGTGCAATGGCAGTCGGGTGCATGGTCGTGATGCGGGCAAGGTATGCTGTCCACATCGGGAAAAGAGCCATTGCATGGCGCAGATCGAGGGAGGTCGAACCGCCGGTGTACGGAAGATAGCGGTACATCGTGTCTGTCTGCCAGGAGAGAACCGATTCGACGACATAATAGGCATCATCTCCGTCAAAGAAGAGGTGCGTGTACGCCATCACGAATTCGTAGATAAGAAGAGTAAGGAAAATAAGCCAGAGGATGATGCTGAAGACCTTCTCAGACCGCTTCGAACCGGGTTTTGACGCCGCGGCAGCGGAAGAATCGCCGTCGGTGAGGGCTGTACCCTCTTCGGCAGAAGGACTCAGCGGACCTCCAAGAAAATCGGTCCAGTTTACGCCGGATACGCCTCCGGTGAGCACAAAGCCAGCCATTGCGGAGCAGAGAAGGAAAATGGTGTAGATCACCGTGAGCCAGGTGAAATTGCCTGTCTTTGTGAGCAGCAGCACCGAAAGGCCGATGATTTCGAGCGAAGCGAAGGTGATGAGATACCCGCACAGCAGGATCATGCCGGGTGTGCGCCTTTCCTTCGGAAGTACGGCAGTCGGAAGCATTCCGCAAAGAAACGGAATAGCGACGGTCCATACGATAAGTGCAATTGATTTGATGATATAGTTCATGGCAAATCCCTGGGTTCGATTTCAATCATTACGGATACAATTATAGCCTATCAGCCCGATATTTTCCGCACAATTACAAGCGGGAAAAGGCGGCCGGGTGAGGAAGAAGACCGATTATTCCGGCGGAGACCTGCTGAAAATCATTCCGGGGACGGGGACGCAGCTGCGCGCGCAGCTGCGCGGGGGCTCCCGGGCGGTTGCCCGGGGAGTATATTCGATGTTAAAATATTTGGAAGCACGGAAACAGTCGGCCTGGTGCCGGTATTGTTTTATGCTGCCGGGGGCAGATCGCCGGATCTGTTCTGCCGGAAACAGGGTGGGCTGTTACTGGGCCCGGGAAGGAACGGATGAAGAAAGTATTGATAATCGGTGCAGGTCCTGCAGGCCTTACCGCAGCATATGAGCTTTTACGGAAGCCCGGCGAATATGAGGTCGTCGTTTTCGAAGAAAGTGATAAATTCGGCGGTATCTCGCGCACCGTAAATTATAAAGGAAACCGCATGGACATGGGCGGACACCGTTTCTTCTCCAAGGTGCCGGAGGTCAACGAGTGGTGGCAGGAGATGCTGCCGATCCAGGGTGCGCCGGCAAAGGATGACCTGATGCTGGACAGGACCCCTACCATGCAGAAGGGCGGACCCGATCCGGAGAAAACCGATCGTGTAATGCTGCGGAGAAACCGTGTTTCCCGGATTTTCTTCAACCAGAAATTCTTTGACTATCCCATCACGCTGAAGGCCGAAACCTTCCGGAATATGGGATTCAAGAACACAGTCGAGGCCGGATTCAGCTACATTGGTGCATGCATCCACAAGAGGAAGGAGAATTCGCTCGAGGATTTCTATGTGAACCGCTTCGGGAAGAAGCTCTACTCCATGTTTTTCGAGCACTATACCGAAAACCTCTGGGGCCGCCATCCGAGCCAGATTGACCCGTCGTGGGGTGCGCAGAGAGTCAAGGGCGTCTCCACGCAAGGTCGAGACTTCTCTCATAGAGGAGTTTTCCTATCCGAAGCTCGGCCCCGGTGAATTGTGGGACGTCACCGCGGATGAAGTGCGCAGGCGCGGCGGCAGGATCATCATGAATGCGGAAGTCGTCGGCATCCACAAGAATGCGGAAAATGCCATCGACTATCTCGAATATATCAAGGATGGCGAGCGCAGGAGGGAGAACGGCGATATTGTGATTTCCTCCATGCCGATCAAGGATCTCGTGGCCGGGATGAATGACGTTCCGGAGGAGCCGGCGAAGATAGCGGCGGGCCTTCCTTACCGCGACTACATGACCGTCGGCGTTCTCATCAATCACCTGCATCTTGAGAACAAGACGAATAAGAAGACGGTCGGAAACATCGTCCCGGACAACTGGGTTTATGTCCACGACCGCACTGTGAAAATGGGCCGCTTCCAGATTTATAACAACTGGTCGCCGTACATGGTGAAGGACCTCGAGCACACGGTGTGGATGGGACTCGAGTATTTCTGCTCCGAGGGCGATTCGCTCTGGAGCATGACGGATGATGATTTCGCGCACATGGGCATAAAGGAAATGATCACTCTCGGGCTCATCGAGTCCGAAAGCGAAGTGCTCGATTATCACGTCGAGAGGGTGAAGAAGGCATATCCTGCTTATTTCGACACGTATGATCACATGGATGAACTGCGGGATTACCTCAATACGATTCCGAATCTTTTCTGTGTCGGCCGCAACGGTCAGCACCGCTACAACAACATCGATCACTCGATGTGCACTTCCTTCGAGGCGGTGAAGGACATCCGGTCCGGATCAAGAGACCGCAGCAATGTCTGGAACGTCAACACGGAGAAGGAATACCACGAGGAAGACAAGAAGAACGAGATCGAGTAGAAAAAGACCGGAGCTGTACGTCAAAACTTCATAAAACAGAAAAGGCGCCCGGGGGCAGCAGACAGGATCTGCAGCTCCGGGCGCTCTTTGTAATGTCCCGGTTATAAAGAACCGATTACGATTTGTTCTCTTTCTTTCGCTGTTCCTCTTTCCATTTCCGGATCGACTCGAGGCGTTCTCCCCATTTGGGCTCGACGCCCTGGTCGGACGGGTGATAGTACCGCTTTCCCTCGAGCGAGTCCGGCAGGCACCGCATTTCAGTGATGTGCCCCTCGTAATCGTGCGCGTATTTGTAACCTTCGCCGTAGCCGAGGTCCTTCATGAGTTTTGTCGGTGCATTGCGGATATTCATCGGAACCGGTTCGTCGAGCATCTTCAGCGCATCGGCCTTTGCCTCATTGTAGGCAGTCTCCATTGCGTTGGACTTCGGCGCAAGCGAGCAGTAGATCACAGCGTGAGTGAGGTGGACGGAGCACTCGGGCATGCCGATGAAATGGCAGGCCTGATAGGCCGCGACCGCGATTTCAAGACAGCGTGAATCGGCCATTCCGACATCCTCCGAGGCAAACCGGACGACGCGCCGTGCGATGTACAGCGGGTCCTCACCGGCCTCGAGCATGCGCGCGAGCCAGTAGACGGCCGCGTCCGGATCGGAATTCCGCATGGACTTGTGAAGTGCCGAGATGAGGTTATAGTGTTCTTCGCCCTTCTTGTCGTAGAGAAGAGATTTGCGCGAGGTGCACTGCTCGAGTGTCTCTTTTGTCACGACCGTTTTCTCGTTTCCGTCTGCATCCCTGCGGATATCGCCGTTGAGGACGACCATCTCGAGTGTGGAAAGGGCGGAACGGGCATCGCCGTTTGCAAAGTTCGCGATGACCTCCAGCATTTCATCGGAAATTTCGATCTTCTGATTTCCGAATCCTCTGGGGTCGTTCAGTGCGCGCTTCAGGAGCGCAGTGAGATCCTCCGCCGTGAGCTCGTGCAGTACGAAAACCTTGCAGCGGGACAGGAGAGCGCCGTTCACCTCAAACGACGGATTTTCCGTGGTCGCACCGATGAGGATGATGCTGCCTTTCTCAACGAAGGGGAGGAAGGCATCCTGCTGGGCCTTGTTGAAGCGGTGAATCTCGTCGACGAAGACGATGGTCCGCTGCCCGAACTGGCGGTTGTTTTCCGCCTCCTGCATGACGGTGCGGATCTCCTTGATGCCGGAGGTGACCGCGCTGAAATTAATGAACTGGGATTTTGTGTGATTCGCAATGATTGTGGCAAGTGTGGTTTTTCCGACGCCGGGCGGGCCCCAGAAGATCATCGAGGAAATATTGTCGGATTCGATCAGGCGGCGGAGCACCTTTCCCTCCCCGACGAGGTGCTGCTGACCCACGAATTCGTCGAGCGAACGGGGGCGGAGCCTCGAGGCGAGCGGCTGGGATTCCGGCCGGTCGAAGAAAGATATTTGCTGATTATTTTCCAATCGTTTTCACCTTTCCGTATTGGCAGTGGCTCTTTGATGGTCCGGCATCTCTTCCCCTGCGGGCAGTTCTCCCATCCTTCAAAAACCTTTTCTCAGATGGGCGAAACAACTATAATGAAATAAGTTTGAAAGTCCTGCTGATGCAGGACTTTCAAAC
>ONGY01000082.1 GCA_900317475.1 uncultured Lachnospiraceae bacterium | reverse complement strand
CGGCAAAGGGGTGTATTCCCTGCTTACCGATGGAGGGAGGATCCTTTGGGATCACGTTAGTACTTCCGGGGCCAGCCGCAAGCTCCGACCCTTTAGGGTCGTGAGCAGTTGACTTCGAATCAGTTCAGAACTTTCCGGTCTCGGCGAGGGCCTTCTTTGCATCCCTGACGCCGCGGATCTCCCGCTTCCTGCGTGTAATGAGCACCTTGCGGATAACGAGAAGCACAATTCCGAAAATTCCAAGCGCTGTGAGGACCCATCCCCAGACAGGCATCCTGCGGGCATTGTAGCAGCGCACGTTCACCCACATGCGGTTGATGGCCGCATTCTGCTCCGTGTCGAAGCAGCGCATAATGCTCGCCCTCTTTATAACATCAACACTCGGATACTGCGCACTGAGCTGGCGGTCCAGCTGCTCCGCCGGAACACTGATAACATACTTGGGATCGGAATTTTCTGTATCGCCGGTGAAATAGTACGTAAGGTCGTACGGAACGGCCGTATCATCTCCGTCCTCCGCGCCATAGTTCCACTCGAGATACTCCTGCACGCGCGGATCATCCCCGCCGGAAATAACCGAAGTATATCCGATGTAGTACATATTGCGGACGACATTGTCGGGGCGGGAGATGAAGTTGATGAATGCTTCCGCCGCCTGCTGCTTCGCCGCATCATTTCCGATGCCGCTCTTCAGCATGACCCAACCGTCAAAATAAATGTTGGTCGTCTCTTCCGGCACGGCGAAGTTCAGGATGTAGCCGTCCTCCTCCGCCTGGTCCATCGTGTAGGCCGCGTCCCCGGACCACTGATAGTTCGCGATGACCTTGCCCGTGATCATGTCGGCCTTGCCTGAGTCCGTCTCGAACGAATAAACATTGTTCTTCACGTCCTGCAGATAATCCTGCACCTCGGCAATTTCCTCCGTTGACGTGTCGTTCATCACATTTTCGAGATTCGTGTGGTAATCCGGGTCGTTTTTGAATTCATCCGATGTAAGCAGATCGTGCCTGAGTGCGGCAACCGCCATGAAATAGCTGTCACGGACATTGTCCTTGATCGTAACGCGGCGCTTATACTGCGGGTCATCGACCAGCCGGAAGGTAGACGCCTCCTCCTTCGAGAGTACGTCCGGATTATAGACAAAACCAGTGGTGCCCCACATATATCCGGCCGCATATTTCGACCATTTCTCACCGCCGTATTCGCTCGTCTCGAAGATATTCCGAAGATAGGGAGAAACGCCGCGGATGTAGAAATTATTCTCATCGGACTCATCAAAGAAGTGCTCCGAAAGAGGGACAAGCTTTCCCTCACTCATCAGCCTCATGAACATATATTCCGAGGGGCACACAAGGTCATACGTGTCGCCGAGCGTGAGCATATTGTAGAGATCTTCGTTCGTTCCAAACGTTGAATACTCCACGTTCACCTTTACACCGTATGTTTCCTCGTACCACTGCTCGAAGTCTTCGATCATGGAATTCCTGCCGATGATATCACCGCTCGGAAGATCAATGGTCTCGCTCTCGTCCCAGTCCCCGGTATCGATGTACTCTTCCCAGTTGCAGATGCGGAGAGTGACCTCATTCTTCTGGGCAGCCTGCGTTTTGAGGCAAAATCCGCGGATGCGGTTTTGCCGAATGCGGCAGCCGGTGCTTCAGCACCGATGCTGCAGTTTGAAAGTTCTGCATCAGCAGGACTTTCAAACTTATACCCCGCTGAGGCAAAATCCGCGGATGCGGTTTTGCCGAATGCGGCAGCCGGAACAAGAATCTCTCATGCTGCCTTCCTCTGCTCACCGGACGTATCTTCTTTCGCTTTGCCGGAACGGCGGTTCATCACGGCAACAACCGCGATGACGACGAGGAAAATAACGGTGGAAAGCGCCCAGAGCGCTGTCTTGATCGTTGTCTGCGAACCTCTCGTGGCGTTGACGACGTAGGTACTGATGGTGTCAAACATCGCCGGCTTCGTGTAAGTGGCAATGAAGTAGTCGTCGAGAGAAAGCGTGACCGCAAGGCCGAAACCGGAGACAATGCCGGGCACGAGCTGCGGAATTACGACTTCCCTGAGTGCCCTTGCCGGCGTCGCGCCGAGATCAAGTGCCGCCTCATAGATGCTCGGATCCATCTGTTTGATTTTCGGCATGACCGAGAGGTAGACGAAGGGAGCGCATAAGGTCACATGGCCGATGACCAGCGGAATATAAGTATCCTTGCTCACGCCCAGCACGACGACCAGCAGAATGCAGATGGAAAAGCCGGTGACGACATCTGCATTGACAACCGGAATCTGGTTCAGGGTCGCGATGACGCGGCTTACCCGTTCCTTTGAATAGAATGAACCGATCGCGCCAAGCGTCCCGAGAATCGTTGCGATTGCCGCCGAGCCGAATGCGAGGATCAGCGTTCCGATAATCATGTCCCTGAGCTCCGGCGTCGTGAAGAGCGTCACATAATTGTGCAGGGAAAAACCGCGGATGGCGCCGATCTGCGTCGCATCGGTAAAACTGTAAACCGCAAGGATCAGAATCGGCAGATAAAGCAGCAGCAGCATAACGCAGAGAAAGATGCGTCCTCCGATTTCTTTTTTCACAGCAGTGCGCCTCCTCTCTGAACTTCGCCCTGGTCATCGTCGGTGAGCAGTGTGAACAGGCAGATGATTGCCAGCAGAATAAGAGCAATCATCGATCCTCCGTGCCAGTTGTATGCCGCAAAATAGCTTCCGATCAGCGAGCCCATGATGTAGGTGCTGTTGTACAGCATGTCGAGGACGACATAGTTCGTCATCGCGGGCAGAAATACCATCGAAATCCCGCTCATAATGCCCGGCATCGAGAGCGGCAGCGTGACCCGCAGGAACGTCTCGCGCTCATTTGCCCCGAGATCCATCGCCGCCTCGCGGAGCGCGCCGTCGAGCTTGCTGATCGTCGTGTAGATCGGCAGAATCATGAACGGCAGGAAATCATACGTCATGCCAATGACCGCGTTCAGGAACGGGTACATCGCAAGATTTCCCTCCAGCACCGTCAAAACTTCCTTGAGCGCGGTAATGCGGAGGGAAAAGTTGATCCACATCGGCATGACGAAAATCATGATGACCGTCGACTTGCGCTTCAGGGAACTCATCGCAAGAATATAGGCAATCGGATACGCGAGCAGAAGGCACACCGCCGTCGTCACAATCGCGACGGCAAAGCTGTACAGAAGTGTTCCGATGGCGTTCGGGTCTGTGAAGAACCCGGTCAGGTTCTGCACCGTAAACTGTCCCGTGCCGTCCGTAAACGCGTAGTAGAACAGCACGATGAGCGGCAGTGCCACAAACAGCACGAGGTAAACCACATAGGGTATGCAAAGGTTTTTACGGGTGAATTTCAATTTCACACCTCCGTTATCAACAATATCTTCGCCCGAAATCCGGCACATAAAAGTTTGCGGCCGGATAACGATCCCCAACGGAAACGCGCGGTTACTTTGCCTTCTTCATCGAGAACTTCATCTTCTCAACCGGCATGATGAGTCCGACGCGGTCGCCCATGTTCCACAGATACTCATCGTAGACCGCAAAGTCCTGCTCGAGGTCCGTGTGAATGACGTAGAGATAATGGCTGCCCTGGTAGATCAGGTTGCTGATGTTGCCCTGGACGAGCCCCTCCTCCGCATTGTCCGTCATTTTGATGTCCTCGGGCTGAATGGAAGCTTCAATCTTCGTGCGGGCAATATCGATGACGTCGCCTGCCGCGTCGACGACGCGCCCGTCCGCCTCACGGCGGCTCCCTTTGATCAGTTTCGTGAGGCTCGCGTCAAGGAGCTGTCCGTTGTACGCAAGACGATAGTCCTCATTGATGTCGACAAGGAACCGATTCGTATGGTCCTCGGCAATCATGATGTGAATGCCGTCCGGTTCGATGCGCATTCCGACCTTCTCGCCGACCTTCGGTGCCCTGACAGAGCGGATTTCCATCTCGTTCTTGCCGGACTGCACGGCAATTTCATAATGAATGCCCTTGAAGATGACAGAAGTCACCGTGCCTGTGATCATGCCGTCCTCCGGCTTCGTGATTTCCACATCCTCCGGGCGGACGACTGCCGTGATATGCGTTCCCTCCGGAACGTCATCGACACAGTCGAATTCACCGCCGCAGAAACGCGCTTTCATTTTTCCGGTCATGATCCCGCTGAAGATGTTCGATTCTCCGATGAAATCGGCGACAAACGCGTTCTTCGGCTCATTATAAATATCCTCCGGCGTGCCGATCTGCTGGATGTGTCCCTCACTCATGACGACAATCTTGTCGGACATCGTGAGTGCCTCTTCCTGGTCATGCGTGACATAAATGAACGTGATGCCCAATTTGTCGTGCATATCCTTCAGCTCGATCTGCATTTCCTGCCGCATCTTGAGGTCCAGTGCGCCGAGCGGCTCGTCCAGCAGAAGGATTTCCGGTTCATTCACCAGTGCTCTTGCGATTGCGATCCGCTGCTGCTGGCCGCCGGAAAGCGTCGCGACACTTCTCTCCTCAAACCCCTCGAGGTCGACGAGCGAGAGCACCTTTTTCACCTTGCGGTCGATCTGATCCTTCGGCGTCTTCTTCTGTTTCAGACCGAAAGCAATATTCTGATAGATATCCATGTGCGGAAACAGAGCATACCGCTGGAAAACCGTATTGATCGGTCTCTCATACGGCGGAAGCTTCGATATGTCCTTTCCGTTCAGAAGAATCTCCCCCGATGTCGGAATGTCAAAACCGGCGATCATACGCAGTGTCGTCGTCTTGCCGCATCCGGAAGGGCCGAGGAACGTGACAAATTCCCCGCGTTTCACCTCCAGGTTGAAATCATTCACGGCAATAAAACCGTTGTCCTGGAACTGCTTCGTGACATGTTTCAGTTCAATGATATTTGTGTTTTCCAAGGGGATTCTCCTTTTCGGAAATGATGTAACGCGTGTACTGCAACTGTATCGGGCATAGATTTTCCGGTTAAAACTCCGGAGGCGTCGAAATCCAGATGAATTTTGCCTCTCTGCTTCCGGGATTCGATATCCGGTGATCGCGGGTGGTGCGGTAGTAGAAGCTTTCACCGGACTTCACATGATAAACGCGGTCGCCGAAATAGACGTTAATCCGTCCGCTGATCACATATCCGAACTCTTCGCCTGCATGAGGCTTATCCTCTTCGAGGGTGCTCTTCGGCTGAATCGTCACCAGCAGCGGCTCCATCTCAAACTTCTGCGCCGGAGGCACGAGCCATGTCCGCTCGTTTCCTGCCTCATCCTTTTTCACGAAATAATCATCCGGCCTGAAGACCACCTGCTCCTTTTCGTCCTGCTTGAAGAACTCAGCCGGTGTCGATCCGAGACACTCGATGAGGTCCATCAGCGTAACGACCGAAGGAGAAACCTGCCCGCGCTCAAGCTGTGAGATAAATCCCTTCGTCAGCTCAGTCCGGTCCGCCAGTTCCTGCTGCGTAAGCCCGTTCCGGTTCCGAAGGTCCTTCACTTTCCTTCCGATTTCACGGTTCACCTGTTCCTGTTCCATATGTATGCCCCGTCCCGGCAAAATCCGCGGATGCGGTTTTGCCGAATACAGCATCTCCCCGCCAACTGCCTGGGAGTGCGTAAGCTGCCCCGCCGCCTGAATCCGGGTTTAATCCACTCTCCGGCAGCGATCGCAATGCAAAACACAGAGTTTTTCATTGCTAAACTCTGCGCCAAGAACGAATTATACTATCACTAAACTTCCTGTCAATTATAAATACGAATTTTTTACATCCCGCGGAAAGATTTTACATAGATCACGCCATGGGGTCATGACTGTGCATCATGCGCGATACTGTATTTGCGGGCTGATCCGGGGTGACTTGCAGGTGCTGACTGCTGAATTCCGGCTTATCGCTCTGATCTGCAGGTTTTGACGGACAGAAACAAAAAAGCATGACCCATCACCTGAATGAGTCATGCTTAAAGCTGCTGTAATAAAGCTACCGTGCAGAAACGGATACGCCGATATCTCTTCTCAGTTATTTTTGCCGTCCTTCTTCTTCGCCCGGCTGTTGGTGTCAATGGACTTTCCGAACACAAAGAACCGGTCATACAGATATTCAAGCACGAAATTGCAGAGCATGTTGAGAATCGTGACGAGAATGCCGGGCCACTTCGCGGTCTCGGCGAGATAATTTCCCAGGATCGTGGACACCGGCGTAAAAACTGCATAGAACGCCGCCACCTTCAGCATCGCAATCGGAACATTGTTTGCCGACTGGAAGGTAAAATTCCGGTTCAGCGTAAAGTTCCATACAACCGAGGCGACGAGCGCGATCAGATAGCAGGGCCAGTACGGCCAGTCCGTAAATCCGTCAAGGAGTGTAAACAGTACCAGTTCAATTGCGCCGGCAGAAATGGAAAAAAGTGTGAACTTGATGGTGCGGACCAGTTCTTTATTCATATTGATATCCCCTCTCAGAAGCAGCGTCAAACTTATACCTCGCTGAGGCAAAATCCGCGGATGCGGTTTTGCCGAATGCGGCAGCCGGTGCTTCAGCACCGATGCTGCGGTTTGAAAGTGACACATCGGTGTCACTTTCAAACGTTTGCCGCCGCAGATCTGTTCATTTCATGAAAGAGCTTCTCATTTGTCCTGTGAAGCTCGCAGAAGACCCGATAGTTCCGATCGTAAACCGGCTTATTGTCCGGATTCGGCGTGAATTTCTTCTCAACCGGAATGTAGTCTGAAACCTCCTCGATGCTCTTCATGAGCCCGAGGCCGACG
>ONGY01000063.1 GCA_900317475.1 uncultured Lachnospiraceae bacterium | reverse complement strand
AGAAACTATTTTGCAATCCACGGACGAATGCTTATAATTTTCAATAATTGCAGGCTGATTTGCACCTGCCGGTCCTGTCTATTAAAAAGTCGGCAGCGGATTGTTATTCGGCCGGATCGGATGCCGGAAGCTGCAGCACAGCCTGTTTCTCAAATTCCATTGATTGTGCGGTTTCCTTTGACGGCCGCGCCCGAGGAGGTCATGACATGAGCTTTGAACTTCGTAAGTACTACCCGCCGGATTTCACGGAAGAGAAATTTGTAAATGCCCCGAATGCAGCTGTCGAACCAGCGCCCTTTGACGCTGTTGCTCCGCTCCGTTTTCACGCGATGAGCATCTACCCGGAATATTTCAAGATTGACGGAAAATGGCTGTTTGCCGAGGAGAGCCGTATGGACTGTGTCCCGGTTCTGAAAGACGGCCGGATTGAGGTCACAGAGCCGAGACGGCTGAAGAAAGGCGATCTCGTCATCTGCGGCCGCACAGAGAACTGCGAGGAAGGCATCTATCTCTATCCGGACGGCTTCCGCGAGGGAAGCGCGCATCATGATACATTCGCATTCCGTCAGGGCCGCTCCCGCGAGACGGCATTCTCGAGAGATTACGATGAGATTTACGAGCTGCTCCGCTATGAAAAAGAGCACGGATATGTTGTCTGGGTTATGGGACCCGCTTTTGCATTCGACTCTGATGCAAGGAATGCTTTTTCCAGGCTCATCGCCGGCGGATATGTAAATGCGGTGCTCGCAGGAAACGCACTGGCGACGCATGACCTGGAAGGAGCGTATCTGCACACGGCGCTCGGCCAAAATATCTACACGCAGGAAAGCCAGCCGCTCGGGCATTACAATCATCTCGACACCATCAACCGGGTCAGATACGACGGCGGCATCCGGCAGTTCATCGAGAAGGAACACATCGACAACGGCATCATCTACAACTGTGAGAAATATCATGTTCCCTACGTTCTCGCGGGCTCGATCCGTGACGACGGCCCGCTTCCGCCAGTCTACGGAAACGTGTACGAGGCGCAGGATGCCATGCGTGCCCAGGTCCGGAAGGCGACCACCGTCATCTGCATGGCCACGATGCTTCACACCATCGCAACCGGCAACATGACTCCGTCCTATCGCGTACTTCCCGACGGCACGGTGCGCCAGGTTTACTTCTACTGTGTCGATATTTCCGAATTCACGGTCAACAAACTGACTGACCGCGGCTCCCTCGCAGCGCACGGAATCGTCACCAATGTACAGGATTTCATCGTCAACATCAGCAAGGGCCTCGGGCTGTGAGGCAGGAGATTCTTCATTACAGCCGGAATGCCCGCGGCAAAACCGGGCAAAGCTTAAGGAAAGGAGCATAAAGGAAATGGTTCTTATTGACACCCCGTCCATCTATCAGATGGAAAAATGGCCGACCGGCTGCGAGAGCGTATCGGCCGTCATGGCCCTTCAGGCGCTCGGAGAGAAAATTGATCCCGAGGAATTTATAGAGAAGTATCTGCCGCGCAAAAATCTGGAACTCCGCGACGGTGTTCTCTACGGGCCCGACCCGCAGGAATATTTCATCGGCGACCCACACAAGGACACTTTCTGGGATTACGGATGCTATTCCGGCGCCATCATGAAGGCTCTCCGGAACTATTGTGAAAGCCGCCCGGATTTTGGCTATGAGCCGGTCGATTACAGCGGACACCCGATGGGGGATCTCGAGGCTCTTCTGCGGGAGGGGCTTCCCGTCATCTTCTGGGCGACGATGTTCATGAGGCCGTCTTCCTATCTGCGCTCCTGGAAATCATTCGATAACCCGATGAAGAATATCTCCTGGGGAAGCCAGGAACACTGTCTTCTTCTCGTCGGTTATGACGAGTCGCACGATTATCTGAACGATCCGATGGACACCGATCCGGCAAACGAAACCCATATCCTGAAGGATCATCCGGATGTCGTCGGCTACGACCGATACCTCGTCTCCATCCGTCATCTTGAGAAGCAGAACATGGCCGTCTCCTTCCGGAAGAAAATGTAAAAAAGGATCATCTGCCGTAACACAATGCAGATGATCCTTATTTTTTTACGCATCCGGAAAATCCATACTCCGCCTGCTGTTTTTCGACAGCGATACTTCCATCTGCCGCATTATCTCATCAAAATCCGGTGCTTTTCCGTCAATCGCCGCCAGCCCGAATGACATCTGTATATTCTGCGGACGATTTTCCTCGCGGATCCGGCGGATGAACAGCTCTGCACCCGACTCATCGATCTGCTCCTCTACAATGACAAACTCGCCTCCGCCGATGCGGAAAACACGATTTTCGCTCGTAAGGCCAGTGAGGATATCCGCTGCTTTCTTAAGAATCCTGTCGCCTGCTGTCTGACCTCCCGACATGTTAGCCTCTTTCAGTCCTTCAACTTTTCCCAGGATAAATACGACACGGCACTGCCCCTTTAGACCGTCCACATATCGCCGCAGTCCCTGCCTGTTCCAGACGCCCGTCAGAGGATCGACAAACTCCTTCCGGGAAATCTGCTTCTGGAGATTCCTTGTCCTCATGAGAACCGCCAGTACATCTGTCAGCGTCCAGAGCAGGAGACTTGCCTGCCGGAATGTCTCACCGGAAGAATTGATTACCATGGTGAAGCCATAGATGTTCCCTGACAGCTGCATTCTCCCGGAAATGATGTTCCGGATGCCGGAGATCGGGAGCTTCATATCGGAATGCTCCGCCGTAAAAGCTTCATAGTCGCCGATCAGCACCACCTGCCGGTCATCAAACTGATGATACAGCGGCCTCAGATCGCGTGTCGGGATCGACTGCATGTCCTGCATGACCGGAACCAGACCGGGCTGATGCCATTCATAGGTGCACAGAACCGAATCCGAGCCCTCGTGATGCTCAAAGATCAGGATCCGGTCTGATCCAAGATCCTGCGCAATTCCCTGCAGCATTTCCTGAATCGACTCCTCCGGAGTGTTCTTCGAAAGTCCCCGCTCGATTGTATCGTTCACATTTGCTTCCTGCTGCAAAAGCTCATGATCCGTCGAGTTCAGGTTCATGTAGGTGCTGATCGGAATGCCGACACTCATGACCGCCATCTGACCGCGGTACGGAATCAGGAAGTCGCGGTTCAGCATCAGTTTGCCGTTGCTCTGATAGCGGCGGTTCCAGCAGTATACTGCTTCCCGCCGCAGCCTTCCATTTTTGCAGTATTTGCACGGCTGATCTGTTCCATTGAACAGCTCATAGCATTTTATACCGCTGATGTCCTCATCGGCTGCAATATGGAAGTCACTGCGGACAGCATGATTTGCATAAAGCACACGGTGGGTTGCAGGATCAATCAGAGTAGCCCATTCAGGCGATTCATCAAATACACTGAGTTCCATGATAAACTGCTTCATCGGATCAAAGGAAAGCGCGGCGTTCTTTTCTCCGGAAACTCTTCTGTCATGCGCGAGCTGCAGCGCGCCGAACGAATCCGTAGTCTCTGTCCCGAACGCTATACCATTGTCGATTCTCGGAATCAGCGGAACATTATCGTTTTTCGCCCGATTTTCCACCGCATTCCTGCAGATTTCAAAAATTGTGGAAAGTTTTTCTGCAGTTTCTGCCTTTGCAATGAGCAGGAACGTACAGCCTTCGGTCCGGCCGACCGCCACTCCCGACAAATCCGCCCCGTGCAGCGCCTCCGACATGACCCGGATAATGATGTCCGAAGCTTTATCGCCATACTGCTTCAAGTTTTCGTTCATATCCTGAGGTGCAATTTCCATGACACAATACCCGGAACCGCTGTCACGGTACGCATCGTCATAGAGGCCTGCAGCGGCCAGAATACCAAGGTAATCAAGGAATCCCGACCGTTCATCAAGGAAAGATTTCTGATCTGTGCTCTGTATCTTCTTTGTCAGGAAGATCAGCGTGCCGGCAATCATTTTTCCTTCATAATACGGAATTCCTGTAAGAGTGACATCTTCAACAACTCCGTCATGCATCACTGCAGTTTCTGTCTGCACTTCTGTCCCGCTGTCAAGCAGTTGTTTCTCATAGCGCACAAGTTCCGGCACATTCATAAAGAAGTGAACACTCCTGCCGGTCTTTCCAATTACATTCGTCAAAGAAAAACCGCTGTATTTCGCAAAAGCTTCAGACATGCCCTTGACGCGGCCTTCCCGGTCCGTCCAGAAAAACATGAAATCCCTGCTCTGGAGAAGTGCGTGGAAACGCGCCGCATCGCCGCCTTCTGCCGGTGTCTGCCCGGCTGTCTGTATTGCTCTCATGTCCGGGAAAGAGGAGACGAATTCAGGCAGGAGAAGCTGCCTGTTTTCTTCTCTCTCCCAGACATCTTCTCTCTCGAGGAGGATCACATCACGGGAGACACTCTTCAGGAGCACGATGGCATGGAACACCGACCAGTGATAAGAACCATCGTCCCAGTGCACACGAAAGAGATCCGTTGCCTCCGACCGGCCGGATTTCTCGGCCATCTCATACAGATGGTTCTTCTCTGTGAATTTCACAAAGCGCTGTCTGTCTCCCGGATAAATATGGTTCTCAGCAAATTTGCCAAGAGACTGATCAACGCCATGGATACTGCTGCCCGGGCTCAGTTCTCTGTGGGAGCTCTCAATGATATTGATCTTGTCCTCCCGCAGATTGAAATAGTATATTCCGTCAAAAATCAGCGCCATATTACGGAAAATACCATCCGTCTGACTGTACTGTCTTACATTCTCATCGGCGGAAATGTTGGTAATAAAAGCTTTGCCGTACCACAGCTCTTCCGTGCCGGCGATTTTCTCCGCCTCTACATATATATACTGCCCATTGTCAATGTAAGTCATGGAACGGGCGGTTCCGCAGGCGACCTTATTCAGGAAAGTACATATTTTCTTCTGTACCGCAAAGAGACCGGACCGAAGATTTCTATTGGCTGTATCAAAATCCGTTGTTCCCGTACTCCGGAGGACGTCCATATATGCATCATTGGCGCTGAGAAGTTCCGGTGCCCTGCCGTCATAGCGGAAAATCGCAGCCGGCCGGTCTGTCACCGTATTCACGAGTCCGACCTTCTGGAATATTCTGCTCTCGAGCGATGTCTCCTCGCTGATTCCTCGGCGGCTCATCTGCTCCATCACTGCATCGAAAGGCATCGGTTTTGCATAATACCATCCCTGGATTCTTCCGCAGTTGATGGTCCGCAGAAATTCCAGCTGCTGCTCGGTTTCCACCCCTTCCGCAAGAGTATACATGCCAAGGGACTTTGCCATCATTACGACACTGGTGATGATTTTTCTGCCGCGCTCGTTGAAATTCCGGAAAAACTCAAGATCAATCTTTAAAACATCGAACGGATAATAATGCAGAGACTTCAGTGAGCTGTAATCACTGCCGAAATCATCGAGCCACACCTCAAATCCCGCTTCATGGAAATCCCGGATGATTTTGATGAGCCGGTCTCTGTCCGAGGCCATAATCGTCTCTGTGATCTCAACGTGGATGCAGGAATGCGGAAGCCCATACTGATCGAGCGTCTCTTTAAGGAGACCGATCGGATTGATCAGATCAAAATCAAGCCGTGAGAAATTGACAGAAACCGGAAGAATATCATAGCCATTATCGCGGCGTTCCTTAAGAAAACGGCACACATTCTTTACAACGTATGCATCGAGACGGCCAATCAGACGATAATGCTCTAGAAGCGGGATAAAATCCGCCGGTGTAATCATGCCCATTTCCGGGTCTTCCCAGCGCGCCAGAGCTTCGAAACTGCAGAGTTTCTGCGTCATTGTCCGCACAACCGGCTGATAATAGACACGGATGTAACCGTTTTCGAGTGCACTGTCAAAATGATTGAGAATGTAGCTCTTTTTCTCCGCGCTCGCCTGCATCCGGCTGTTATAAACCGCTTCGGTCTTTGTTGCATCCTCGGAAATACTGTCACAGGCTATTCTTGCAAAATCCACCGCACTGCGGAGAGTTTTATCATCATTATCATTGTCCGGGAAAAAGACTCCTGCCTTGAACAGAACGCTCTTATTCCGAATGATGTCATTTACACTCTGAATCGCTTCATGAATGCCGCTCCCGGCAAAATCCCGCGGGACGAGCGCCGCGAAATTATCGGCCGAAAGATGCCCGAGGTAACAGCCGTCAAATACATCCTGAAGGATTTCTGCCGTTTTCTTGATGACCCGGTCACCGCCGATAATTCCATTCGCATTGTTATAAGATTTGAAATTGACGATATTAAAATAGACTACAACCCACTGATCAAGCTTTTTCTCATCTCTGCACGACCTCAGCAGCGTAAAGATGTGCTCCGTGAAGTCATAAACTCCCGGAAGCCCTGTAAGGCCGTCACTCTTGAAGCCTTCTGTCTTCATCTCCTCCGTGAAGATCTGACAGATATAGACAGGAATTCCATCTCTCTTATCCGGAGCGATTATCATCTCGGCAGAACTGGCAGAGCCATTTCCAGCAGGAATATCATAATACCAGTACGAATAGGGTTTCCCCTTCGCAACATGCGTCCTGAGCGGTCTTCCGTCAGATGGTTTCGTCATGCCGCAGAATGTTCCGCCGGTCATCCTGTAAAATTCGTCCTCGCTTTTACATCCGTACAGCTCCGGAACTCGCCGGTTCACGAACAGAATTTCTTCCCGGCTGTCCGCCCGGATAACACATACACCTGCACTAAGAGAGTCATAAAACTGATGATATACGGTCTGATTCAACAAGGACTGCATATAATCTCAGCGGTCTTACCGCCCCTCCCTATATCGAAAAATTTAAAATATTGAATGTCACACTGTTTTTCCGCAGCAAAAACCTGCGGGTTAAAATTGATGTCATTATACAATGATTTTCACCGTGCAGAAACAGCGCGGAACCCGTACAAAGACAATGCAGCATGCGGGATTTTTCTATGGAAGACGCTTGAATCTCCCGGGAAAGTGCAGTCGTTGAATCATTGTATAAAGAAGAGTAAACTGAGCATGTCTGCAGCGGCCCGTCCTGCTGGAAATGCGGAAAAGGGGAATGCATTCGGCAAAACTGCATCCGCAGTTTTGCCTCAGCGAGGTATTCGTTTATAAGTCCTGCCGATGCAGGCAGGACTTATAAACCGCAGCATCGGTGCGTCCGCTCTGCTGACGCACCGGCTGCCGCATTCGGCAAAACTGCATCCGCAGTTTTGCCTCAGCGAGGTAGGGGTATGAAACGTCTTTTTTCCTATATAAAGGCTGATCTGGGGGAGGCTATTCTCGCGCCTCTCTTCAAAATGCTCGAGGCCATTTTCGAGCTCTTCGTGCCGATCATCGTCGCTGACATGATTGACAGGGGCGTCGCAGGCAGAGACGTACAGTATCTGATCCATCGCTGCATACTGCTCCTCGTGCTCGCCGCGTGCGGTCTTGCCTTCTCCATCACGGCACAGTATTTCTCTGCAAAGGTTGCAACCGGAACCGCGCAGAGGATGCGCGACGATCTCTTTTCTCATATCATGACGCTCTCCTGGCGCCAGATCGATGACCTTGGTACCTCGGCGCTGATCACCCGGATGACCAGCGACATCAATACCATTCAGAACGGCGTCAACATGTTTCTGCGGCTTTTCCTCCGCTCTCCCTTCGTCGTATTCGGCGCCATGATCATGGCCTTCACGGTGGATACGAAGACCGCCATGATTTTTGTCGTCGTTGTTCCTGTTCTTTTCCTCATCGTATTTGCCATCCTCCTCATCACCATGCCGCTCTACCGGAAGGTTCAGAAGCAGCTCGACGCGATCATGCAGACCACAAGAGAAAACCTCCTCGGTGTCCGTGTCGTGCGCGCCTTCAACCGTCAGGAAAGTGAGAAAAAGGCATTTGATTCGGAAGCGGACGATTTCTATCACCGGCAGATCTTCGCCGGAAAGATTTCCGCCCTTCTCAACCCGCTGACCCTCGTCGTCATCAATATCGGCATCATCGCGATTCTCTGGACAGGCGGCCGTCAGGTATACACGGGAGCCCTGTCACAGGGAAAGCTGATCGCGCAGATCAACTATATGTCGCAGATTCTCACCGAGCTCATCAAGCTTGCGAATCTCATCATCCTTCTCTCGAGGGCTATGGCTTCCGAGCGCCGCGTCGATGATATTTTCAACGTCACAAACGACCGTGCAGACGGGACAGATGCATTCCCTGCATCTCAGAATGGAGGCGCTTCCATCGATTTCAACGATGTATCCTTCCGTTATGAGAAGGATGCAGAGCCGGCACTGTCCGGCATCACCTTTCACGCAGATGCAGGCTCCACGATCGGCATCATCGGAGGAACCGGCTCCGGCAAAAGCAGCATCGTAAATCTTATACCGCGTTTTTACGATGCGGATTCCGGCAGCGTATGCATCAACGGAATGGATGTGCGCTCAATCCGCGAAAACGACCTGCGCCATCACATTGGCCTTGTTCCGCAGAAAGCAGTGCTCTTCCGCGGATCGCTCCGCGACAACATGAAGTGGGGCCGCGACGATGCTTCCGACAGTGATATCTACAGGGCCATCGACATCGCACAGGCAAGAGAATTTGTGGACAGCAAGAAGCAGGGACTCGACCTGATGATCGAGCAGGAAGGAAGAAACCTCTCGGGCGGCCAGAAACAGCGGCTTACGATCGCGCGCGCAATCGTGCGGAATCCGGAGATTCTCATCCTCGACGACAGCGCCTCTGCTCTTGACTTTGCAACGGATGCAGATCTCCGCAAAGCACTCAGGACCGAGGAAGGCACCCGTACTGTCATCCTCGTTTCGCAGCGCGTGAGCACCGTGCGCGCCGCCGACCAGATTCTGGTCATGGAAGACGGCCGGCTCGCCGGCGCGGGAACTCACCGGGAGCTTCTGCAGAACTGCCGTGAATATCAGGAAATCTGTGCTTCGCAGATGACACCGGAAGAGATCCGCAGCGATCTTGCCGGCAGTGATACCGCGAAGGCGAGTCTCTCCTGACATCGGCGGGTCCGCTGCGCATACGCACGGCGTTCGCACCCTGGTGCCATGGCACCAGGAGATGCCGCATTCGGCAAAACCGCAGTCACGGATTTTGCCTCAGTGGGGTCTAAATATGAATAAAAATCAATCCTCCTCTGCAAAGACAGCGTCTTCTGCAGCCAACAAAAAATCAACCATTCTGCGGATTCTCCTCTGCATCCGGCCTTATATTCCGTTCGTCATTTTATCGCTTGCACTCGCAGCCTTGTCTGTCATTCTGCAGCTGCTCATTCCGATCTATATCGGCGACGGCGTGGATGAAATCATCGGCCGGGGCAACGTCAACTTCGACTCCCTGCGGCAGATCATCTTGCGGATTCTCCTCTGTGTTCTCCTCACGGCAGCGGCGCAGTGGGTCATGAATCACATCAACAATGTCATCACTTACCGGATCGTCCGCGATCTGCGCGTGCAGGCTTTCCACAAGATTCACGAAATTCCGCTCTCCTATCTTGACTCACACTCTGCCGGAGACCTCCTGAGCCGTGTCATTACCGACATCGAACAGCTCTCCGACGGACTCCTGCTCGGGTTCACGCAGCTCTTCACCGGAGTCATCACAATCGCGGGAACCATCATCTTCATGGTACTTCTGCAGCCAATTGCCACGCTGATCGTTGTTGTTTTCACGCCGCTCTCCTTTGTGATTGCGAAATTCATCTCGACGCATGCTTTCACGTATTTCAAGAAGCAGTCAGCGGCACGCGGCAGTGTGACCGACCTTACCAATGAAATGCTCGGAGGCCTCAAGGTTGTCCAGACCTTCAGCCACGAGCAAGAAGCGATGGATGAATTTGCAAAGCGAAACAAAGAACTGTCCGGGTACAGTCTCCGTGCAACCTTCTATTCCTCCATCACGAATCCCGCAACCCGTTTCCTTAATTCCCTGATTTATGACGGAGTCGTACTGGCCGGCTGCCTTCTATGCTTCCTCACGCCCTTTGGCGGCACCGTCATGACAATCGGTGAGCTCACAAGCTTCCTCAGCTACGTAAAACAGTACAGCCAGCCGTTCAACGATATCACGAGCGTGCTGACCGAATTCCAGAATTCGGTTGCGTCCGCCGCCCGCGTGTTTGAGCTTCTCGATACCGAGCCGGAGCCCGCTGACGATGCGGATGCGGTCGAGCTCAGGGATGCAAAGGGAGAAGTCACACTGACGAATGTTGCATTCTCCTATGTCCCGGAAAAACCGCTGATCGAAAACCTCAGCGTTTCTGTACAGCCCGGCAAAAGGATTGCCATTGTGGGGCCCACCGGATGCGGCAAAACCACTCTCATCAACCTGCTGATGCGTTTTTACGATGTGAACAGCGGCAGCATCTGCGTCGACGGGACGGATATCCGACATATCCGCCGCATGAGCCTTCGCAGCAATTACGGCATGGTGCTGCAGGACACCTGGCTGAAGGCAGGCACCATAAAGGAAAACATCTCCTACGGCAAGCCGGACGCAACGGACGAAGAAATCATCGCCGCCGCGAAGAAAGCATATGCTCACAGCTTCATAATGCGAATGCCGCAAGGATATGATACGGTGATCGAAGAAAACGGCGGCAATCTCTCCGCGGGCCAGAAGCAGCTTCTCTGCATCGCCCGCGTCATGCTCCACCTGCCTCCGATCCTGATTCTCGACGAGGCGACCTCCTCCATCGATACACTGACCGAAATTCGGATTCAGAAGGCATTCGATGAGATGATGAAGGGACGGACGAGTTTTGTCGTGGCCCATCGTCTCTCGACCATCCGCGAGGCAGACGAAATCCTTGTCATGCGCGACGGGCACATCATTGAACAGGGCAATCACGAAGAGCTGATGAAGAAGAACGGCTTCTACCGGAAGCTTTATACAGCGCAGTTCGAGCGAAGCTGACAGAGGATCGGACATCCAGTCACACCTTCTGCTGAGAAGCGACCCGAAGATGCTGTTTATTGTGATACAGCTCCTGATGTTTCCGCACACTCTCCTCTCCCAAGGGCCGCATCGGCAGGCTTCGAAGAGAGTCCCCCCGCATTACGCCTCTGATTACAGGCACGGTAAAAACTGCCATGAAAGAAGAAGTATCTCATCCTTCCTGTATGAATAAAAAAACTCCGCCGTCCGCAGAGTCTTGTTCCAGTTCAGAGTCGCGGGCAGCAGATCCGAAAAATCCTATGCTTCCGTCCGATATATTCCTGTGAAGGGAACCCGTTTCGACCGTGTAAGTGCAGTCAATCAGTTTTCGCGCGAAGTCGTGGCCGGAAAATATACGGTTGAAGAAGCGGAGAAAGAGCTGGATCGAATCGAACACCTCCCGGGAAAACCAGGCTTGGCACAGATCCTCGCCTCCGGAGCCGGAGCGGCGGCTTTCTGTGTCCTGTTCGGAGGAAACGGCACAGATGCCTTATGTGCATTTCTTGCCGGAATCCTTCTCTGGGTTTTCATCCTCCGGGCCGTCGCCGCCGGCAAATCCAAAATGGTGACGAACATCATCGGCGGCATGCTGGTGACGACCATCTGCTACATCCTCAAGTATTTCGGTGTAGGGCAGAACCTGCATGAGATGATCATCGGTTCCGTCATGCCCATGATCCCCGGCGCCGCGTTCATCAATGGTATCCGCGATATTACCGATGAGGATTATCTTTCCGGTTTCGTCCGTATGCTGGACGCACTCCTTGTATTCGTGTCTATTTCCATCGGCGTTGCGGTCGTCACCGTACTTGCCTATTCTCTGACGGGAGGTGCCCTGCTATGACTTCGCTGCTGTCACTGGTCTTTCAGCTCCTCGCGGCCCTGGCCGGAACAATCGCTTTCGCGCTCCTTTTCAGTGTTCCGCGAAAGTATTATCTTCTCTGCGGCATCATCGGCGTGATCGGCTGGGCCATTTATCTGATACTGGAAAAGCCGGCCGGATCTACCTTCGCCATTGTGGCCGCAACGGTTGTGGTTGTTTTCTGCTCACGGCTTGCCGCTGTCATCAAAAAATGCCCAGCTGTCGTCTTTATGATTTCCGGCCTTATTCCGCTGATTCCGGGCGGCGGAATCTACTGGACCACCTATTATCTCGTATTCGGCGAGCAGGAACTGGCAATGAGCACCGGATACGGCGCCCTGAAGGCGGCCGTTGGAATCGTGCTGGGCATTGTTTTCATCGGCCTCGTTCCGCAGCACTTCTTTCAGAAGCTGGGAAATGCCCTTGCTCCTTCAAAAAGAAAGCAGAAACGCAGATATTGAACGTCCGATATATTATTTGATAATATGTACTAAATATAATTTCAATTATCTGTTATTGATTGAAAATTAATTTGAGATATAATTCTGAGGAGCGTGGCTGAACATGTAGCCAGATCAATGATCTTACCTTATCCCGGGTTCACAGGGCTTTTATGGATAGAGTAGAAAATAACAATCTACATATTGCAATCATCGACGATTCTCCAGAAGACCGGAGGGTGATCCGCCAGAACATGGATCGCTGCCTTCGCAGTAATAACCTTCCTTCTGCCGACTATCATGAATTTGAGTGCGGCGAATCCTTTCTGTCCGATTTTAAGAAGGGTACCTATGAACTCCTGTTCATAGACATCTTCATGAAGGCCCTGACCGGAATTGAGACTGGAGTCGGCATCCGGGATATCGACCCGGACGTGAAAATTGTCTACATTACTTCCAGCAATGAATTTGCTGCTGAGAGTTACAATGTCCGTGCGGACTACTACCTTCTCAAGCCGCTTACCTATCGAAATTTTCGCGAGATGCTGCTTGCAATCCGTTTTTTCGCAGACCCGGATTCGCCGGACAGTTTTCTCAATCTCCCGGATTAGAGCCGCATTGCTTACGATGACATCATCTATACCGATTATCACAATCATTACGTATACTTTCACTGTAAAAACTCCGCTGAAGAATGCAAGGTATATATGTCACAGAGCGAAATTGAAAATCTGCTCTGCACCCGAAGCAATTTCGTCAGCTGCTCCCGCGGCGTAATCGTCAATTTCGATCATGTAACCCGGTTTACAGACTCTGTCCTGTATCTGAAGGGCGGCGATACCGTGCCCGTGAGCCGCAGACGCCTGTCCGCTGTAAAGAAAGCGTATTCGGATTTCATCTTTGATTCCATTAATACCTGACTTCTGATTTCTTTGTTGCGAGGATACACCGATGCCGTTTACCCGATGGGAATTTCTGCTCTATAATTTCGTTGCGATTGTTCCATTTATCGTCCTGCTTTTATTGTCCTTTAAAAACCATCTGCGTTACGGAGTTGTCCGTTCGGTCATCATCGCAGCCCCCTTTGTTGCCGCCTGGTCTTCCTTTCAATTCGCGGCCATCTATAACTATCTTCCCTGGATCGGACTTGCGGATGTTATCTCGCCGTTCATTGTCATCGCTCTCCTTTTCCTTCTGTTCGATGATCATCCCGGCCGAATCCTGTTTGGCTTCCTTGTGATCTGCAATTTTTCCAATCTCTGCGTCAGTCTTGCAAAGTACACCGAAAGTCTTATCTCCGTCGGCTATGCATTCATGCGATATCACTGGACTTATTCCTGTCTGCTCCTGGGGTATGAAATCCTCATCTGCTTTTTTATCTGGCATACAATATTTCGTGACTTCTCGTCGATCGACACGCCCGAAGCCCGTGATATCACAATATGGCGGTATCTGTGGCTGGTTCCTGCCACCTTCTATGTCGTCTGGATGTACATGTTCTATTCCGGAACCGGTTCCGCCGTTCATAAGCTCGTAAAACTCCACTATACGCTGGCGATCCTCGTCATTGATCTTGGTTCCCTGATGGTCTACCGGATGATCATCCTCTCCGTCCGTGAACAGGAGGAAAATCTCTCACTGCGCTCAGAGAACTTCCATCTTCAGATGATGGCGCTTCAATATCAGAATATTGAACAGAATATAAAACAGACAAGGCGCATGCGGCACGATCTCCGTCATGTTCTCGCAACCATCAGCACGATGGCCGAAGCATCGGATATGGAGCATATTCTGAAATATATCGCCGAATTACAGAACAACATGGAATTGGCGACTCCCCTCAAATTCTGTGAGAACAGTGCGGTCAATGCGGTTCTCTCGTACTACGCGCCGCAGATGACAAGAGAAGACATCACCTATTCCGTCCAGCTCCAGCTCCCGGATGATCTGAGCATTTCCTCCGCGGACCTATCCGTGCTCTTTGCCAACCTCGTCGAAAATGCCATCGAGGCCTGCCGGCAACAGATTCACACGGAACGAAGAATCGCCATTCAGGGCAGTATGCATGGCGACAACACCATTGCCTTTACATTTACAAACACCTATTCGGTGAAGCCCCAGATGGACAGCCACGG
>ONGY01000061.1 GCA_900317475.1 uncultured Lachnospiraceae bacterium | reverse complement strand
TGTGCGTCGGATACACGCCGAGGATGTACTGGGAGATGTCCGTAAAGGTCCATGCAGCAGTGCCGGTGAGCCAGCTGTTCTTGCCCTCGCCGAAGTACTTTGCCTCTTTGCCGGCTACCATCTGGCAGTAGACATAGGGCTCTGTGCGGTGGATTTCGGAGATGTCCTCCGTATAGGAAGGGCAGGTCTTCTTATAAACTTCGAAGGCTCGGTTCCCATGTCCGACAACCGTCTCGGCAATCGATACCCAAGGGTTGTTGTGGCAGAAGATACCGCCGTTTTCTTTGTATCCCGGCGGATAAGAGGAGATTTCACCAAGTTCCAGGTGATATCTCTTATATGCCGGCCACAGGATGCAGATACCATACTTTGTGTCGAGAAGTTCCTCAACTGACTTCAGTGCCTGTTCGGCCTGACCTGTTCCCACGCCGCATCCTGCAAGAACGCAGAAGCCCTGCGGCTCGATGAAGATCTTGCCGTCTTCGCACTCGTTCGAACCGACCTTGTCGCCGTGCGCATCGTAAGCGCGAAGGAACCATTTTCCGTCCCAGCCGGCCGTACAGACAGCCTTGTCCATCTCTTCGACGGCTTTCCGGGCACGGGCAGCCTCGTCCGGCTCATTCTTGATCTCGGCGAGCTGTGCATACTCTTCGCCGTACTTTACGAACATACCGCCGATGAAGACAGACTCCGCAACCGGTCCCTCGGAAGGACCGAAGGTCTGGAAGGATTCGCCCGGATGTTCGGAGAAGCAGTTGAGATTCAGGCAGTCGTTCCAGTCTGCGCGCCCGATCAGAGGCAGACCGTGCGGCCCCAGATGCGTGAGCGTGAAGTCAAGCGATCTCTTCAGATGCTCCATGAGCGTTGTCGCAGCCGACCAGTCGTTGTCGTAGGGAACCTGCTCGTCGAGAATCGAATAGTCGCCGGTCTCACGCGTATAGGCGCTGACAGCCGCAATCAGCCACAGCGGGTCATCATTGAAACCGGAGCCGATGCCTGCATTGCCCTTCTTGGTCAGCGGCTGATACTGATGATATGCCGAGCCGTTCTTAAACTGTGTCGAAGCGATATCGATGATTCTCTCTCTTGCGCGCTCCGGGATCAGATGTACGAAACCAAGCAGATCCTGGCAGGAATCGCGGAAGCCCATGCCGCGTCCGATACCGGACTCGAAGTAGGATGCCGAGCGTGACATGTTGAAGGTGACCATGCACTGGTACTGGTTCCAGATGTTGACCATCCGGTTGACCCTGTCGTTGCCCGAAGTAAGATGGAAGCGGGAGAGCAGTGCCTTCCAGTAATTCGTGAGCTCGTCAAAACTTGCCTCGACCTGTTCGTCGGTCTTGTAGCGGTCAAGCATCTCAAAAGCTCTCGTCTTATTGATAATTTCATCGCGGGCTGTCGTTCCTTCCGCCCATTTCTCGTCTTCCGGATTCTCGATATATCCGAGTACGAAGTCAAAACTCTTCGTTTCACCGGGAGCGAGGGAGATATTGATCTGCTGAGCGGCAATCGGAGACCAGCCGCTGCAGACAGAGTTTTTGCATCCGCCGTCGAGGATAGCCTGAGGCCTGTCTGCACCGTTGTACATTCCAATGAATTCGGAACGGATGGTATCAAATCCGTCAATACTGCAGTTTACGCCGCGGATTGCATAGTGATTGCGGCGCTCGCGGTATTCGGTTTTATGGAAGATTGTGGAGCCGACAATCTCGACCTCGCCGGTAGAAAGATTGCGCTGGAAGTTCTCGCAGTCATCGGAAGCATTCCACAGACACCACTCCACATAGGAGTACAGCTTTATTTCTTTCGTTTCCTTCGTGCGGTTGGTGAGCTTTACCTGTTCCACTTCGCAGGTGTCATTCAGCGGGACAAAGGCAAGGACGGAGGCTTCGATTCCGTTCTTGCTGCCGCGGAACCGGCTGTAGCCAAGGCCATGGCGGCACTCATACGAATCGAGCCTGGTTCTCGTCGGCTGCCATGCCGGATTCCAGAGGGTATCGCCGTCCTGAATGTAGAAATACTTGCCGTTGCTGTCGTATGGGACATCATTGTAGCGGTAGCGTGTGATGCGGAGCAGCTTTGCATCCTTATAGAAGGAATAGCCGCCCATCGTGTTGGAGATAATACTGAAGAAGTCCTTGTTGCCGAGATAATTGATCCACGGCAGAGGAGTCGTCGGAGTAGTGATGACATATTCCTCACGGGCATCATCAAAATAGCCGAATTTCATTGTTGCCTCCCTTTTTTATTTATTGGCTGCCATAAAATCTCCGGATTCTTCCCCCGAGTCTGAAGTCCGGAGTACTTTATGAAAACGTTTAAGTAAAATGCAAAAACAAACCATAAAGATTATATTACAGGGAACAGCGCAAAAGCAATAAGCAACCGGGCCTCCCGGGAAAAGAAGAAGGGAAAAAAGAAAACCCGACGTTAACATTGTGAAAAAATGAATAAATAACGGGATAAATTTTTGTGAATTTAGACCATAATACGAAAATACGAAAAAATGAGCTGTTGCAAATGAAAGGAAGCTCTGTTAAAATAAATTTATAGTTGTCGAAAACGTTTTAGATTTTGGCATATTCTGTTCTGGTTGAGGGAGGCCCTATGGTATCTCTAAAGGATATTGCGGCTGCCTGCGGCGTGTCGATTGCTACCGTTAGTAAGGCGCTCAACAATCATAATGATATCAGTATTGAGACCAAGGAATACATCCGCAAAGTTGCCGGAGAACTGGGCTATTATCCGAACTCGGCAGCAAAGGCGCTGAAGACAAACCGCACATACAATATCGGCGTCCTTTTTGTCGATGAGGCGCAGAGCGGACTGACACACGATTTCTTCGCTTATATCCTGAACAGCTTTAAGGAGGAAGTAGAATCAAAAGGCTACGATATCACCTTTATCAATAACAACCGGACGAGATCGAACCGAATGTCCTATCTGGCGCATTCGCGCTACAGAGGTTTTGACGGTGTCTGCATAGCCTGTGTCGATTTCTATGATCCCGAGGTTGTCGAGCTTGTCCGCAGCGACATTCCGGTCGTTACCATTGACTACGTGTTTAACAACTGCACAGCTATCATGTCGGACAATATCAGGGGTATGCGTGATCTGCTGACATATGTTTACAATAAGGGACACCGCAGGATCGCCTATATCCATGGACTGCGGTCGAGCGTAACCGACAGCCGCCTGCTCAGCTTCAACAACACTGCAATGGAGCTCGGGCTCGATATTCCGGATAATTACATCAAGGAAGCACCTTACCGCTCCACGAAGGAGACGGAAGAGAAGACCTACGAACTTCTGGACCTGGAAAATCCGCCGACCTGTATTCTGTACCCGGATGATTTTTCCGCATATGGCGGTCTCAATGCAATCCGGAATCGGGGACTTTCCGTTCCGGATGACATTTCCATCTGCGGCTACGACGGACTGCGCATCGCGCGTCATATCGAGCCCCAGCTCACTACACTCCGCCAGGATACCGATAAAATGGGAAAGGAAGCAGCGGATGAGCTGATCAATCTCATCGAGCGGCCGAAGACGACCCTGATCAAGCAGGTCATTGTCGAAGGGTCGGTTTACGAAGGCCATTCGGTAAAAGATATCAGCGGACAGAACAATAAAGAACAGAACAATTCAGAACAGAATGCTTCTGAACAGAACAAATCATAAGTACGCCCTCACCGCTTTTTTCTGCGGGGGGAGGCTGCGGCTGGTTTCTCCAGGCGGCAGCAGCGGCAATCCTATTTTTACAAGAGAAAAACCTTCATTTCCTCTCTGAAGGCCTGCGGGCCGTCAAGCGGAGATGAAGGTTTTTATTTTGTCCTGTTTTCTTCCGGAATGCTCTACAGGGAGAAGTCGTCATCGTTTCCGGCAAATCGGTCATGCTTGTAGTCGAGCAGCATCTGCAGGCAGATCGTACGGCGCTTCCCGAGGCAGAATTCAATCGCACGGTCTGTGCGCTCGCGGTCGAGTACACCGAGTGAGAGAAATGCCCGGAAGAGCCCGTTGTTTTCCTTCTTTGTGATCTCGTCCATCAGTTCTTCGAGATGGGAGGAGAGCCAGGTCTGGTACATTGCCTGCGTATTTTCATCGAGATCGACGGGGAATGCGAGACGGCAGACGGCCAAAACTGCCTTCTCCTCCACACCGTAATAGGTGTCGAAGAGAGCGTCGTACGCAGCAAACTGATAGCACACACCGGGGTCTGCCCGGAACCTGAGCGGCTTTCCGAAACAGACGAACTTCTCTGCCTGCGGGTGAAAGAGCGATTCGATGTCATCTTTGCGGAATACCACATCCGGGAACCAGATTTCTGCACCGAGAGAAGGAAAGAGGAATTTCGTCAGGCGGGGGTTCGCGTTGAAAGCACCGGGCTGGACCTCTTCGAGAGTAGAAGGAAGGGATACGATGGAAAGATCCGTCCTTTTGAAGGCATCCGTGCGGATCACACGTACTCCCTCCGGAACCGTGAAGGAAGTATCGTCTCCGAAATATCGGATCAGCTGCAGCGAGCCGCCATGGGCAGGTTCTTCCCGCATGTAAAGTGCATTCTTTTCTGTGAACAGAACCGGATTTTCCCTGGCAGCCGAGATGGTGACGGGGTGAGCGGTGTGCTCATCCCAGCCGCTTGTTTCAAGGGCAGCGACGCCAATTTCCCGCAGCGATGCGGGGAGAAGAAAGGAATTGATCCCGGGGCAGTTCTGGAAAGCGCTGTCACCGATCCGGGCAAGCCCTTCCGGCAGAATAACTTCTTTGAGATATCCCTGCCCCCGAAAGGCATTCGCACCGATGGAGACTGTATCTGGAAGAAGAGTATAGGTTTCTTTTGCTTCCTCCTGGCAGACACTGACCAGCTCCAGCTTGTCCTCACCGGAATCGTCACCGGAACCTATGCCCATTCTTCGATACAGTCCGAAACCGTCACTGTAATAGACGCCGCCTTCTGCGGTGTCTATGTGAAGGGCATTGAGAATGAATGCATCATCAATATCGGAGACGGACTCCGGAATGGTCAGATGTTCAATGGAACCGCAAAACGAGAGAAAACCGCTCCCGAGTCTGCGCACGTCCCTTCCAAGCTCCAGCGACTCGAGAACGAAGCAATAGGAAAACGCATCCTTTCCGATCTCCCGGACGGAGTCGGGCACCAGGACCCGGGTCAGAAGGCCGCCGTTGTCCGTAAAGCAGCCGGGGCCGATCACACGGACCGGAAGACAGTCGATCTCATCCGGAATATCCAGTTCCGCCGCGGAAGAGTCAAGAAATCGAACGAGCTCGATTCCGGTGCCGCTGTCTATACACCGATATTCAAACTGACCGTTTGTTTTTATTTCTGTTATTGCATCTGTTTTTGCCATTTCCGTATTTTACCGAGGATGTTCTCAGTCTCCCAGGGAGTCGATGTCGATTGCATCGAGCTCGCGGTCGAGCTCCTCTTCGCGGTTGTAGATTTCATATTTCTTTGCGTACTTATAATAAGCGTCACAGCGGTGGCCGGAGAGAAATTTCACGGCGTCCCTGCTGACGGAAAGGTGCGTTGTGAGGAGAAGCATTTCGTTTCCGGAACCGAAGGCGCTGTTCACAAATTCGAAGAGATTGTCAAGGTGCTTCTCGGCGGTATCAGCGCCGTCCTTCATGGCGGCTGCACGTGCACCGAAGTTTTCCCGAATCCACGCAAAAGCGGCTTCGCCGTCACTGCCCTGCGTGAGTCCCTGGATCCGGAGCTGCGTCTCAGCCTTTTCAAGGATATCCTCGAGATCGAGCGTGCTGCGCTCCTGCACGGAGGAGAGGGCACCGGACTTTTTATCACGCGCCATTGCCTCCTCTAACGCCTCCCGGCGTGCCTTCAGTGAGTCGACAACCGGGCGTTTCGTCCCGCCTGCGACTTCCTTCTTGATGTCGCGGAAGATCGGAAGAGCGGCACGCAGGGCCGTTTCTTCGCGCACGGAAGCGCGGATTTCACCAAGGACAGAATCCGTGAGGAGAGACAGGAGCGTCACGCGTTCGTCAAATGCCGCCCTGCCCGCGCGGCGCCGTACTTCAGCGGATTCGGTGCCGTTCAGGATCGCCGCGGTCTCATAATCTCCCCGGTATTTGCGGTAGAGGTCGTAATAGGTCGCAAATTCGTGTGCGATCTTTTTATTGCGGATGTACTGGAGAACGAGAGAGTCATCGACCTTGTAGCCGTTTTCTTCATAAAGACGCATTGCATCGGAAAGGTCTTCCCATCCGCGGGCGGTACAGTATGTTTTGCCGTCAACCGTATTCTCGATGCGGTAGAAATCATCTTTACGGATGTCAAGATAATTCAGAATTGCCGGATGTACATCTGCGTTGACGGCGTAGGTTCTCCAGACGGTGTAGTCAGGCTCGACCTCCAGAATCTTGAGGCGGTCCATCATGGCGACATCGAATTCGCGCACGGAGCGGTTGAACTGGGGCGGATTGCCTGCGGTTACAATGACCCATCCATCGGGGACACGGTGCGTACCGAAGGTCTTGTACTGAAGGAACTGGAGCATTGCGGGCGCAAGTGTTTCGGAGACACAGTTGATCTCATCGAGGAAGAGGATGCCCTGTGTGCGGCCGCTTTCTTCCATGGATTTGTACACCGCCGCGATGATTTCACTCATCGTATATTCCGTGATCTCAAATGTTTTGCCGGCGTAGGATGCAGTCCGGATGACGGGCAGGCCGAGCGCACTCTGACGAGTGTGATGCGTCATGGAGTAGGAGACGAGTCCGATGCCAAGCTCCGATGCGATCTGTTCCATGATGGCGGTTTTGCCGATTCCCGGTGAGCCGATCATGAAGATCGGGCGCTGCCGCTCCGGAGGAATACGGTATCTGCCATGGGCATCTTTCTCGAGGTAAATCGTAACTGTCTGCCTGATCTGTTCTTTTGCTTCCTGGATATTCATCTATTATCCTCCTCACTGAGGTCGGTGTCATAAAGGTGCGCGGTGACAGCCCATGCCGGGACTTTTCTCTCATCGACGTTGTCGCCGGCGTCGAGAAAGACGAAAGCTGTCTTGTACGTCGGAGGTTTTGACGGATAGGTTCCATTGCCGTCGGTGAAATAAACAAGGCCCTTGAGATTGGTGAATGCACGCCGGGCGACGAGCTTGTCTACATATTCAAACACGGGCCGGAAATCCGTGCCGCCAAAAGAATCCTTCGTGATGACGGTATCCTCCTGGACTTTTGCGTCGCATTGGATGATATGGATATTTACGGTCTCGAAGAAATTGTCGGAGCTCTTCAGGATGGAATACGTCCGCCGCAGGAAGTGCTCTACGACGGCTCCCTGACAGGAACCGGATGTGTCGATGGCGATGACGAAGTCCCGGATGCGATCCGTCTCACGGTATTCGAGCGGCTCGATGAGCGGCATGTTTCCATAGTGATCCAGTCCGTAGGTATAGTAAATATAGTCAAAGGAATCCTCGTCGATATGCATCTCCTCGCCGAGAACTTTGAATTTCTCCAGAAAATCGGAATAGTTGAAGTGGTCGCGCCTTGCGGCTTCAATATTCACGGCCACTGCGCCGAAATTCGAGTCTGCATCCGCAGTATACGCCTTGAGGTCGGTCTGCGCGAGATCGGAGATATCGCTCCATTCGGTGCGCCGCCGCCCAAGGAGGCCTTCCTCCGCTTCTTCGCTGGCCTCCGGGTCCTGGTCTGCCTCGTGGCAGCCGATATCGCCGATCAGATTCGTGCCGCGGTGCGTTGACTGGCAGTCCAGCTCCTGCCCTTTGTTTTCTTCCCTGCCCCGCGTCCAGAACTTATGATCATCGATCGTGAAAAGCTCCCATTTTGACGCGATTTCGCCAAAACGCTGCGGGTTCTTTTCGAGCCAGTGGTAAATTTTCCACGCTGTAAGCGGATGCACCTCTCGCTCGAAATTGGAGAGGAAGAGTGTCAGATCGGAATCAGACTCGAGAGAGACGGAAGGAAGCTTCAGTTTCAGAATCGAATTCTCGACGGCGATGTCACAGGCGGTGTCCCAGAACGTGAGATCACGGGTGCGGTCATCGATGCGGAACGGATGCTGGTAGATACAGTGGAGGATCATGTGAAGAAAGGCGTGGGATGGATAATTCCGGTCTTTCTTGGTCCGGCGGATGAGAAAACGGTCATTGTACCAGACGGTGTCGCCGTTGGTGCCGAAGGAAGCTGTGAGGTCGCCGCCGACCATGGGCATGCGGAAGAAAGCACGCGAGAGAAACGGAAGAGAGAGCATGATTTTGTCCCGCCCGAACGCCATGAGACGAGCGGCGAGAGCATCCAGATCCGGGAGTTCCGGAGTATCCTCCGGCTCAGCTTTGTTTGTTCGGGCGGTGAAAATGGATTTCAGCATGGATATTCGGTGTCCTGAAAGTTTTTGCAATGAAAAACGGTGCAGCCCGCGCCGCGGGGCGCAAAGCTGCACCGTATGAAATTTGTGACGGATAATCGGAGAGAAGATTACTGCTTATTACTGCTTTTCAGCGGCAATGGCCTCTTCCGCGCTCTTGATGCGCTCGTCCTTTTCAGCTGCGTATTCCTTGTAGGATTCAGAATCATAGGACATATGGCCTGCATTCCAAAGTTTGTCAGCAACCGGAGCCCATGCCTTTGCGTAATCGACGCACTTGTCGGTCAGGTGATCGACCGATTCAGGCGATTCCATATCGGTGGAAGGAGCGCCTGTCTCGTGGACAATTGCGCGCAGCTTTTCCGGATTCTCGAGCATCGGGCACGGACGAAGCAGGTTCTCGTTGAATGGCTGGCCTGCCTGATATGCCTTGAACAGCGGCTGCTGCAGACACTCGATGAGGCTCTTCTCCTTGACATTTGCCTGACTGTAGTGAATGAAGACGCAGGGTTCGACATCACCGTTCGGATTGATGTGGCAATAGTACTTGCCTCCGGCGATGCATCCGTGAACCATCTCGCCGTCGTTCTGGAAGTCAATTGCAAAGATCGGAAGACCAGTGTTGTAGCCGCGGATCTCACGGACTCTGTGATACATATACTCACGCTGTTCCGGATTGAGCAGGAGACCTGTCGATGCCTCGTTGCCGACCGGCATATAATGGAAGTACCAGGTCATGTAAACACCCTTGTCGATGAGCATCTGAAGGAACTCATCGGAGGTGACGACCTTGTAGTTGACGGAGGTGTAGCAGATGGAGGTCAGGATCGGGCAGTGGTTCTCACGAAGGATATCCATTGCGTGCATGACCTTATCGAAGCATCCGTCACCGCGGCGGCTGTCGTTTGCCTCGGCAAATCCCTCGACGGAGATGGCCGGAACAAGGTTGCCGACACGGACCATATCTTTTGCGAACTGCTCATCAATCAGTGTGCCGTTCGTGAAGATCATGAAATAGGAGGTGTTGTGCTTCTCACAGAGCCTGAAGATATCTGCCTTGCGGGTGGTAGGTTCTCCGCCGGTCATAACCCATGCGTGAATGCCCAGGTCCTCGCCCTGCGTGATGACAGAATCAAGCTGCTCGTAGGTCAGAGATTTGGTGTGGCCGTACTCTGCAGCCCAGCAGCCCGTGCAGTGCATGTTGCATGCGGAAGTGGGATCCATCAGGATAACCCACGGAATGCTCACGCCATATTTCTTGGAATTCTGTTTTACTTTCTTGAATCCGCTGAAGCCGGCCTCGAAACCGAGGTTCAGAAGCTGCATGCGGAGGATGTGAGGGTCGATGTTGTCCAGAATCTTGTTGGTGTACTGCATGTACTTGGAATTCGGATCCTGGAATACAGCACGAATACGGTCATATGCTTCGGGAGCCCAAGTGTCGCCGTTGAACTTCTGGACAAGATCGATCAGCTTGACCATGTTCTTCGAACGATCTTTGTTGATGTTCTTGATTGCCGCATCGAGTACAACACTCAGTGCTTTACGCTCAGCGGTATGCGCAATAGAAGTAGCCATTATTGTTTCTCCTCTTCTCATAGTATTTGGCGGCAGCTGCAGAAAAGCTCTACTGCGGCGGTTCCCTGCGGTGGCCGTAAGAAAGGAATGCAGAGATACACGCCTCCACAATCCTCTTCATACGATTCAAAACTTTACCATCCGGCAGGGAGCCGTTCAATGGACAAAAAATGTTGATTGGGAAAATAAAAGACTGTATGATTGCTTGTGATCAGAGCGCTGCGCGGCGGGCAGATTCCGCTTTCGGACTTATCCGCACTTTTATTTTTTTTGTGATTGACATGTGCCGGACCGTACTATATAATAATCGATGCGTCGCGGAAATAAGCGGTCTATCGGGGTGTGGCTCAGTCTGGTAGAGCGCCTGGTTTGGGACCAGGATGTCGCAGGTTCGAATCCTGTCACTCCGACTAACAGTAATCCCTTCCGTTCGATACGAGACGATCTGCGGGTGTAGTTCAATGGTAGAACACTAGCCTTCCAAGCTAGATACGTGGGTTCGATTCCCATCACCCGCTCTTTTGTGTCTGTAGCTCAGCTGGATA
>ONGY01000059.1:14288-25460 GCA_900317475.1 uncultured Lachnospiraceae bacterium | reverse complement strand
ATGATTCCCGCGCTCATCACGGTCGGCAAGACGCTCGAATCTCTTTCAAAGGGCCGCACAACCGACGCCCTCAAAAACCTCATGAAGATGGCACCGAAAACTGCCGTCATCGAGCGTGACGGACAGCAGGTCACGGTCGGCATCGACGACGTCAAAACAGGTGACATTTTCGTTGTAAAGCCCGGCGAGTCGATTCCGGTCGACGGTGTGATCATCGAGGGAGAAAGTGCCGTCGATGAATCCGCCCTCACCGGTGAGTCGGTCCCGGTCGACAAGGCAGTGGGCAGCAAAGTCAGCGCCGCGACCATGAATCAGTCCGGCTTCATCCGCGCGAAGGCAACAAGAGTCGGTGAGGACACGACTTTCTCACAGATCATTCAGATGGTCTCCGACGCCGCGGCGACCAAGGCGCCGATCGCCCGAATTGCCGATAAGGTTTCAGGCGTATTCGTCCCCTCCGTCATCGGAATCGCCGCACTTGTTTTTGTCGTCTGGATGCTGCTCGGCTACGATGTGGCGTATTCCCTGGAGCGGGCAATCACGGTTCTCGTCATCTCCTGCCCCTGCGCGCTCGGCCTCGCGACTCCGGTCGCCATCATGGTCGGCAATGGAATGGGCGCAAAGAACGGTATTCTTTTCAAGACCTCTGAGGCGCTGGAGAGTGCCGGCAAGGTCGACATCGTGGTGCTTGACAAAACCGGCACCATCACATCCGGCAAGCCGCAGGTCACCGATATTCTTCCCGCCGAGGGTGTTTCCGAAAGCGGGCTCATGACGCTTGCCTACTCTCTTGAGCAGAAGAGCGAGCATCCGCTTGCAAAGGCGATTATCGAGCGCGGTGACAGGGACGGCTGCAAAGCATACGCAGTTGACGACTTCAAGGCACTTGCAGGTCACGGACTGGAAGGGCGGATCCGGACAGAAAGTTCTTCTGCAGCGGAGGTTCACGGAGGATCCGGAAAATTTATTTCCACACTGGTCAACGTTCCGGCAGAGATGGCTTCAAAAGCCGATGCTCTCGCCGCCCAGGGCAAGACGCCTCTGTATTTTGAACAGGACGGAAGGCTTCTCGGCATCATCGCCGTCGCGGATGTCATCAAGGAAGACTCCGCACAGGCTGTGAAAGAGCTGCAGAACATGGGCATCGAGGTTGTCTGTGTCACCGGCGATAACGAGAGAACTGCCAGGACGATTGGAAAACAGGCCGGCGTCAACCGTGTCGTGGCCGGCGTCCTTCCGAACGGCAAAGAGGAAGTTATCCGCGAGCTTCAGAAATACGGCAAAGTCGCAATGGTCGGAGACGGCATCAATGATGCCCCTGCCCTCACCAGAGCCGATACCGGTATTGCCATCGGCGCCGGAACCGACGTTGCCATTGACTCTGCAGATGTCGTTCTCATGAATTCAAAGCTCACGGATGTTTCCGCGGCAATCCGTCTTTCCAGAGCAACTCTGAAGGATATTTACGAGAACCTGTTCTGGGCATTTGCCTACAATGCAGTTCTGATTCCGGTTGCTGCCGGCGTTTACCCGAACATCAAGATCAACCCGATGTTTGGCGCCGCGGCAATGGCTCTTTCGAGCTTTACCGTCTGCATGAATGCCCTTCGCCTCAACCTGTTTAAGGTTCACAGTGCGGCAGGTGATAAACCGCTTCGTTCGCAGAAGAAGAGAAGCCGCCAGGCGAACGGTGCACCTCTCGTTCCGGAAGATGCCCTTAAAATGAATGCAGTCGGCACCGGGATTGAGGACGGAACCGGCGCAGCCTGCCCGGTCGTTCCCGGTTCTGCCGACAAGGATGCAGCCCCGTCGGCGGCATTGAAGGCAGATGCAAAAACAGCCAGCGAAGCAAAAGCAAATAACAATGGCCAGAAGGCCGATAAGGAGGAAACTACTATGACGAAAACTGTAAAGATTGAAGGTATGATGTGTGAACACTGTGAGATGCATATCAAGAAGGCTCTTGAATCCATCGACGGAATCACGAGCGCGACTGCATCCCACACCGCAGGAACCGCAGTCATCAAAGAGACAAAGGACGTCCCTGCTTCTGAGATTGCAAAGGCTGTCGAGGATGCAGGCTACAAATTCGTCGCCGTAGAATAAGGAATTCGCCGCGGCAATAATATAGCTATAAAAAATGCAGGTCACCGGAATGAAAGATTCACTCTTCTTTTCCCAGTACGGCCTGCATTTTTTAATCATTCCCGGAACTGCCCCGGGTTATCTGTTCCGACAGGCTGCTGTCTTTTCCAAACATGTGAACGTAGCCTTCCAGCGATTCCGCCTTTTTGCGCAGCGGCACAGCCTTGTCCCAGATGAAGATAGCGGACCCTCCCTTGCCGTTGCGGGCCTCCTGAATGAGATTTTCTCCGGCAGAGTTGCCGTCCATTGCGATGACGATGGACGGTCTGCGCTCGAAGATTTCATAGTTAAAGCTCTTGTAGATTCCGGCGCTCTCGCTCTCCGGCGAAATGCGGACACTGACGTTTTCCTGCAGGATACGGTTCCGCTCGGCACCGGTAATCAGTGACGGAACAAAACAATAGATCTGAAACTTCCCGGGACCGCCGGCAGTTCCGGAGTTCCCGGCAATCCCGGTATTCTCGGCGTTCCTGATATTGCCGGCATCCGGTGTGCTTCCAGTTCTTGCGGGACTGCCTAGAGTTTTGTTCCGTTCGATGAGATACCGTTCATATCCGCGCAGCGAATGGCCGACGACGAAGATGAAATCGTGCGGATCCAGTGTGCTGAGCAGTTCGTCGATCTGTTTTTTTCCTTCTTCCGTGATCTTTGTGGTCCGCTTCTCCGTGTTGAAACTTCCGCCCGCGAGAATGACCGGCGTGCAGTCCCAGGGGAGCTCACGGATCCGGTCCCGAAGTTCCACGGTCGCATCGACCCGGCCGCGGCGGCGCAGCTTCAGGTCATCCGACGAGTGTGCATCTTCATACTCTTCCATCCGTCCGAGGAGCACCGTTCCGAGCGTTCTCCCCGCCAGCAGCTCGCGGAAGGCATGATCCTTTCTCCGAAAAGCCCGCCTTGAATTCTCAATAATCGCGGTCTCGGTATCCTTCATCTGCTTCAGTTCCTCATTCGACAGGCCGAGGAGCTTTTCAAGCGAAAGCTGCTCGTCAATCGGATTCGTGCCGTACAGCGCGGCGCCGTCCGTTCCCTGCACACACCCGATTCCCGCGCGCAGATAGTCATGGAGGGGATGATTCTCGAGTGCATTGAGATTATTGAGGCGGACATTCGAGGTGAGCTGGAATTCGAGGACGACTCCGTTTTCGCGGATCTCCCGGAGGAGTGCTCTGCCCTTCTGTGTTTTAAGACCGTAGGTGTACAGGCCATGCCCAATGCGCATCTTCGGCATCGGCTGCCCAGGCTCAAGCGAATCCTTCACGCAGGCGATGCTGTGCGCCACGTTGTCGCGAAGCGCGTCGTTCTCGCCGGCATGCACGCGAATGACAAAATCCGGATCCCTTGCGGCAATTTTGTCGATCTCCTTAAACAGCGGCTTCAGCTCCGAAATGTCATTGATCTCTTCCCCGACAAAGTCGCACCCGGCTACGTACGGGTCAAGTGCCGTCGCGGAGAGAACGGAAAGGTTCTGTTCGAGATAGTCCGCCGGTGTCACGGCATCCTTGATAATGGTGAGCGGAATGCGCCGCATGGCCGCGAGGAAGCGGATGAGAACGCCCGTCTCGCGATAGACTGCAGGCATTACCTGATGAACCTGAACCAGCATATTTAAAGACTCATATTTCTTCACCAGCGTCGTGTCGCTGATTTCAACATACTCTATTCCCTGCCGGCTGTACTGCCTCGCAATCCAGAGAAGACAGTCCTGAAAAATCGAATTGTCCCAGTATTCCGGGTTTTCGCGGTCATGCAGCATCTGCCCCAGATAGTTCCGGACATCGGTGTCCGGGATACGGTCCATGTTCTTTAATTCGATCTTCTTCTCCGATTCCTTGCCCTTCGTAAAAACATAGCGGTACAGGTAGACTTTCTCCAGGTTCGTAAAAACTGCCTGACCATCTTTCAGGACTGCGAGGGAGTTGCGGATTGCGACGATATTCTGCTCCGCGTTCCCGAGATTGTTCAGGATGAGGTCTGCAAAGTTGATGAATGTATTATCATTGATGCGCCGCTCGAGATACTTTCCCTGAAGGCCTGAATTCACGAACTGACGCGCGACGCGGTCATGTTGCTCGGTGAGCATCCTGTCCTGCCGCTTCGTGAGCTTCAGGCCGAGCTTCTTCACATAGTAGCGCGGATAGCGGATCTGATGTGCGATTCCGAGGGCGATGAGGACATCGGGCTCGAGATTGCCGTTCATGTGTGTATGAAGGTCGCTGCGGAATTTGTAGTCGCGCAGAATGTAGGTCTTGAAAATTGTCTGATTCGCGTTCCCGCGATAGTCCTTCGTCTGACTCATCAAAGTTTTGGCGATGGCAGGAACGGACGCTTTGCGCTCGATCCGTCCGTCGGGATAAATATTCGCGACTTTTGTATTCGCAAAACGGAGGATGTAAACCTCGCGGTTTTCTGCATCGATGTAGCAGGGCACTTCGCCGCGAGAGACAGGCATGCCGTCTTTATCCGTGCTCAGCGGAAGATCGCTGAGGCGCGCGAAGTTGCGGATGAGATTGCCCGAGTGATGGTTCGGGGTCTTCAGTTCATAGAGCAGGCGGTCGCCGTCACGGTAGAGATCGACGATCATGTCTTTTTCATTGTCGAGAAACAAGCAGCCAAAATATAGCATTTTCCCGCCTTTCGTATGGTCTTCATGCTGATATTACTCTTCGATATGTTCGCGTCCGACCGCAACGATCGTGTGAACATGCTCATCGGCGAGAAAGTAGAAAATCTGCTTTCCGTCGCGGCGGGAACCGACCAGTTTTGACGTCCTCAGGACGGCCAGCTGATGAGACACCGCCGACTGCGTCATGTTCAGAATCTGTGCGATCTCGCTCACGCTCCGCTCATCATCAAACAGCGTGAAGAGAATGCGCAGTCTTGTTGTGTCGCCGAAAATTTTGAAGAGATCGGCAAGATCCGACATTTCCTCTTCGGAAGGAAGATTGCACTCTTTTTTTTGCTGCATTGGCTGTCACCTCTTCTTCTGTTTTCGCGCTCGTGCGCAAGGCTCTTCATCCGGCTTTCCCGGATTTTCCGGACCTGTCAGTTCTTTATCGGCTCTCCTCCGGATCCCCGACATAGTCTATCTTAACTCTCTTTTGTGCTGAGCGCCCTCGCCGAATTCAGGATACAGATGATGAGAACGCCGGTATCGCCGAAGACTGCAAGCCACATCGGGGCATATCCGAGGACAGCAAGGATGAGAATCAGGATCTTGATTGCAATCGCGATCACGATGTTTTCCTTTGCGATCTTCATCGTGCGGCGGGATATGCGGATGGCTTTCGCGATCTTGGACGGCTTGTCATCCATGAGGACGACATCCGCCGCCTCAATTGCCGCATCAGAACCGAGCGCCCCCATTGCGATGCCGACATCCGCCCGCGCGAGAACCGGCGCGTCATTGATGCCGTCGCCGACGAAGACAAGGGAACTGTTCTCCGGTTTCTCCTCAAGCAGCTGCTCGACTCTGGAAACCTTATCCGCAGGCAGGAGTTCTGCATGATACTCATCGAGCCCGAGATCCGCGGCAGTGCGGGCAGCTACTTTTTCGCGGTCGCCGGTCAGCATGACCGTCTTACGCACGCCCAGCCCCTTCAGGTCTGCAATTGCCTGCTTCGAATCCGGTTTCTCAACATCGGAAATGTGAATGTGGCCCACATACTTGCCGTCCACCGCCACATGAATGATGGTTCCGGGCTCCTCACATCTGCTCCATTTCGCACCGACAGCGTCCATCATCTTCGAATTTCCTACACAGACGGTCCTGCCGTTGACTAATGCCCGGACGCCCTGTCCGGAAATTTCCTCAACATTCTCAACGCTGCATCCATCGTCTTCATCGCCGAATGCCGAGCGGAGAGACTGTGCAATCGGGTGCGTCGCACTCCGGGTGAAGCGTCGTCACCTCAAAAACACCCTTCGTGAGCGTTCCGGTTTTGTCGAAGACGATTGTATCCGTCTGCGCAAGGGAGTCCATGAAACCGGAGCCTTTGATCAGAACACCGTTCTTGGATGCGGCTCCGATGCCGCCGAAAAATGCGAGCGGGACGGAAACGACCAGTGCGCAGGGGCACGACACGATCAGGAATGTGAGCGCCCGGATCAGCCATGATGCAAAGTTTGCGGTGAAATTGCCGGAAGCAAGCGGCGGAATGAATGCCACGAAGACCGCCGAAAAAACTACAATCGGTGTGTAGACTTTGGCAAAACGGGCGATGAATTTCTCGCTCTTGGACTTTTTCCCGCTGGCGTTCTCGACAAGGTCAAGAATTTTGGACGCGGTCGATTCACCGAATTCCTTCGTGACGCGGACGCGGAGGACACCGCTCTCATTCACGCAGCCGGAGAGAATCATGTCTCCCTCTTCGACGTCGCGCGGCGCACTCTCGCCGGTGAGTGCCACGGTATTAAGGCTCGACTTTCCTTCGATGACCGTGCCGTCCATCGGAACCTTCTCGCCCGGTTTTATCACGACTGTTTCTCCGATACGGACGTCTGCCGGATTCACAACCTGAACGCTGCCCCCGCGTTCGACATTTGCTGTATCGGGCCGGATATCAAGGAGCTGCGAAACCGCACGGCTGCTGTTGCCCTCGGCAATGCCTTCAAACAGCTCGCCGACCTGGAAGAACAGCATGACAAAAACCGCTTCGGCGAAGTTTTCACTGCCGCCCGGGACAAAGCCGATCAGCAATGCGCCGATGGTTGCCACAACCATCAGGAAATCCTCATTGAAGACCTCGCCGTGACCGATTCCCTCACCCGCCTCTTTCAGAACATCAAAGCCTGCAGCAAAATACGGTACGAGGAAGATAAGGAGCTTCTGCCACATCGCAAGGTCCGGATTCAGCTTTGTGATGACGGCAGCAAGAATCAGCAGTGCAGTGGAGACAATAATCTGGATCAGCTTGTGCTTCGGATCCATTTCCTCCTCTTCGTCCGGCGCCGCCTGCGGTCCGGAAACAGCACTTCCGACAGCTGCTTTCTTTGCATCTGCTTCTGCGCTTTCAGCCGCCCCGTTGTTTTCAGGCGCGCCGGCTCCGCTCTCTTCCGCATTCTTCATTCTCTGATCGATGTCCGACATTTTTCCGGTCCTCCGTTATGATCGTTTTAACATATGAGCATTTGTTCATGTGTTTGCTATAAATATACCCCTGCTGACACCATCCGTCAACAGGGGTAAGCGATCATTTATCAATTTTTTCTAAAATCCGGTTTTTCGGAACCGATTATTTGCTCACTGCCTTCCTTGCGGCTCTTCTCGCCGCATAGGTTTTCCTCTCCTTCAGATTGATCTGCCCCTGAATCCACTCCGCGGACTCTTCGATATAATCTGTAAAGCTGGAGGCACCGTAGAATTCCATGACGGCATAGCCGTCATAGCCATCCTTTTTCAGCATTCTTATGATGTCATGCATCGGAAGTTCGCCGTAGCCGACTGCGCATGGATACATGTACTGCGCATCCAAAGTAACCAGCGGCTCACCATAACGCCTCTTCCTGCGGGCAAGATCCTCCTCCGTCGGAATCACTCCGCCGTTCTCGGTGCCCGCCGTATCCGATACAATAACCGGGAAGCCCTTGCGGTCCGTCGGAATATGACGGTCCTTGAGGTGAACATGCTTTATCTTATCCCGGAATATCGGATATGCCTTCAGAACATCCTCCGCGCTGTAGCGGAAATTGCCCGTGTCAAATGCGACCCCAAGTCCGGGGCAGGCATCCAGGAATTCCCTCATGCCGCTGATATTGCGGATGGGGCTTAAGACATTGTCGAAATCCTCGATGACCGGCAAAAGTCCCTGCCTTAATGCCTCCGCCGTAAACTGCTGCATGGCCCCGAGCATGTTGTCGTGCTCTTTTTTCTGCTGGTCTGTCCGGAGATTTTCCTTCGAATACAGCCCCGGAATCGGCATCACAAGATGCGCACCAAGAGTTTTTGCGATGGAGAGCTGACGGTATCCCCGCATATCCTCCGGATGCTCCTGCCAGTCATAAAAGGAGACGACATTCGAGACCTCAAGGCCTGCTCCCTTCAGGAGATTTTTGAGTTTTGAAACGGAAAGGCGAAGATCCGGATCCGTCTTGAGAAAACGGCGCCCGATTCCCATGAATTCGGTCTCCCGTGCGTCATCCGGTCCGTCATCGTCGAAATTATCTGCGTTGATCTCAACGGCATCAATGCCGTTTGCCCTGACCCAGTCAAGTGCCTCTTCCATGCCAAGCCCCTGCTCCTTCGCAGCCTGCTGGACATGATCGTAGAATACGGAAATTTTCATATGCATCTGCTCCCGATGTACGTCTATGCCGGACCGATTCCTGCCCCCGCCCCATTGCGGTACGCAAATCGTTCTTCCTGCTCTGACTCAAAAAATATTCTACACGGAATTAGGCATTTTCGTCAATTAATCAGCAAAGATTTAATCTGTTTTATGAAATATTCACAAATTCTTTCAAACAGCTTCCTTTTTTGCCTTTTTCTTTTTGTCCGGATCCTGCCGGTCGTAGGAGCCGCTCGTGTCGACGTCGGCAGTGATGACAATGCTGTAATCCGGGTAGGCTGCCTGCACTTCCTGCATGATCGCCTGATATTCTGCGTCGCGGTCGCAGTCAAAACTAAGGACCGCGTCAAAACTCATGTATTTCTCGTCCCGGTTCACATAGAACCCATGGAACTGAAGCACACCGTCATGGGAGAGAACCATATTCCGCACATGGTCGCGCATCTTCGCACACTCATCATTCTTCGTATTCATCGAATAAATTCCGATACCGGTGAGAATGACGCCGTACTCCTGATAAATCTTCTTCTGAATGTGCCGCTCAAGTGTGTCGATCTCCTCGGCAGTCATTGTGTCCGGAATTTCGATGTGCAAAGAGCCCAGTCTCTTGTCCGGGCCATAGTCATGCAGGACGAGGTCGTACGCCCCGTGCACTTCCGGGAATGAAGCGACCGCCTTTTTGATGGCCGCAACCTCCGATGTATCCGGGCGCTCACCGAGCACCTGGCTGATGGTATCACGCATCATCTCGATACCGGATTTGATAATGATCACGGCAATGACAAGTCCGACCCACGCCTCCAGCGAAACCTTCGTGAGGAGGTAAATAATCGCGGATGCCAAAACCGATGCCGACAGAATCGCGTCAAAACTTGCGTCTGATCCGCTCGCGATAAGGGATCCGGACTTTTCCCTCTCGCCGACGGATTTAACATATCGGCCGAGGATCAGCTTCACAACAATTGCGGAAGCCAGAATAATCAATGTCGCTGCGGAATAATCGGCCGCCTCCGGATGAATGATTTTCTTTAACGACTCCGTAAATGACGTGATGCCGGCATACAGAACGATAGCCGCAACAATCATCGCCGAGAGATATTCGATCCTCCCATAACCGAGCGGATGTTTCTTATCCGGGGCCTTGCGGGCGAGCTTTGTCCCGAGGATGGTGATGACGGAACTCATCGCATCGGAAAGGTTGTTGACCGCATCGAGGATAATGGCAATGGAGCCGGATGCGGCACCGACCAGTGCTTTGAAGCCCGCGAGAAATACATTCGCCACGATTCCGATAACGGAAGTCCTTACGATCGCCTTTTCACGGGCTGCCGCGGCTTCCGGTCCCTTCACAGCGTCCTCTGCCGCCTCCGTTTCGAGCCCGGAGTCCGGAGAAATAATTTTTTTCATTTCGTTTTCCATATCAGAGATTTGCATCTGCGACCTCGTCGAGGAGACGAAGCTTCGTGTCATAGAGTTTTTGCGACAGATCGACGTACATCTGGTGAGGGTTCACGAGACGTCTCGACTCATCCCAGAGCGTATCCTGCTCCTTCAGGCAGTAGTCGCGGATCTCCATGGTCGGCTTGCTCTCATAGATGCATTTGCCGCCCTTGAACAGAGGAACCAGCATCTCGCGCAGAGTATACTCGCCGGCGCGGTACTTCGTCTTCTTCCACGGCTCCATCGGGTCGAAGAGAACCAGGTCTTTGCTCTCGTCATACTCTTCCTCGACAAAACAGATGAGTTCTGCCTGCATTTTGCCGCTGGCCTTGTCATAGACACGGTAAATCTTCTTGTTGCCGGGGTTGGTGACCTTCTCTGTGTTTTCAGAAACCTTGATCTTCGGGATAAACGTTCCGCCGGGTCCCTCGACCGCAGCCAGCTTATAAACACCACCGAAAGCCGGGTTGTCCTTCGATGTGATGAGGTTCGTTCCGACGCCCCAGGAGTCGATCGGTGCTCCCTGGTTCATCAGCGAATCGATCAGATACTCATCAAGATCATTCGAGCAGCAGATCTTTGCCTGCGGATAACCGGCATCGTCCAGCATCTTCCTCGCTCTCTTCGTCAGATAGGCAAGGTCTCCGGAGTCCAGACGGATTCCGATGTGGTCCGTCGGCAGTCCTTTTTCCTTCATGTAATCAAAGGTTTTGATTGCGTTCGGAACACCGCTCTTCAGAGTGTCATACGTGTCAACCAGCAGCGTGCACGCATTCGGATAAAGGTCTGCGTACGCCTTGAATGCCTCGAGCTCCGAGTCAAAACTCATGATCCAGCTGTGTGCGTGGGTTCCCATGACCGGCACGCCAAAGAGCTCGCCGCAGAGAACGTTGCTGGTTCCGACACAGCCGCCGATGACGGCTGCTCTCGCGCCGTAGGTTCCGGCATCCGGCCCCTGCGCACGGCGGAGTCCGAACTCCATGACACCGCCTCCGCGCGCCGCATGGCAGATCCTTGCGGCCTTGGTCGCAATCAAGCTCTGATGGTTCACAATGTTGAGGATCGCCGTCTCAACAAGCTGAGCCTGCATGATCGGAGCGATGACCTTGACCAGCGGCTCACGCGGGAAAATCAGCGAGCCTTCCGGGATCGCGTAAATATCGCCGGTAAACTTGAAATCAGCAAGATAATCCAGAAATGCCGGTGTAAATTGATCAAGACTTCTCAGGTACTCGATGTCCTGACTGGAGAAATGAAGCTCCTTTATGTACTTCACGAGCTGCTCGACGCCGCCCATGATGGA
>ONGY01000059.1:0-14281 GCA_900317475.1 uncultured Lachnospiraceae bacterium | reverse complement strand
CGGTCCTGTTCCTTGTGCTCAAAATACCCCTGCATCATCGTGAGTTCATAAAAATCCGTGAGCAGCGTAAGATTCTGCCTGTCCATATTTTCCTTTCCTGGCTGCAATGCAGCCCCGCATCATTTCATGACTTTGTACATCAGCCCAAAAACACGAAATGATATTCGGCTGTCTTGACAGCCGTGAATGAGACCGTTCTAACAAACCGTTCCCCGATTGTCAAGAAATCCGTCTTTAAAAACATTGTCTTTTCGTCTTCCAGGTCCCTGCCGCCGTGACCTGCGGCCGGGATACACCGCATCCATCCAGGGAGACCTGCCGGTTTCTCATTTTTAAGTCTGTCACTACATCAGCAGCGTCCAGTCCACCGGCGTCCCGCGGCTGATATCGCAGTTTACGTGCCTGCCGATGACTGCATCCATATACTTCGGCGGCAGACCGAAGCCAGGCCTTATGCTGCGCACATTTTCCCTCGTGAGCATATCTCCCTTCTTCAGGTCTTTCACAATGTAAAGGCTCCTCCGGAACTGAAGAGAATTCTTCTCCTGCGGCTGCACACCGTAGGAGATGCCGCCGAGCGCCTGCCAGGCCCGCTCACACTCGATGACGAGCTGTTTCATCTCGGCCGGCTCCATGGAGAATGCACTGTCTACGCCTCCGTCCGCTCTGGCGAGTGTGAAATGTTTTTCAATCATCGTGGCTCCGTACGCAATCGATGCCACTGCTGCTCCGATTCCCAGTGTATGGTCGGAAAGTCCCACATTGCAGTCAAACAGATCGCGCATGTGCGGTATCGTCCGCAGGTTCGTGCCTTCCGGCGAGGCCGGGTAACTGCTCGTACACTTGAGCAGTGTCAGGTCTTTGCAGCCTGCCTCCCGGGCCGCCCGGACACAGTCATCGAGCTCTGCGATCGAGGCCATCCCGGTCGAAATAATCAGCGGTTTGCCTGTGCCTGCTGCCTTCCGGATAAGCCCGAGATCCACGTTTTCAAACGATGCAATCTTATAGCACGGGCAGTCCAGTCCCTCCAGAAAGTCCACTGCAGTGTCATCAAACGGCGTGCTGAAGCAGAGAATTCCCTTCTCCTTCGCTCTCCTGAAGATCTGTTCCTGCCATTCCCACGGCGTATAGGCTTTCTTATAGAGATTATAAAGAGATTCCCCTTTCCAGAGATTGTCCGGATCTGAAATGAAAAACTCACCGTCCGATTTATCGATCGTGAGTGTGTCTGCTGTATACGTCTGCAGCTTGATGGCATCCACTCCCGCGTCAGCCGCCGCATCGACGATCGCAAGTGCCCTCTCAAGCGACTGATTGTGATTGCCTGACATCTCCGCTACAATGAACGGCTTCTTCCTGTTATTAAAATCGATCTTTTCCAAGGCGGATTTTCTCCTATTAACTGATTGATCTTTTAACTGATTGATCCCTTGACTGGTACTTCCCAATGCATGATATCTTTGATGTCTTTACCTGATATCTTCGATATTTTTCCTGTATATCATACAGTCTTTCGCTTTCTCTGTCCCTTCTGCATATCCGAGACTTTCAAAAATCTTCCTGGACGCGATGTTGTCCTTTTTCACTTCCGCGTACAGCTGCCCGCCTTCGCCCCCGAATTCTCTTTTTGCTTTTTCTTCCATCAGACGGATTATACATGTTCCAAGGCCCTTTCCGCGGAAGGGTTTCGCTATGCTGTAGGATATCCGGAAAATATGCCCGGATGAATTTCCGTCTTCGCTCAGCCGGACCATTCCGGCCGGCCGGTCATCCACCGTCATGATCCATACATGCTCAGACTTGTCGCTTAAAATTCCCGCAAACCACCGATGGTGCTCCTCTGGCTGGATGGGACGGGTATGGAAGGAATTTTTTCTGGTGTCCTTATCATTTGCCCAGGTTAAAAGCAGTTCCTCATCAGAAGCCTCTGCCGGGCGAAGGAAGCAGCCGGCTGTATTCTCTGTCATTTCATTTCCGCCTTTCGAAGATATTTAAGGCCCTTCGGCTCTTTCTTCCGGAATTTCGCCCGGAATCCTTACTCAGCCTGTTTCGGTTTTTTCTTGTCCATGAAATCCCGCACAGCCCCCTCGATCATCTCCGCCGAGACAGAGGAGCAATAACCAAGATACGTAAAAAACCCCGCTTTGCTGCAGTCCTCGCAGATTTTTACCTGATTTTCAGCGACCGCGGTGACGATTGCCGGCACTCTCAGGTACAGATGCTCCCACGTCGTTGTCCCGCCCGCGCACAGAATGAGATCCGCCTCATTCATCCGCTGCGCCATGTTGTTCACCTGGCAGAAATAGTGAAAGCCAAACCGGCGGCAGGCTTCCTGTATCTTAAGTTTTTGCGGATTTGATAAGCCGACGATGACATTCACCGAAACCGCAGGGTCACAAACCTTTGAAAGCGCCAAAACTGCCTTCCCGGTTTCATCGGTTTTGTCGATGCCGCCGTAGAAGACGAGAATATTCCGCACCGCGCCGTCCCTCTTGCGGATGTGCTTTCCGGCCTCGTAAAACTCGTCCCGCAGGAGAGCATGCTCCGGCCCAAGAAGCAGTCTGCAGCCGTCGGGGACAAGGCCCTGATAGCGCTCTGCCTTATTCAGATAAAAATTCTGGTCCAGCAGAACATCGCAGTCGTGCTTCCTGTTTGCGAGGTCATCGATGACGAAAATTTCCCGCACATACGGGCGAAGGCTCGTCTCCCACTCCGCGCTGATCGCATAGCTGTCAACTGCGAGGCGGTCCACCGGCGCAAGCTCTCTCAGAATCTTCGCCGTCTCCTCTGCATCCGTCTTCTGCGGAACCGTGAGCCAGGCAGCGTACCCGGTCAGGGACGGATCCTTGGGATGAGCCGGAAGCCTATAGAGGACATACCCCCGCTCTTCCACCAGAGAGGAGAGATTTCCCGGAAGGTCTCTTGAAATAAACAGAACTTCCTCCCCCTCCTTCTTCCACCTGTCCGCAAGCGTGAGGCACCGATACAGATGCCCGCTCCCGATCTCGCAGGAAGAATCGACACGTATCACAGTTCTCATTGTATTCCTCACTGAGGCAAAATCTGCGCCACTTTCAAACGCGTCTTTCATCGAGAATGAATGCCTTGTATTTGAGTTCTGCAAGATGCCAGTCCGACAGATTGTCGATATCCTGAACCTCTTCATCCGGGACCTCCAGCGGAACCGTATTTTCCGTGACCAGGCTGTGATACTTTAAAAACGCGTCCGTCCGACAGAAATAGAACTGACCGCAGTCATGATAGACAGGAGTCAGGTCCTGGCTGCGGGCGGAAGCATACTGCGGCATCGCATAGGCAGCCTTTCCGTCTTTGATGATAATGCCCCGCTGCGGCGGAAAACTGAAACGGACAACCGGCAGGACCGAATCCGCACCGCTCTCCTCAAGCAGCCGAAGAGCCGAATTGAGTTTTTGCGCCGTCACAAAGGGTGCCGTGGGATACAGACAGCAGAAACTGTCATATTCCTTCCCGATTTTCTTCAGATTCGTGATTACCTCTTCGATCACGTCGGCCGTCGTCGCAAAGTCACCGCTGGTACCCGCACTCCGAAGGAACGGCACCTCCGCGCCGTTTTCCCTTGCAATCCGGGCGATTTCCTCATCGTCGGTCGAGACAACAACTTCGTCAAAAATTCCGCTCTCCAGCGCTGCCGCAATGCTGTAACTGATGATCGGTTTCCCGCAGAATTCTTTGATATTCTTTCTCGGGATTCTCCTGGATCCGCCCCGGGCCGTAATAATCGCAACACAACTCATGCCGTTCTCCCTCTTCCGTATCCTGATTTCCGCGTTTTGCTTTCTGTTATTCACTTTCCATGATTCATTCTGGAAAGTTTCGATATCCGGCAAATGCGCACCCTGTGTATATTCAGAAATATAACACACAAACCCGCTGCGTGAAGGTATACTGATGTTATAAAACCCTGCAGGAAATGCATCAGGATGCGGGGCCGTCAAAACTTTTTCCAAAGGGCCCGGTGTCCGTCTGCCGGATTCATGCAGAAAATCGGAGGATTACAAATGAAGAAAGGCATTCTCATCGTAAACTACGGCTCGGATTACGCAGAGACGCGTGCTACGAGCACAGACATGTTTTATAAGGAAATCAGGGAACAATATCCGGACATCCCGGTGTTCCAGTCCTTTACAAATCCGCGTATTATCAATATGCCCGCGGAGAAGCGCAGGGCAGAAGGTCTTTCAACCGTCGAGGAAGGTCTTGAACTTCTTCTTAAGGAAGGCATCGAGGATGCCTATTTCTGCATGACTTTTCTCGTCCCCGGCCCCGAGTACTACAAGGCAGCACTCACACTCAAGAAATATAAGGACGCCGGAAAATTCAAGGCGATGCACAGCACGAAAGCCGCTGTCGTCGAACTTGAGGACGCAGAGCCGGTCGCCGAGGCCATGGTGAATTCCGTGAAATTCGACCCGGAGAAGGGGTACATTCTCCTTGCCCACGGCACGGCGGACATTGCCGACCTTCTTTACGTCAAAATTCAGGACGCCATCCGCGCGAAGGGGCATCCGTATGTTTACATGGCCCTGCTCAAGGGCAAGCCGGGTCTGTCCGAGGCGATCGGCTCCCTTCAGTCGGACCGCTACAGCGGGGAAGTTACCATCGTCCCGTTCATGATCGGAGCAGGATACAGCGTCCGCTCCACCCTCGATGCAAACACGGATCCATTCCTCGGACGCATCAAGGCTGCCGGATTCAAGACAAAGTCCATCTTCAAGGGCGTCGCCGAATATCCCGAGTTCCGGAAGATTTATTATGACAAACTCGCAAAGCTGATGTCTGACAGCGACAAGTGATCGCTGCACCGGACAAAGGCTCATACGAAGCGCTGCCGTCAGGAATGGGATGCCGGCAGAATCATTTTTCCTGTTCCTTCTGCTTTGGCAGAAGCACGGTGATTGTCGTTCCGACATCAAGCTCAGACTCGAGCTGAATCTCGCCATTCATGCCCTGTACAATATGCTTTACGATGGCAAGGCCGAGGCCTGTGCCGCCGGTCGCGCGGCTTCTTGACTTGTCAACCCGGTAGAAACGCTCGAAGATACGCTTCTGATGCTCCTTCGGGATGCCGATGCCCGTATCCGCGACCCGCAGCCATACCTTCTCATCGTCATGATCCACTGTGACCTTTACTGTTCCGCCCGGTTTGTTGTACCGGATCGCGTTGTCGCAGAGATTGTTGATGAGTTCCTGCATCTCCTGCCTGTCTGCGCGGATTGTCGAGTTATGTCCCTCGAGTTCGATGGAGACCTTGTACTTCTTTGCCTCGACACGGAGCGTTTCCATGCACTTGTCCGCGACCGTGTAGATTCTGATGAATCTCCGTTCCGAACCGGACTGTGTCCTCCGGGGAGGCGATGCCGGTCTCAATCAGTTCGGCATACCCGGAGATCGCTGACAGCGGGGTTTTGAGCTCATGGGATACATTCGCGGTAAATTCCTGCCGCTGCTGGGCCGCAAGTATGACATCCTTCTGCTGATTTTTGATGGTTGTGAGGAGCGGTTTCAGTTCTTCATAGGAATCCGGCACGTTCATGTCGAGCGGATGCTCGGCCATCTCGCGGATCGGCTGTACAAAGTGGTTTGTGAGATACCAGGATACCAGAATCGCAAGTCCCACGATTGCCGCGCCGATCAGACAGATGTACGGCAGAGCCTGCAGGAATACCGTGCGGGCACCCGATGTCGTGTACGCGCCGCGGAGAATGGTCCCGTCCGAAAGGAGCTGCGCGTAATAGCACGTCATCTGTCCTCCCATGGTCACGGAGGAACGCGTCGACTCACCGGTTCCGTCTGCGAGTGCCTCCTGTACCTCCGGACGGGACAGATGGTTTTCCATCTCCCCTGCATCGGCCTCATTATCGAAGAGAACCGTGCCGTCCGAGGCGATGTGTGTGATTCGCACCGGATTCTCGCCCTGGTTCCAGGTTGTAATGCTCTCGTCGATTGCTTCCATGGCCGCTTCATCGCCGGACTCAAGGTCCACGTAATTCGCGAGCAGGGATACCGTCGACTTGACCTGGCTCATTGCCTCATGCTCGATCTGTCTCCAGAAAACAAGGCTCGTGAAGAGGACCGTCAGGACAATGGCAAGTACCGATACGGCGATGAGATATTGATTGAGTTTTTTCTTCATTGGCCGTTTCCTCAGCTGTTATCCAGCGTATACCCGATATTGCGGAGGGTGCGGATCCGCTTTCCTTCCTCTCCGAGCTTCTTTCTGAGTGTCCGGATGTGCATGTCGAGCGTTCTCGACTCACCGGCAAAATCAGTGTCCCATACCTTGCTTAAAATCTCCTCGCGGGTGACCGCTGTTCCGGCCCGGTCCATGAGAAGACGCAGCAGAGAATATTCCTTGTAGGTAAGTTTCAAAGGTTCGCCCTTGCAGGTGACCTCGTATTTATCATCATCGAGAACGATATTCCCGATTGCAAGATGTTTGCGGCCATCACTGAAGGCACCGCCGTCCTGTGCCGGCGGAGTTTCCTCCGCGGCCGGAGCTGTCTTGCCCTGTGCCGTGACTTTTTCTGCCGGCACCGGATCATCCACCGGCGCCATTTTCATGATCTCCTGGCGGCGGAGCCTTGCCTTGACTCTCGAGATCAGCTCAAGCACGCCAAAAGGCTTTGCGATGTAATCGTCCGCGCCGAGGTCAAATCCGCGGACCTTATCGAGTTCTGTGGATTTCGCGGTCACCATGATGACCGGAATGTCTGCTGTTTTCGGATGCTGCCGGAGGTCCTTGAGGATCTCATTGCCGTCCGCATCCGGCAGCATGATGTCGAGAATGATGAGGTCCGGAAGCTTCTGTCCTAACGCCTCACCGAATTCCGCTGCTGTTTCAAAACCCCTGACTTCGTAGGAAGACGCGGTCAGCGCATATTCCTCAATTTCCAGGATGCTCTTATCATCTTCCAGCACATAAATCAGTGACACCTTGAAACCTCCTGTCAAAGCGGATCATGCCCCGGCTCCTCGGCCATGATTTCATCGGCCGGGATGCCCGCCGCCTTCGCGGCGGCTTTAAGAGATTCCTCCTGTGCACGGCGATCCGCCTTATCCTTCTTTGCGGCTTTCTTCTCCGCTTTCCTTGCGGCCTTCGCCGCCTCTTCTTTTGCCGGCTTTCCGGCTGCGGAGAGTTTTGACGATTTACTGTCCTTTCCGGATTTCTGTTTATCTTCGGAAATCTTCTCGGCCTTTTCGCTCTCAATGGTCCTGATCTCATCGTCTTTCTTCAGAGCCGGGAATCTGTACTTTTCCTCAAATTTGCGGACTTCCGCGCGGAATTCTTCGGAATTGTTCCGCTCCTCGCGCTCGAGGTACTCATGTGTGTCGAAGCCGTCCTCATTCACCTGCAGAAGGGCAACGGCGACATTCGAGCAGTGATCTGCGATCCTCTCGTAGTCCGTCGTGATATCAGACAGGATAAAGCCTGCCTCGATATTGCACTTGCCCTTGCGGAGACGTCTCACATGGCGTCTGTTTTCCTCCATGTCGAGGCCGTCGATGACTTCCTCGAGCGGCTCGACCTGTTTTGCAAGGCCAAGGTCGCTGTTCTGGAACGCGAGCACTGTCATATTCATGATGCTCCGGACCGCGTCCGCGTAAATCAGCATTTCCTGACGGGCCCTTGCCGAGAATCCGAGCTTTTTCTCATGGAGACTCACCGCCGCCTGCTGCACGTTGAGCGCATGGTCCGTGATCCGCTCGAAATCATTGATCGAGTGAAGCAGAATCGACAGCGTATGGCTGTCCCGGTTCGTCATCGTCTTCTGTGAAAGTTTTACGAGGTAGGATTCGAGCTGATCCTCGTAGCTGTCCACTGTGCGCTCGAGGCGGTCGACTTCCTTTGACTTCTCCTCACTGAAATTCCAGATCAGATCCATCGAAATTTCGAGTGCTTCCTTTGCATACTGCGCCATATCATTGGTTGCAGTCTGCGCCTGCTCGAGAGCAAAGCTCGGGCTCGAGAAGAAATGCTCGTCGAGAATCGGGATCGCCTTCACATCGCTCTTCTCCTCCGGAAGGACCGGAATGAAGTGGTTGACGACGGCGACCAGGATATCGGAGCCCGGAAGGAACACGAGAAGTGCCGCGACATTGAACAGTGTGTGAATGATGGCGATGCCGATGGGGTCGATCGGATTCGACATAAATCCGAAGTGGACAAGCGCATTGACCGGATAGAAAATCAGCATGAACACGCCCGCCTTCAGAATGCAGTAAAACATCTGAAGCCATGCGGCTCTTCTTGCACTGCGGTTCGATCCGATTGCACCGATGAGGCCGGTCACTGCCGAACCGATATTCGCACCCATGAGCGCCGGCAGCATACCGCCGACCGTGAGAGATCCGGACATCGACATGGACTGAAGAACGCCGATGGAAGCGGAGGAACTCTGCAGAATAATGGTCACGATCAGTCCTGCCAGAAGTCCCACCGCCGGCTTTTCAGCGAACGCTGTCATGATACCGGTGAATTTCGGATCGTCTGCCAGCCCGGAGAACGCACCCGACATGGTGGTCATTCCGATCATCAGGACGGAAAAACCGACAAGAATGGTGGCTGCATGCCGCACGTAATCCTTTTTGGCTACCATCAGCAGTGCAACCGCAATCAGAGCAAGAATCGGAGCGAAATTTTCGGGTTTGATGAGTGAGACAAGAAGATTGTCGCCCGAGATCATCGTAAGGGAGAGAAGCCAGGCCGTCACTGTCGTGCCGACATTTGCGCCGATCGTGACGCCGACGGACTGCTCAAGGGACATGATGCCGGAATTAACAAGACCGACGACCATGACAACCGTAGCTCCGGACGACTGAATGACTGCCGTCACGCCGGCTCCCAAGAGCGCAGCCTTCCACTTGTTGTTCGTGAGTTTCTCGAGCAGCTGTTCCATGCGGCCGCTCGCCGAAGACTTCAGGCCCTCGCCGAGCACCTGCATACCGTAAAGAAACAGTGCAAGGCCGCCCAGCATCTCAATAAAATTGAAAATAGTCATTCCGCGTCCATTCCGAAGAAGTGTTTGCTTCGCAGATATACCGGAATATCAGCTCCTCCGCGCACATGGCAGCGATTCCGCCGATATCCGGTACAAAATGCCATACATAATAAATTTTAAACTACGGAATGATTTCACGCAACTTCAGCGAAAACCGCTTCGTTCCATGTCACTTCATGACTGTCTTCTCCGGCCGGACGGGTCCTCCTCTCTTCCCGGGAAAAGGCTTATTCTCTCCTGTTATTTGTTTTCACCGCTGTCCTCGGATGAATCCTTCGCGTCCTGGGCGAGGTCCTTCTTGTAACGGTCGGTGAAGTACATCTTCAGGTCGCCCTTGACGATATAGGTGATCCAGGACGCGATGCTGGTCGAATGGTCTGCCATCCGTTCGATGTATTTACTGATCATGAAATAAGAAAGATACTGGGATACCATGTCCGGAGTTTCCCGGATCTTCTGCTCGATTTCCTCACGGATCCGCTCAAAAAGACCGTCGACAATCTCATCGCTGTCGATCACCCTGGAAGCCTTATCAAGGTCTCCGTCACGGAATGCGGCAAATGTATCTGCGACCATCTCGCGCATCTCACGGAACATCTCATCGAAATATTCCGGGATAACCACTTCATCCATCATGGAGAGCCGCTTGATGTATTCCGCAATATCGCAGCAGTTGTCCGCGATTCTCTCGATGTCACTGATCATACGCATGTAGGACGCGACGCGGCGCCAGTCAGAAGCGACCGGCGCTTCCTTCAGGACGATGTCAAGGCAGCTCTGCTCAATGTCCTGTTCCATCTGGTCGATGTGATCATCCCACTTGAGAATCTCATTGCAGAGCGGAACAGACATTGAATTGAATGCCTGAATTGTTTTCTCGATCTGGAGCATGGTTTCCTGCCCCATCTCGCTGACCCGGTCGTTCATGCGGCCGAGTTCCTTTCGAAAAGCACTTCTTGTCATCATGATGCTTTCTCCTCCTCATCCGATTCCATCAGCCGAAGCGGCCGGTGATGTAACGTTCCGTTCTCTCGTCCTTCGGGTTTGCAAAAACGTCATCCGTTTTTCCGTACTCGACCATCTCGCCGAGCAGGAAGAAAGCGGTATTATCCGAAATACGCGTCGCCTGCTGCATGTTATGAGTTACGATGACAATCGTATAGTCTTTCTTGAGCTGCATGGCAAGCTCTTCGATTTTGCCGGTGGAAATCGGATCCAGAGCGGATGTAGGCTCATCCATGAGAATGACCTCCGGCTCGACCGCAAGTGTGCGGGCGATGCAGAGTCTCTGCTGCTGTCCGCCGGAAAGCCCGAGTGCCGACTTGTTCAGACGGTCCTTGAGTTCGTCCCAGATCGCCGCCTGCTTAAGGCTTCTCTCACAGATCTCCATCAGTTTTTCCTTATTCCGGATGCCGTTGATCCTCGGTCCGTAGACAACGTTCTCGAAGATGCTCTTCGGGAACGGGTTCGGCTGCTGGAATACCATGCCGACACGCTTCCGGAGCTCGATGGCATCCATGGTTTTATAAATGTCGACACCGTCAAGAAGGACGGTTCCGTCAATCTTCACGCCCTGTTCCAGATCATTCATCCGGTTCAGAGTTTTCATAAACGTGGACTTTCCGCATCCGGAGGGGCCGATCAGCGCCGTGATCTCATGTTCCGGAATATCCATCGTAATATTCTTGAGTGCGTGGAACTCACCGTAATGCAGATTCAGGTTCTTCACGCTGATTTCTGTTTTGATATTCTTATTCAATGTTTCTTCCATTGCTTCCTCGATTCTTCAGAATCTGTATGCGTTCAGGCATTATCGCCGGTTTGCTTCCTCGTTACATGCTTTGTGATCATACGCGCCGCCAGTGAAAACAGGAGAACGCAGATAACAAGAATCATCGCGCAGACGTTTGCGATTTCCTCGGAATGCGCATTCAGTGAGCCCTCGGTCCGCATGACCCAGATGTGAAGCGCAAGTGTTTCGCCGGGGCGGAACGGATTGAGCGGGCATGTCTTGGACGTGATATTCCAGTTGCTCCAGTTCAGGCGCGTGCTCTGACCGGATGTATACAGAAGAGCTGCCGCTTCGCCAAAGCCTCTGCCGGCCGCAAGGATGACACCGGTGATAATTCTGGGAAGGCAGGCCGGGAGAAGAACCTTGTGAATGGTTGTCCAGTGCGTCGCACCGAGAGCCATACTGCCTGCTTTGTAGCTCTTCGGGAGGGAGCGCATCGCATCCTCTGTCGTCGTCGTGATGGAAGGAAGAGAGAGAATGGAAACGGCGAGCGCGCCGGCCATAAGGTTCCATTTCGCACCGGTGTAAAGGATGAACACCAGATATCCGAAAAGGCCTACCACAATGGAGGGCAGCGAAGAAAGAGATTCGATGCTGATCCGAATAAACTTCGTGAGCTTATTGTCCCCGGCATACTCTGCCATGTAAATTCCCGCGAGGACTCCGATCGGAACACTGATGAGGAGCGACCAGAACACCAGATAGACGGTGTTGAAGAACTGGTTTCCTATGCCGTCGCTGTCAAAACCGAAGACACCGGGATAAATGCTCCGGATGCCGTTAATGATGATATATACCGCAAGCACCAGAATGAGTACGAGGAAGAAACCGCCGATGCAGTAAAAGACGACCGTCATAATCCGGTTCATTCTCTGTGCGTTGTGTACACGTTTTTGCATTGTTGTTCTTTGATCTGCAATCATGCTTAATCCAGCGCCTCCTTCAGTCTTTTTCTTTCTTCTTCCCGCTTCCCGAAATCAGATGGATGAGGAAGATGAAGAGCATGGAAATGAGGAAGAGCAGAAGCGCCATGGACCACAGAGCCATGTTTGCCTCGCCGCCGCTTGCCGTGTTGCCCATATCCGCAGCGATTTCCGCGGTCAGGTTGCTCGTCGGGGAGAGAAGATTCTTCGGGAACGACTTTGTTTTTCCGATGACCATTGCGACCGCAAGTGCCTCACCGAAGGCTCTCGCAAGTCCGAGGATAATGCCGGTGAAGATTCCGTTTTTCGATGCCGGAATGACAATGCGGTAAATGACCTGCCATCTCGTCGATCCGAGGCCGTAGCCTGCCTTGCGGCAGGAATCCGGCGTGCTCCGGATCGCATCGGCCGCAACGGTAGTGATGGTCGGAAAAATCATGACGGCAAGCACGATACTTGCGGCAAGAACGGAATAGCCGCCCATTTTTGCGTGGAAGACATCGCGGATGAACGGGACAAGAACGGTAAGGCCGATCCAGCCGTAGACAACAGAAGGTATTCCTACGAAGATTTCCACGGCCGGGCGGAAAATCTTCTCGCCCGCTTTCGGGGCAATCTCTGTCATGAATACCGCGGCCCCCAGGGCGAACGGCGTGATCATGGCGAGTGCCAGACCGCATGTGAGAAGCGAACCGACGATGAAGATAGCCGCGCCCACTCCGCCGCCGCTGCCCTGCGCCGTGTCGACCGGCGACCAGTCAGCGGAAAACAGAAATTCCGCAATCGAATGATGGAACTTTGTAAACGTTCCGGTTCCTCTGACCAGCAGGAAAATGCCGATGGCGAATGTCAGCACGATGATGAAGATGCCGCATCCGGTCGCAAAGCCGCGCCCAAGGTATTCCTTGCGGAAATAATACGATTTCGTGATCTTTGTATTTCTATTTGTCTCTTTGCCAGATTCCATATCCAGTTTCTGTCGGCCGGCCGGCCCTATTCTTCGAACAGGTCTGTCCGATTCAATGGATCGAGATTACTGTGCTTCGTGCGCCTTGACTGCGTCATCGCTCATCTTGGAAGATACGCCATAGCCGAGGGACTCAAGCTGGTCTGCGAATGTGTCGCCCATCATATAATTGATGAATGCCTGTGCCTGCTCGGAGCCTTCGCCGTTAGTGTACATATGCTCATAGCCCCATACCTTGTAGGTTCCGTTGTAGGTATTCTCAAGGGTAGGCTCAACACCGTCGATCGAAACCGTCTTGACTGCATCGTTGTTGACAAGGTAGCTCAGTGCTACATATCCGATTGCGCCCTCGTTCTGCTCAACAGTCTGAAGAAGTGTGCCGGAGTCATCGGTCTCAAGTGCTTCGTTCGATGCTTCCTCCTCGCCGTTCAGTGCCCAGGTCTTGAACAGTGCACGGGTTCCGGAAGAAGAAGGTCTTGTGACAAGGACGATGTCCATATCATCACCGCCGACATCCTTCCAGTTCGTGATCTTGCCGGTGAAGATACCAATGAGATCATCCGTGGAGAGATCCGTTACCTTGTTGCTTGCGTTGACAACCGGTGCCATCGTGATGGTGCAGACTTCATGGTCGACAAGCTTTGCCGCTGCATCTGCATCAAGCTTCTCCTCTGCGAAGACATCGGAATCACCGATATCGACTGCTCCGTCAGCAACCTGCTTCAGGCCTTCACCGGAACCGCCGCCGTTGACTGTTACGATGCAGTCTGGATTCTCTTTCATGAAGCTCTCTGCTGCAGCCTGCGCAAGCGGAAGCAGTGCGGAAGAACCTGCTGCGGTGACTTCTCCGCTGACTGCTGATGCAGCCGTGGAAGCAGCTTCGCTGGATGCTGCCTCACTGGAAGCAGCCTCAGTAGAAGCAGCTTCTGAAGTCTGTGCGGTTGATTCAGCTGCTGCAGAAGACTCCGTCGTCTCTGCTGCTGTGGAAGCGGTTGTGGTGCTCGATGAGCTGCCGCATCCTGCGAGCATTCCTGCTGCCATCAGTGCTGTTGCGGAAACAGCAGTAATTTTCTTAACAAACAGATTTTTCATAATAAAGAATTTCCTCCTCTTGGCTGGATGCCCGGCTTATCCATGCCGGATGCTATGTACAAGAACCAATTTCATGTTCTTACGGTTGTAATTCTATTGGGGAAGAAATTCTGCCGATAGCAGTGCTTCGTAAAATGAATGTAATTTCTGTGTAAGACAGGAGATGACCCGTCTGGAATTCCGGACGGCTGGAATTCCAGTCGACTGGAAATCCGGACGGCTGGAATCCCGGAAACACCTTTCTGCGCCGCCCGCGGAAATTACCAGTAGCTGGCCGAAAACCGCAGACGCGGACTCGTTTTCTAAGCCCGACAGGGAATTCAGAGGCGCCCAATACTCAGGCTTCGGAAATTTTTGAAGTCTTGCCGGAAACTACACCCGAAAGACAGCCTCCTAAACCCGGCAGAGCCGCCGGGGGACGGGTTCTGCCGCCTCTTCGGAATATTTCCGGAATAAACAGGCATGA
>ONGY01000055.1 GCA_900317475.1 uncultured Lachnospiraceae bacterium | reverse complement strand
CGCATCCGCGGATTTTGCCTCAGCGGGGTATAAACATGAGAAAAGCAATCCAAAAACTGATTACGGTCTTTATGACAATCCTGCTTGTATCCGGCTGTGTTCTGTTGGCCGGAGTGCTTCCCGGCGGCATTGTTCCGGTAATGGCTGCAGGTTCCTCTGCCAAAAGCACTGCGGAATCGGGCGGTAAAGAAGAGACATACAGAAGTGAGCTCTCCGGACTTGAAATCAGCAGCAGTCTTAAAAACCAGCGTCCGATTGCTGTCATGATCGATGATGATTCGCGCGCACTTCCGCATTACGGTCTTTCCGATGCGGATATTGTCTATGAGCTCATGAACAGCACCGCAAACGGGCGGATCACGCGCCTGATGGCGATTTTCAAGGACTGGAACAGCGTGGAGAAGATCGGAAGCATCCGCAGCACGCGTCCGACCAATATACTGATCGCAGAAGAGTACGGCGCGGTTCTCTGCCATGACGGCGGACCGTACTATAACAATCAGTATTTTGAGGACAAGGCGATTGATCATCTCTCCGGCGGATTCACCCGTATAAACAATGGCAAGGCAAGGGAGTTCACCGAGTTCATTCTGGCTGGCGAAGCTGCAAAGCGCATGAAGGCGGCCGGGATCAGTACGGAATATTCAAAGTATGTGAACGGGGATGCAAAGAAGTCGCATTTCCGCTTTTCTAAGAGTGTATCCACGCTGTCCAATCGCTCTGACAGCTTCAAGGCTTTGGAGGTTGATCTTCCGCTTGACAACACAAAGTCAAAACTTGTTTATAACAAGAAAACAAACACATATGATTTTTATCAGCACGGCACACTGATCAAGGACGGAACGAATAACAAGACGGTTTCCTTTGACAACGTCATCCTGATGGACGTAGGGTTCACGAAGCTTGATCAGCACGGGTATCTCATCTACAACTGCCTGAGTGCAAATCAGCCGGGATACCTCCTCAAGGGAGGATATGCAATCCCGATTCTCTGGACGAAGAACAGCGGAACGGATCCGACTAAGTATTTTACGCAGACAGGGGCTCTTATTACGCTGAGCCCGGGAAAGACGTATATCACCATGGTGCCGGATGATTCCTGGGATGCGATGACCATCAAGAAAAAATAGGGCCGGACGGCCCGGTATGATGCATGCTGCGGCATATGCGCGATTGTCGGATCTGCCGTATGGCCGCAATTTCATGCCGGACTAAACGGAAAGATGGAAATTGAAATTTTTGGTTGACAGGCGGAGATGATTTGGGTATTATAACACTTGCGCGCAGGAATGGCGGAATTGGCAGACGCGCAGGCTTCAGGTGCCTGTTGTAGCAATACAGTGAGGGTTCAAGTCCCTTTTCCTGCACTCTCTTCCTGAAGGGGACAGAGAAAGGGATTTTGCAACAGAATACGCGGAAGTGTCGGAACTGGCAGACGAGCAAGATTAAGGTTCTTGTGGCAGCAATGTCGTGTGGGTTCAAGTCCCATCTTCCGCATTCTGAATGAGCCGGGAAATGCATCCCGGCTTTTTCAATTCCCGGTAGTTTCCGGGAATAGTTTCAGAAAATGTCGGCCATATGCTATAATGACTTCAGTCTGACGGCAGGCCGACTGCAATACGAAACGGGACGGTAGCTCAGCCGGGAGAGCGCTTCCCTCACACGGAAGAGGTCAGGGGTTCGAGCCCCCTCCGCCCCATATTTATTCAAGAATTCAGCATGGTTTGTCCTGCCTGGAAGGCAGACAGACCATGCCGAATTTTTTTAATGCCGGAATCGCGGGTGACGGGGCAGCTGCCGATGATTTCGCAAATCCATATCAGGCTGCACCCTTTAGCACCCGGTTTTCTTTTTTTCCTGTCACTGTATCCGCTTTACATCTGCCGGTTTCCGGCAAAGAAAGGACATGTCTTTTGAACATCCGAGAGAAACTGGAAAAGCGCGAACACGATCTCCTGGCTCCGTGGGCTGCGCATGCAGTGGATTCAAAGGGAAGGCTGCACCCGGAGGAACAGGATGATATCCGGCCCGTCTTCCAGCGTGACAGGGACCGTATTCTTCACAGTAAATCTTTTAGAAGACTCAAGGATAAGACACAGGTCTTTATCACTCCGGATGGTGACCATTACCGCACGCGCATGACGCACACACTGGAGGTATCCCAGATCGCGCGCACGATAGCCCGGGCGCTTCAGCTCAATGAGGATCTCACCGAGGCAATCGCACTCGGACATGACCTGGGACACACACCGTTCGGGCATGCGGGGGAGCGGGCACTGAATGAAGCCTGCCCGGAACACTTCAAACACAACGTACAGTCCGTCCGTATGGTCGATGTTCTTGAGAAGAACGGACAGGGGCTGAACCTGACCATGGAAGTCCGCGACGGGATTCTCAATCATCAGATGAGTACTATGCCGTCGACACTGGAAGGGCAGGTCGTGCGTTTTTCCGACAAAATCGCCTATATTCATCATGACATGGACGATGCCATCCGCGGCGGCATTCTCACGGAGGCAGATGTCCCGGAAGACATCGCAGGCGTCCTCGGGCGCTCGCTGAATGACCGGCTCGACCATTTCATTCATGACATCATCACGACAAGTGAGGGACGCCCGGTTGTGGAGATGTCCCCGGTGACGTACGAAGCTTTTACGAAAATACGGAACTTCATGTTCGAGAATGTCTACACGAACCCGGAGGCGAAGGGCGAGGAGGGAAAGGCGTTTGAACTCGTCAAAACTCTTTACTTCTACTATCTGGATCACGTCGATGTGATTCCCGACTACATGAAAGAGCGCATTGCCCTGGGAGACTCAAAGGAGCGCGTTGTCTGTGACTATATCAGTTCTATGACGGACCGCTATGCAATCGAACGGTACGAGGATCTGTTCGTGCCGAAGACCTGGAACAGGTAAACTGTCAATGTATTATCCCGATGAAGTAATTGAAGAAGTGAGGAGCCGCAATGACATCGTCGATGTTGTCGGCTCATACGTAAAACTGAAAAAACAGGGGGCAAATTATTTCGGTCTCTGCCCTTTTCACAACGAAAAGTCACCGTCGTTCTCTGTCTCGCGTGACAAGCAGATGTTTTACTGCTTCGGCTGCGGCGCGGGCGGCAACGTGATCACGTTTGTGATGAAATATGAAAACATTACATTTCCGGAAGCCGTAAAGGAGCTCGCTGCGCGCGCCGGTGTCCCGCTCCCCGAACAGGAATTCAGCGCGGAGATGCGGCAGGAGCAGGAGCGAAAGAAGCTGCTGTTCGCCGTGAATAAGGAAACAGCTGTTTATTATTACAAGCTGCTCAGGAGCCCCGTCGGAAGAACGGGACTATCCTATCTCACGGACCGGAAGCTTTCGCCGGAGACGATGCACAATTTCGGCCTCGGTTATGCGGACGGGCGCAATTCGGATCTTGTAAAGCACCTTCGGGAGGAAGGATTTGATGATTCTGTGATTCTGGAGTCGGGAGTGGCTGCCTTTGATGAAAAGCACGGGCTTCACGATAAGTTCTGGAACCGCGTCATCTTCCCGATCATGGACATCCAGAACCGTGTCATCGGTTTTGGCGGACGCGTGATGGGCGACGGAAAGCCGAAATATCTGAATTCGCCTGAGACAAAGATATTCAACAAGGGCGAGAATCTGTATGCGCTGAATTTTGCACGGAAGAGCCGGGCAGACCGTTTCATTCTCTGCGAAGGATACATGGATGTCATTTCGATGCATCAGGCAGGATTCACACAGGCGGTGGCCTCGCTCGGGACGAGTTTTACGACCGGGCAGGCCCGTGTGCTGAAGCGGTATGTGAAGGAAGTCCTGCTTTCCTATGACAGCGACGAGGCAGGTACGAAAGCGGCGATCCGCAACAACGGAATACTGCGTGATGCCGGCGTGCGGGCGAAAGTCCTGCATCTGGAGCCGTATAAGGATCCGGATGAGTTCATCAAAGCCATCGGCGGTGAGGAATTCCAGAAACGGATTGACACGGCGGAGAATGCATTCCTCTTCGAAATCCGCAAGGAGCAGGAAAAGTACGATCTGCAGGATCCCGGGAGCCGTTCCGATTTCGTGCGCGCAGCCGCAGCCAAAACGGCCGGAATCACAGATGATATCGAGAGGGACAGCTACATCCGCATCATCTCCTCGAAATACATGGTAGACGAGAAAACGTTCCGGACCATGGTGGGCCTTAGCGAGGAAGAAGCACAGGTTCAGGAGGAGCGGGCGGCAAGGATTGCAGCAAGAAGAAACGCTTCTGCCCGTCCAGCAGAGGAGGAAAGCGGAGAATCCGGGGAAAACGCGGGCGGTTCTGCAGGAGCGTATGCGGACGGCGGCGCGGCTCTTCCCGGAGGCGGTACGGATCCTTATACGGGAAGGCCGGCTTCAAGGACGAAAGAGGAGCAGGCGGTTGAAAGCGCCGATCTAAGGGCACAGCGCTATCTCCTTACATGGCTCGCGGATGACCCGGCTCTGATCCGTCAGGTTTCGGCGTATATTTCGCCGGATGATTTCTCGGCAGGTGTCTATCGCACCGCGGCTTCGGAATTCTTCCGGAATCTGGATAAACCGGCGGAAGAGGCATCCATAATTTCTCTCTTCGTGACCGAGAAAGAGCAGATGGAGGCGGCAGCACTCTTCAATACCCATCTTGACATGCCGGAGAAAAAAGAAGACAGGGAGAAGGCGCTTCGGGACATCGTCTATCAGGTGAAAAAAGGCAGCCTGCAGCGCAGCCGCTTCGCAAATGCAGGGGGGAAGAGCTCGCTCTCCGAGACGATCGAAAACAAGAAGAAGCTCGAACAGCTGGCGCGGGCGCATTTTTACCTAAAGGACTGATCGATGGCAAAACTGAATTTATCGCCGCGGCTTACAATGATCGCGGATTTTGTGCCGGAAGGAGATGCGCTGGCGGATGTGGGCTGTGACCATGGATGGCTTGGCCTGTCACTTCTTGCCGCGGGAAAGATCCCGGCCGTCATAGGATGCGATCTCCGGGAAGGCCCGATCGAGGGCGCAAGAGAGCATGCAAGGCTTACCGGGCTTTCGGACCGCGCCAGCTTCCGGCTGTCGGACGGCCTTGATGGGCTGGAGGCGGGAGAGACAAAGACACTTGTGATTTCCGGAATGGGAGGAGCACTGATGGCAGAAATCCTGCTCCGGGAGAAAGACAAGCTCGGATTTGTCATCACGGATGAAAGAATGGCAGTCGAGCGGGGAAAGTATTACCCGGTGATCAAAGCTTCGGCCAGAGCAGAGAGAGAAACTGAAAAAAAGAATGGAGCGAAGGCGGAAGACAGAACTTTGGCGGCGGACGAGATCCGCCGGGAGGATGCTTACGGGCCTGTGCTGATCCGGAGAAGAGATCCGGTGCTGAAACAGTATCTTCTCCTGCGAAAGGCAGCGGACACAAAGATGCTCGAAGGGACGAAATCATCCACAAATCCGGACGCAAGGGAGCGGAGGAGTATGTTTTCACAGGATCTTGAGGACGTCCGTTTTCTCCTGTCTCTTTATGAAAGCCGCGGGGAAAGCCCTGCCAGTGCCCCGGAAGCATCAGGACACGGAGATATATGACGGCACTGCTTCCAACAGCCTTGTTTTCATGCTATTTTGAGAGTGTAAAAACTCTTTATTCTATTTTCTGAGTGATTCTAAGCAAAATTCTTAGCGAAGGCGGTGATTCTATGCTGATGAGTTCACTGATGGAAGAAATCGAGCAGCTCTGCCCGAAGTCCTATGCAATGAACTGGGACAATGTGGGGCTTCTTGCCGGGCGGTCTGACAAAGAAGTCAGGACGGTTCTTCTTGCCGTCGATGCCACGAGCGCGGTGGTCGATGAGGCAATTGCGGATAAGGCGGATGCGCTGATCACACATCATCCGCTGATTTTTCACGGTGTGAACCGTGCAAGCGATGAGGACTATGTCGGAAAACGGCTCGTGAAGCTCATTCAGAACGATATCTCCTATTACGCGATGCACACGAATTTTGACGTGATGGGTATGGCGGATGCTGCGGCAGACGAGCTGAATCTGCAGAACCGTGATGTCCTTATGGTCACGTACGAGGATGATATTTCGCACGAGGGCCTGGGGCGGATCGGACAGCTTCCCGAGTACATGACACTCGAAGAACTTGCGGAACTCGTCCGGGATAGGTTTAAAATTCCGCATGTGCGGTATTACGGGGATCCGGAGCAGCCGGTTGTGACGGCTGCAGTCATGCCGGGCTCCGGAGGAGATCAGATCGGCCTTGCGCTGAAGGCAGAGGCGGATGTCATGATCACCGGGGATATCTCGCATCATGTCGGAATTGATGCAGTGGAGAAGGGGATTGCCGTGATCGATGCCGGCCATTTTGGGATCGAAAAGATATTCATTCCGTATATGAAACAGTTTCTGAACCGGGAAGCCCCGGACATCAAAGTGATTGAATCGGTGCAGGGCGAACCGTTCCGGGAAGTATAAGTTCCGGAAAGTGTGAGCTCCGTAAGGCAGGAGCTTTGGATAAGCGTGAACTCCGGTAAGTATGAGCTCCGGAGAGAATGAGTTCCGGAAAGCAGACGTTTCGGGAATAAAAGTTTCGGGAAGTATGATTAGAGGATAAGAATATGCCGGCTCTGATGATTGATGGAAAGACAAGAAATTATGATAAAGGCACTTCCTATGAGTCCATCGTGGACGAATATCAGGATACAGGCAAAGGCGAAATTGCCCTTGTCCAGATAAACGGAAAGCTTCGCGAACTTTCAAAGAGAGCAGATCGGGACGGCGTTCTCACAATGGTCCGCACGAGCCAGCCGGCCGGGTACAATACCTACAGCCGGACCGCTGTCATGATGCTCGTCAAAACTGCCGCGGACCTTTTCGGTTCAGAAATCCATGTCAAGATCGAGTTTTCGCTGGGAAACGGTCTCTTCTGCAGTATCCACGGTTACAGCGGGGACATCGATGACGCATTCGCGGCGAAGATCAAAGCCGGCATGGAAGCACTCAGGGACCGCAGCGTACCGATCACCAAGCGGACATACCCGATTGACGACGCGGTGGAGCTGTTCCGGCGGCAGGGAATGGAAGACAAGGTGAAGCTGTTCCATTACCGCCGCAGTTCGACCATCAATGTCTATAACTGCGAAGGATATTCCGACTATTTCTACGGCTATATGTTCCCGAACACGAAGTACATCCACTGGTTTGACGTGCTCGCATACAACAGCGGGATTGTCCTTGTGCTTCCGACCATGGAAAATCCGTGCGGACTTGAACCGTTCGTCGATCAGCATAATCTCTTCGATACCCTTTCGCTCTCGACAGACTGGGGAGACAAGGTCGATATTGAGACGGTCGGTGACCTCAATGACCAGATCTGCGGCGGACGGATCAGCGATATGATTCTGGTGCAGGAGGCGCTCCAGGAGCGGCGGATCGGTGACATCGCGGAGATGATCTATGACCGCGGTCAGGTGAAGTTTGTGCTCATCGCGGGACCCAGTTCCTCCGGAAAAACTACGTTCGCGCACCGGCTCGCCATTCAGCTCCGTTCCTTCGGGCTCGTTCCGCACATCATCAGTCTCGACAATTATTTTGTCGACCGGGCGAAGATGAAGGTGGACATCGACGGAAACTATGATTTCGAGTGTCTGGAGGCACTCGATGTTGAGCAGTTCAATGACGACATGAACGATCTTCTCGACGGAGAGACGGTCGAAATGCCGACCTTCAATTTCAAGAGCGGCAAACGCGAGTATAAGGGCAACACGCTGAAACTCGGGGAGAATGACATCCTTGTGATGGAGGGCATTCACTGCCTTGATCCGAAGCTGACACCGGACCTCGCCGATGAGAATAAGTTCCGTATTTATACCAGCGCACTCACAAGTCTCAATATCGATGAACACAACCGGATCCCCTCGACGGATGCAAGACTGCTGCGGCGGATGGTCCGTGATGCAAGGACGCGCGGGTATTCAGCCCAGGAAACAATCAGGGCCTGGAAAAAAGTGCGCGAGGGCGAGGAACAGTATATCTTCCCGTATCAGGACGACGCGGATGTGACATTCAACTCGGTGCTGATCTATGAGCTTGCGGTTCTCAAGCAGTTCGCGGAGCCTCAGCTCTTCCGGGTGGAGCCGGGAGAGCCGGAGTACAATGAGGCAAAGCGGCTTCTCAAGTTCCTCGATTACTTTGTCGGTGTCGACACAGCAGCCGTTCCGAAGAATTCCATCTGCCGTGAGTTTGTGGGCGGCGGGTGCTTCCCGGTGTAAGGTACAGGAGGCATTACTCCAGTTAAGAAAGTTTTCATTTGACAAATTTATGTCAACTAACTAAAGTAAACGACGGTGAGCAGAGTGGACGATCGCGGCTGCAGGTCCCGAAAGGGCGCAGGTGAGGAAAGTCCGGGCTTCGTAGGGCAGGATGCCGGTTAACGGCCGGCGGAGGCAACTCCCGGGAAAGTGCAGCAGAGAGCAGACCGCCCCGCAAGGGGTAAGGGTGAAAGGGCAGTGTAAGAGACTACCGGTCCGGTGGCAACACAGGGCGCATTGTAAACCCCATCCGAAGCAAGACCGAGCAGAGGACAACAGGACGGCCCGTCCACGTCCTCAGGTGGGTCGCTTGAAACACGCGGCAACGCGGGTTCTAGATAGATGATCGTCTTAAAAGACATAACCCGGCTTACAGCTCTGCTCATTCATAGACATTGATTCTGCCGCTTTCCGGGGGCTTCCAGTTCCTGAAGGCGGCATGATTTTGTGAACAGATGACGGCCGCACAGGCAGGGACATCTGTCCAGTCGGAAAGAAGGAAATAATCATGGCAAAGACAAAAATTGACATTGTATCCGGCTTTCTCGGAGCTGGCAAAACGACTCTGATAAAGAAGCTTCTGAAAGAGCCGCTGGCCGGAACGCAGGTGGTCCTGATCGAGAATGAGTTCGGTGAGATCGGAATTGACGGAGGATTCCTCAAGGAGTCCGGGATTAAGATCCGTGAGATGAATGCGGGCTGCATCTGCTGCTCACTGGTCGGCGATTTCGGAAAATCTCTGAAGGAGGTCATGGAGCAGTATCATCCGGACCGCATCCTGATCGAGCCCTCCGGAGTCGGCAAGCTTTCCGATGTTATGCGTGCGGTAAACAATGCGGCGGTCGGAACTGACATGGAGATGAACAGCGCGGTTGCGGTTGTCGATGCCACCAAGGCGAAGATGTATATCCGCAATTTCGGTGAGTTTTTCCTCAATCAGATTGAGAACGCGGGCACCATCCTTCTCACAAGAACGGATAAAGCCAGCAAAGAGCAGATCGACGAGGCCGTGAAGCTGCTCCGCGAGCACAACAGCAAGGCAACCATCATCACAACACCCCTTGCCGAGCTGGATGGGAAAGTTGTCCTTGATACAATCGAAGGAAACAATGACCTGCAGAAAGAGATGCTCGAGGAAGTTCTCGCAGAGAAGGAAGAGGAAGGCCGATGACGAGGATGATCATGACGGTCACGAACATCATCACCATCACCACCATCATGAGGGGAGCGGTGAGACGGCAGATGAAAACGGCGTAAGGCATCATCACTCTGAACATGATGCGGATGAAGTCTTCGGAAGCTGGGGAATGGAGACACCGGCCAAGTTCACGAAGGAGAGAATCGAAAAGTGCCTTGAGGCGCTCGGCGATTCCGACAAATACGGTGTTGTTCTCCGCGCGAAGGGCATGGTCCCGGCAGAAGACGGGACATGGATCCATTTCGATTACGTTCCGGAGGAGACCAATGTCCGCAGCGGATCGGCCGATGTTACCGGCAAGATCTGCGTCATCGGCGCGAACCTGAACGATGACAGTCTCGATGCACTGTTCGAGAACAGACAATAAACAGAGAAACGTCTGAATGTCCTGCCGATGCAGGCGTTTGAGACTGCAGCACCGGCTCCCGCATTCGGCAGAACCGCATTCGCGGATTTTGTTTCTGCGGGTTTATAAGTGAGCATCCGGGAGGTCTTCTGCCCCGGGGAGAAATACTATGAGTTCTGAACAAAAACCGGTTTATGTGATCAACGGTTTTCTCGAGAGCGGGAAAACGTCGTTCTTCACCTATACAATCGGGCAGCCCTATTTCCAGACCAAAGGCGTAACACTTGTGATTGCCTGCGAAGAGGGAACAGTCGGTTATGGCCCGAAGCTTATGAAAGCCACGCATACCGTCAAGGAAGACATCGAATCGCTCGATGAATTCACACCGGCCGCGCTGATGGCTCTCGATGCAAAATACAATCCGGAGCGGATTCTCATCGAGTGGAACGGCATGTGGGATTTCCGCAAATTCCGGATACCGAAGAAATGGATGATCGAGCAGGAGCTCACGACCATCGATGCTTCGACATTCCCGATGTATTTCCAGAACGGCGATCTCAAGAGTCTGCTCGCAGAGCAGATCCGGGGTACCGAGCTGATTATGGTGAACCGGTGTGACGGGATCGACCACAAGACGCTGATTTCCTATAAGCGCAATCTCAAGGCCATCAATCCGAATGCCGAGATCATCTTTGAGGACAAGGACGGAGAAGTCGATACAGCCGAGGCGGAGGACCTGCCGTACGACATCAGCAGGGACCCGATCGAGCTCGACGGCATCAACTATGCTATTTGGTTCCAGGATATCTTCGATCATCCGGACTGGTATGAGGGCAAAAATATCAGGTTTCTGTCGAGCGTCATAAAACCGTTGCTGCGCGAACGATATCCGTGTTTTCGGCAACGTTGTAAAGTACGACGGAGCTGACGAGCTGAAGGACGGCGATTATGTGTATCTCACCGCAAAGGTGACGCCGGGCGAGTTTGATTCCTATCCGAAGCTGGAGAACATGTGGCAGGGAAGCTACATGGTCGTCACGGGACAGGGCATGATCCTGCAGGCAGAGAAGGTTGAACCGGCGCCTGCACCGGCAGATCCGGTTCTTGATTTCACAAATCCGCAGTGACGCCTTCTGGGTTTTTGCGCCCGGCGCAAGTTTCCCCGGCTTTCCGGGAGGGCTTATGCGGATTCGGAAGATTATCGTGTCTGCAGTGCCGAGAAGGTCCGTAAAAGGCGGCCCTGAAAGTAAATATCCGTTTGACAACGCAATACCGTTACATTAGAATACATTCGTATGTGACCTCAGACGTGCGTGTCTCCGCCTGAACGGGGCGCATCGAATCAAGATAGATTCGCAATTGATTTATGATGGAGGAATAGAAATGGCAAACATTAAATCTGCCAAGAAGAGAGTTATTACGAATGCCAAGAAGGCGGAAGCAAATAAGGCTGTAAAGAGCGGCGTCAAAACTGCTGCAAAGAAGGTTACTGCTGCAGCTCAGAACGGTGATGCCGAGGCTGCAAAGGAAGCACTGAAGAGCGCAACCTCTGCAATTGAAAAGGCAGCTTCCAAGGGTGTCATCAAGAAGAACACCGCTTCGAGAAAGGTTTCCCGCCTCGCAGCAGAAGTTAATAAGATCGGCAAGTAATCGGCTGTACTTGTTCAGATTGTATAAATGGCAGGAGTTCCGGGACCCTCTTTTCGGACTCCTGCTTTTGTTTTGTCGGGAGAGCTTATGTCTTTATCGCTTCAGGAACGAATCCGTAATTTCTGCATCATCGCACACATTGATCACGGCAAATCCACGCTCGCGGACCGCATGATCGAGGCCACCGGCGTGCTCACAAAACGTGAGATGGAGGACCAGGTCCTCGACAACATGGACATCGAGCGTGAGAGGGGCATTACCATCAAATCGCAGGCTGTCCGCCTGATTTACCATGCAGACGACGGCGAGGAATACCTTTTCAACCTCATCGATACGCCCGGCCATGTTGACTTCAACTATGAGGTGAGCCGCTCTCTCGCAGCCTGCGACGGCGCCATTCTCATCGTTGACGCGACGCAGGGCATTCAGGCTCAGACGCTGGCGAACTGCTATCTTGCAATCGATCATGATCTGGAGGTCATCCCGGTCATCAATAAGATCGATCTCGCCTCGGCAAGGCCGGAGGAGACGCGGGAGGAAATTGAGGATGTCATCGGGCTCGATGCCTCGGATGCGCCGCTGATTTCCGCAAAGAATGGGATCGGTATTCACGAGGTCCTCGAGCAGATTGTGCACAAGCTCCCCGCACCGCAGGGAGATCCGGGGGCTCCGCTCAAGGCTCTTGTTTTCGACTCTCTTTATGATTCCTATCGCGGCGTGGTTGTTTTCGTCCGTATCCGGGACGGCTGTCTGAAACCGGGCATGAAGATCCGCATGTGTGCGAGCGGAGCAGAGGAGGAAGTCGTCGAGGTCGGCTACTTCGGCCCCGGCAGATTCATTCCCTGCGATGAGCTGGATACGGGAATGGTCGGTTACTTTACCGCGTCCATCAAGAACATCCGCGATGCCCGTGTCGGCGATACGGTTACGGAGGCAGCCCGTCCCTGCGACAAGGCGCTTCCGGGATACAAGCCCGCGCAGCCGATGGTATTCTGCGGCATGTATCCTTCGGACTCGCAGCGCTATCCGGACCTCAAGGATGCGCTTGAGAAGCTGCAGCTCAACGATGCATCGCTCACCTTTGAGCCGGAGACATCACTCGCCCTTGGCTTCGGTTTCCGATGCGGATTCCTCGGGCTTCTCCACATGGAAGTTGTTCTCGAGCGCCTCGAGCGGGAATATGACCTTGACATCATTGCGACGGCCCCGGGGGTCGTTTACAAGATCTATAAAACCGACGGCACCATGCTGGAGCTCACGAACCCCTCGAATATGCCGGACCCTTCCGTGATTGAGCACATGGAGGAACCGATCGTGAACGCCGAGATCATGGTTACGACGGAGTTCATCGGACCGATCATGCAGCTGTGCCAGGAGAGACGCGGCGTTTACATCTCAACGGACTATATCGAGAAAACCCGCGCGATTTTGAAGTATGAGCTTCCACTCAATGAGATCATCTACGATTTCTTCGACGCGCTGAAATCAAGATCGCGCGGATACGCAAGTTTTGACTATGAACTGAAGGGATACCAGCCGGCAAAACTCGTGCGGATGGACATCCTTGTGAACAAGGAGCCGGTCGACGCGCTCTCGTTCATCATCAACGAGGAAGAGGCATATGACCGCGGCCGCAGGCTCTGCGAAAAGCTTGTGGATGAGATTCCAAGACAGCTCTTCGATGTGCCGATTCAGGCGGCGGTCGGCGGCCGCATCATCGCCCGCGAGACCGTGAAGGCAATGCGCAAGGATGTCCTTGCAAAGTGCTACGGCGGCGACATCTCGCGCAAGAAGAAGCTGCTCGAAAAACAGAAGGAAGGCAAGAAGCGGATGCAGATGGTCGGTAATGTCGAGATTCCGAAGGAAGCCTTCATGAATGTTCTGAAGCTGGACTCCGATAATTCCGGCCGCAAAAACTGAACTGCGGTCCGGGACTGCGGGCCCGGACGGAAATCCATATTGCGCACCGAACTTCTCCTCGCAAACTGGTATGCTTATAAATTCATTAATTGGCACTTCAAAACAGTCCACATGGTGCTATACTTTCCGATATCAACAGGAGCGCACCTGACAGAAATCTTTATGAGGAGATGATTTTCATGGCAGCGAATGCAAAAGCAGTAACAGGAGATGCGGGAGCAAAGCATCAGAACAAGGCAGTGATGAGGGTTGTTTACGTAGGACTTTTCGCAGCCCTTTCGTATGTAGTTTTCACGTTCCTTCAGATCAAGATCTATGTCGGCGCGGATGCGACGAGTTTCCATCTCGGCAATGCAGTGGTCGCAATTGGGGCTCTGCTGATCGGCGGCTTTTGGGGCGGCCTCGGCGGTGCAATCGGCATGACGATCGGTGACCTTCTGGATCCGGTTTACGTTGTTTATGCACCGAAGACGTTTATCTGCAAACTGCTCATCGGTCTTGTGACCGGTCTGGTCGGTCACAAGGTTCTCAAGATTCAGGATGAGAAGAATGGAAAGACCCTTGTATGGAAAACCATTGTCGCATCGGCATGCGGCCTTGGCATCAACATCATCGCAGACCCGGGTCTTGGATATATCTACAAGAGACTGATTCTCGGGAAGTCCGCTGCGGATGCGATCTTCTCGCTGAACCTTCTCACCACCTCGGTGAATGCAGGCCTTTCTGTCATCGTCACGGTTATTGTCTACCTGGCAGTGAGAAAGCCGCTCGCAAAGGCAGGTCTTCTTCCGAATCTTGACTGAGTCGATCGACTCGCATAAGTCAGAATCGGATTCACCAATCGGTGCTTCTCTATGTTAGAATCGTTACCGTCGGCCCTTTCGGGGACCGGCGGTATTTTAATGGGGGAAAAGGCATCATCCGGAGCAGGAGACTGACCGGGTGATGAGAGAAGCGGGCCCGGGCTGAGAGATGAGCCTTATTTTAAAACAAACCCGTTTTACAGGAGCTGAGAGAATCGATGGATAAGAAAGAAATTGCAGAAGTCAAGAAGCTTTTTCGTAAAAACCACTGCGCGCTCGACCGGATTGTCGGCTGTTTTGCAGGTGAGAACGGAGAAATCATCGCCCGGAGCGACGATGCTTTCATGTCGCTTCCGGAAGAGGAAGAAGAGAAATACCTCGAGCTCATGAAGAAGGCCCTTTCCGGACGGATCAACCGGAATCTTTTCAACCTGGAATTTCCGCTTCAGGAGGAAAATGTCGGCGGGAAGCAGACGGTGATGTACCATCTGCTTCAGTCCGCGCTCGGCGACAGCGGACTGATCGAGGAGTTCACGAAGAATATACTTGCAAATCTTGATTCCGCGGGACGGCATCTGATTATCCTTGCACACGGAAATTACGATATCCCGAAAAAGACGAGCGACGGGGAGATGAACGAGGACGCGTCGGACTATGTTTACCAATTCCTGATCTGCTGCATCTGCCCTGTCGGAGAGATAAAGGAAGGTCTGTGTTTTGACGCTGCCAATATGACCTTCGTCAATAAAAAGAGCGACCTCGGCGTACAGATGCCGATGCTCGGATTTCTGTATCCTGCCTTCAACGACCGTATGCCGGATATTCACTCCGCTCTTTATTACGCAAAGAAAGAGGATGAACGGCATCCGGAGCTCATGGAAGTGCTGTTCGGTTCGGACATGCCGATCACGGAGTCAGCGCAGAAAGAACTTTTCACGGATCTCATCGAACAGACGCTCGGGCGCGACTGCACGTTTGACAACGTAAAAAATGTGACGGATTCCATCGGAGAGATGGTGAAAGAAGAGGAAAAGAAAGGCGGCGACGAGCCGGTGGAGCTCGGATGCGAGGATGTGCGGAGAATTGCGGCCCAGAGCGGCGCCTCCGACGAAAATCTCGAGGATTTCTCCGAGAAGTTTGACTCCGCCGTCGGCGAAGGGGGCACCTTCCATGCCGACAGTCTGCAGGGGATTGCAAAGAGCTTCCGCATTCAGTCGCCCAGCGTCTCCATCAGTGTGAAGGATGAGATGAAGGACATGATAACGACGCGGGTAATCGACGGACGCGAATATATCCTGATTCCTCTGCAGGAGGACACGGAGGTAAACGGCATCCGTATTCTTGCAAAGCGGCAGGAAACGGAGAACGAAGAGTAGAAGGGCGCATCGGAATTTATTGTCATTCCGTCATTCACAGTCATTCTGCTTTTCCCTACTGAACGGAGAGCAAGATGGGAAGAAATCCAAAGGAAAATCTGCTGTCTCTGTATATTCATATTCCATTCTGCGTGCGGAAGTGCCTCTATTGCGATTTCCTCTCGGGGCCGGCCGGAGAGGAGACCATCTCGCAGTATGTGGAAGCGCTGGTGACGGAGATACGCCTCGCAGGGTCCGTATACGGGACCGGTTCGCCGGATGGAAAAATAGTCGATTCCATTTTCTTTGGCGGCGGCACTCCGACGCTTCTTTCGGAGAAGCAGTTCGACCATATCTGTGCAGCGCTTTATACGAATTTTCTTGTCTCAGACGACGCTGAGATCACGACAGAATGCAATCCCGGCACCGCCTCCGCGCCAAAACTTTCTGCCCTCCGGAAAATGGGATTTAACCGTATCTCGTTCGGTGTTCAGTCTTTTCTTGATCCGGAACTCAGAGCGCTCGGGAGGATTCACAGCGGGGAAGAGGCTCTTGCGGCGCTCCGCTTGGCAGAGGAGGCGGGATTTACGGAGATCTCCTCTGACCTCATGAGCGGAATACCGGGGCAGACACAGGAATCGCTGCTAAAATCAATCGGCATTGCGTGTGAGAGCGGGCTTACGCATCTTTCGGTCTACAGTCTCATTGTGGAGCCGGGGACGCCGTACTATGCCCGTTACGGGGAAAGAGAGAAAATTCCGGCTTCCTCGCCTCTTTCCTTTCTGCCGGATCTTCCGGATGAGGATACGGAGAGGCGCATGTACTATAAAACACGCGATTTCCTCCGGGAGCGCGGCTTTTGCAGGTATGAGATCAGCAACTACGCCCTGCCGGGGCATGAGTGCAGGCACAATCTCGGTTACTGGACAGAACATCCATACCTGGGATTCGGGATCGGCGCGGCCTCTCTGGTTTTTACGGAGGCGGAGCCTGAAGGTATCCGGTTCCGGAATACCAAAGACCTTGAAACGTATCGAAAGGCGATGCAGAGCGGCGCCCTGTCCGATATTCGGCGAGAGAGGCAGACAAGGAGCATAAAGGACGCCATGGAGGAGTATATGTTTCTCGGACTCCGCACGGCAGGAGGCATCGGCGAGGAGGCTTTCCGGCAGCGTTTCGGGAAGACCGTCCGGGATGTGTATCGCAGAATCCCGGACCGGCACATCGCAGAGGGGCTTCTGACTGAGAAGGACGGAAGACTCTTTCTTACAGACCGCGGCATCGACGTCAGCAACAGCGTGATGGCGGACTATATGTTCTGACCGCGGCCAGACCAGGGACCTATTGTGCCGGCTTGGGCCAGAACACCGGACTATGTGTTCAGGCAGCAGCCAAAACCCGGACTATATTTTTTGAAAGAAGCTTATACACGAGAATAATTACATTGGCGAATGTTGTGCAAATTGTGGTTGACCCATGAAAACGCGGCCGATATAATAGCGATTGTCACTTTTTGAAAATCAGTTTTCGAAACGCAGAAGGGAGTCTCCAGTGAACAGCTCCTTTCCACATCCAGGGGCGTTTTTACAGGGAGGAACCGTCATGACCAGAGACAAACATCGTATTTTACTGATTGCCGCAGCCTTTCTTGCGGCATTTTTCCTTTTTCTTTTTGTACCGCAGACCGGTGCAAAAGCGGAAGCTGCATCAACCGGTATCGATGTTTCGATGCATCAGGGCGCAATTGACTGGAATTCCGTTGCAGCGAGCGGAATCAAGTTTGCCATGATCCGCTGCGGGGACACACAGATTGGCGTTGATCCGTTCTTTGCCATCAACATGGTAAATGCGAATAAGGCAGGAATCCGCTGCGGTGTTTACTGGTACTCCCGCGCGACCACGCCGGCCGCTGCTGTGGCAGAGGCGATGACGGTTGTGAACATGTGCGCAAATTATACGGTTTCCTTCCCGATTGCAATCGACTATGAGGCGAAGGAATGCCTTGCGGTTGCACCGGATATGCAGGCGCAGATTGTAAATGCATTCAGTTCAATTATTTACAACGCAGGCTATTATCCGATGGTCTATGCAAGCAAAAACTGGTTCCTCACCCGCATGGGAAATGTAACGATCGACCATTGGGTTGCCCAGTACAATGATGTATGTGAGTATCCGAATCCGGCAATGTGGCAGTACACCTCGAACGGTTCTGTTCCGGGTATCAGCACCCGCGTCGACATGGATCAGTGCCTGCAGGATTACTTCACACTCATCAAGGCAAACGGATGGGATACGCGCAACGGAAAAACATATTATTACAGCAATTATAAGAGACTGGTCGGCGCGCAGGCGATTGACGGCAAGCACTATATGTTCAATGCGGACGGTTCACTTTACACCGGCCTTTATAACTTCAACGGAGTTATGATTTACTTCAGCCCGGATGCGGGAGGCGCCCTTGTCACCGGCTGGCAGCAGATTGACGGCGGCTGGTTCTACTTCTCTGATACCGGCGCGCTCATCACAAATTGCATCTTCATCGACGGTGCCGGCGTACCGGTTCAAGTTGATGCAAACGGACTTCTCGTAGCTCCGGCAGGCTACACGCCTACAAACGGTGTTCTCGGAGTGATCTCGCAGTAACAGGCGGGAGAGAATCGGAGCGCAGCTTCGAGCCTTAATCGGCGGAACGGACGCGGCCTTTCGCAGTAACAGGGGAGAGAATCGGAGCGATTCCGATTCCCCAAAACGGAATATTTGTAGATATACTCCATGCTTTCCAATCTCCCGAAGGGAGATTGGAAAGCATGGAGTTTTTTGTATCTTTCTTTCGTCTGATCTGTTATAGTAAAAATGGCTGCAGGCACTGAAGGGAAGATTGCAGTGCCGTCTGTTACCGGGGTCAGGATACCGGGCTTTTCGAAATTGGTGCCAGGGCACCGCATTTCATAAATCATTTCGTTGTTTTCTTTTGCAGCCGTATTTTCTTCGCTTCTTAGTATTTTTATTCTGCGGCATCTTGGTTTCTTCGTATCTTTATTTTTGTGTATCTATATTTCTTCGTATCTTTATTTTTGGTTTTGAGATTGCTTTATTACTCTT
>ONGY01000054.1 GCA_900317475.1 uncultured Lachnospiraceae bacterium | reverse complement strand
AAGGTCGGTACATCTTCTCTCACAAATGAGCTGGGCTGTGCGGATCTTCGGAACATTGAAGAACTCAGCATGGTGCTTTCGGATGTTCAGAACATGGGAAATGAAGTCATTCTGGTCTCATCCGGCGCCATCGCAATCGGAGCGCAGAAGCTCCACATGACGCACCGTCCGGAGAGTCTGCGCATGAAGCAGGCAGCCGCGGCGGTCGGCCAGTGCGAGAACATGTTTCTGTATGACAAGTTCTTCGGCTATTACAACAAGACGGTCGCGCAGATTCTCCTCAATGCGGATGATATCAATGATGAGGTGAAGAAGGACAATCTGGCGAACACATTCGGGGCGCTGCTCGAACAGGGAATCATCCCGATCGTCAATGAGAACGACTCGGTGAGCTACACGGAGATTGAATCCGATGAGAAGCTTTTCGGAGACAACGATATGCTCTCCGCCGTCGTGGCGATCCTCTGCAAGGCGGATAAACTGGTTATCCTTTCGGATATCGATGGCTTTTACGACAAAGATCCGCGCTTTGACAAGAGCGCGAAGGTCATCAGCCGGATCGACGAGATCACGGAAGAAACCTATAAACTTGCAGGCGGCGCGGGGTCGCGGAGAGGCACCGGCGGCATGCGCACGAAACTGGAGGCTGCGGACATGGCGACAAGGCAGGGAATCACGACACTTGTCATCAATGGAAAGCAGCCGAAGACCATCTACGATATTATGGAAGGCAAAAAGGTCGGAACCCTTTTTGCGGCAAGGAAATAGTAAGGATCAGCCCGGAGTAATCGAATAACCGGGGTATGATAAAGAAACAAAAAGGAAACAAAGAGGCAGCTATGTCAGAACTCACTGAGGATGAACTGAAGAATAATTACCGGGAAGTAAAGGAAAGAATTGCAGAGGCGGCAAAGCGCGCAGGACGTGATCCGAAGGAGGTCACTCTGCTTGCTGTGAGTAAGACAAAACCCGTCTCGAATATTCGGACGCTCATGGCGGAAGGCCAGCGGGCGTTCGGTGAAAACTACGTGCAGGAGCTCACGGAGAAGATCAGTGAGATCGGGGATGCGGCCGAGTGGCACATGATCGGGCATCTGCAGCGCAATAAGGTAAAGTACATCATTGGAAAGGTAAGACTTATCCACGCCGTTGACTCCGTGCGTCTGGCAGAGCAGATTGAGAAGGAAGCCGTCAAAACCGGTTCGGAAGCGGATGTTCTGATGGAAGTGAATATCGCGCGCGAGGAGTCGAAATGGGGCTTTATGGAAGAAGAAGCCCTCGATGCCGCCCACGAGATCGCTGCCTTCCCGCATGTTCATCTGCACGGCCTCATGACCTCGGCTCCGATCGCGGAGAACCCGGAAGACAACAGAAAGTATTTCAGCGGACTCCGCGAGCTCGCCCGCAGGATCGGCGAAGAAGGTTTTGACAATGTTTCGATGGACACGCTTTCCATGGGCATGACACAGGATTACGAGGTCGCCGTCGAAGAAGGCGCGACGATCGTCCGTGTCGGCTCTGCAATTTTCGGCAAGAGAAATTATGGAGTGAAAGAAGTGCCGTCCGGGGAAAAGTGACGTTTGTCACGCCGGGGCGCTGATGCGGCCTGCCCTGTCATGGATGCGGTGATTCCATCCCCCGTGCGGTCAGCGGCTGGACACAAGATTCATCACGCCGTCGATGAGAAGGAATACAGCGACCACTTTCACGGCCGCGGCAGCGGAAGAGAACGGGTGCGCCATGATGATGATGCCGAAGACTAGCATCAGGACGGCGTTAATAAGGTTCATATTGCGGTTTCCGAAGCTGTTGCGGATGTTGAAGATGTAACTCACCGCACTGATGACGAAGCACAGACCGATGATGAACATGATCATGCTGATGGATTCACCGGGTCTTGTCAGAAGCAGGATGCCGAGAATAATCAGAACGATGCTGCCGATGAGGCTCTGGTTCTGACCTTCCTTTATTCCCTTGCCGGCGAGAAGGGAAATACCCTCCAGCAGCAGGAAAATACCGCCGACAATGGCAAGTGTTCTGAGGCTCCCGCCCGGCCAGATGAGAAGAATGATGCCGGCGATAATCATAAGAATGGATGAGGAATCACTAAATTTATACCTCGCTGAGGCAAAATCCGCGGATGCGGTTTTGCCGAATGCGGCAGCCGGTGCATCAGCACCGATGCTGCAGTTTGAACGGGCTGCATCAGCAGACCGTTCAAACGAATCCCTCGCTGAGGCAAAAACCGCGGATGCGGTTTTGCCGAATCATTTAGATCTGATCAGACTTTTTCAATGACATAGGCTTCATACGGCTTCAAGGTGCCGTCCTTTACGTCGTGTCCCGGAATGTCCTGAATCAGGACTCTTCCGTCCCTGAAGCGTTCCGGGATCTCGAGGGTGCGGCCGTGCTCTGCAAAGTTGCAGACGGTGAGAAGCTCTCTTCCATCTTCCAGATAACGGCGATAGACAAAGAGATCAGGGTCGTCCGGCAGCAGGAGTTCGAAATGGCCGTAGCAGATGAGCTCACTCTCATGGCGGAGCCGGATCAGTTTCTGATAGTAATGGAAGACCGAATCCGGATCTTTCAGCTCGCTCTCCACGTTGATCTCCGTGTAATTCGGGTTGATGCCGATCCACGGTGTGCCTGTCGTGAAACCGGCGCCGGGCCCGGCGTTCCACTGCATCGGAGTGCGTGCGTTGTCTCTGCTCTTGGCAGCGATCTTCGGGAAAAGCTCTTCCATGGAGATGCCGGTTTTTTCGGTGAGCTCTTTGAAGGCGTTGATGGATTCCACATCGCGGAATTCATCGATGGACCGGAACGGGTAGTTTGTCATGCCGAGTTCCTCGCCCTCATAAATATAAGGAGTGCCCTGCATCAGATGAAGACTGGTCGCAATGCACTTCGCGGAGACGGCACGATACTTCGGATCGGTGCTTCCGAGACGGTCGACAATGCGCGGCTGGTCATGATTGCAGTAGAAGAGGCTGTTCCAGGCTTTTCCGTCGAGACCGGTCTGCCAGTCACTCATGACCTTTTTAAGCGGAACGAGCGGGATGCGCTTCGTGCTCCATTTATAATCCTTGCCGCCGTCAAGCCCCATGTGATCGAAGGAAAAAGTCATGGACAGCTCAGTACCTTCGCTGTTTGCGTATTGTTTTGACGTTTCAATTGTCGTGGCGGAGCATTCGCCGACGGTCATGAGGTCATACTTCGAGAGAACGCGGCGATTCATTTCCTGCAGATATTCGTGGACGTGCGGACCGTTTGCGCAGTGATACCAGCCGCCGTAGAGGCCGCCGTCGGTCGGGAAATCGGGGAGCCCGTCCGGCTTCGAAATGAGCGAGATGACATCCATGCGGAAACCGTCGATTCCCTTCCGGCACCACCAGTCCATCATGTCGAAGACAGCGTCCCGGACAGCGGGATTGGCCCAGTTGAGATCAGGCTGCTTTTTATGAAAGAGATGAAGATAATACTGTCCTGTCGTCTCATCGTACTGCCATGCCGGTCCGGAGAAGCATGAGCCCCAGTTATTCGGCTCATGGCCGTCCACCGGATCGTGCCAGATATAATAGTCTCTCTTCGGATTGGTCCGGCTCTTCCTGGACTCGACAAACCATGCATGCTCATCAGATGTGTGGTTCACGACAAGATCCATGACAATCCGGATGCCGCGCGCATGCGCTTCGGACAGGAGACGGTCGAAATCCTCCATCGTGCCGAATTTCGGATTAATGGCACGGTAGTCACTGATGTCGTATCCATTGTCCGCTTCCGGGCTCTGATAGACCGGAGAGAGCCAGATGACATCAATGCCGAGTTCCTTCAGATAGTCCAGTTTTCCCGTGATCCCGGCAAGATCGCCGATGCCGTCGCCGTTGCTGTCGGCAAATGAACGCGGATAAATCTGATAGACGACACTTTCTTTCCACCATGTCTTTTTCATTAACCTCAAAACCCTTCCTTCCGCTGACTTATGTAGTACCGTCATGTGACTTTGAAAACAGACGGCTTCAAAATTTCGGTAAATTAATTTTACCATCCGTGAGTCTTTTTATATATGAGAAACATCGGACTTTTCCGAAGTTTTTTGCATGCTTGCTCTCTTCTGTTCTAACATCAGCGGTTTTATTTGCTATTTAAAATATTGACCAATAGTCACAAATTTACAAAACTGTGTATTTCAGCTGCATTTTTTCTTTGCTACGATGTTTGCTGAAGTTGATTCCGGGGCGTACGTACCATCCATTTAACCTGACGAGGCACGGTTTCCGCGCTTCCGGAAAGTCTGAATGGAGGAAAGAGATATGCTTTTTTACGATAATAATACGAATTACAGAGAAGAAATTAAAAACTACTGGAACAAAAATGTTAAAAGGTATCGGAATACTGCGCTGATCGCCGGTATCATTCTGCTTCTGCTCGGCATCCTGTGCTGCGTGTTTCCGGTCAGGTCCATCCTTGTTATGGAGTATATTGCATCGTTTGTGTTGATCATCATCGGTTTCTTTGAGATTTACGGATTCTCGACACTGCCGATATTTCTTAAAACCGGCGGCGGACTCCTGACCGGTATTCTGAACGTTATCCTCGGCATCCTGCTCATCACCTCACCAAAGGAAGAGATGATGCAGACATTCGCGTTCCTCTTTGCGATTGACCTGATGATGTTTGGCATAGAAAACTGCGTTGCATACAGCAGAACAAAATTTTTCGGGATACAGAATTCCGGCTGGCTTCTTGCAGAAGGCGTGCTGAATATTGCTCTTTCCATCGTCTTCCTGTTCATGCCGGTGACGACCATTGCATTAAGCTACGTCTCATCGCAGCCGGCATTATGCTTCTCTACAGTTTCTTCAGTGCAAAGGAAATAGAGATTCGCGACTAAATCAGGAATCAGCGCGTAATTTGCATTCAAAATTGAAAGTAAACCTGCGAAAAGGTCAGCAGGGATCTTGGAGAAGACCTGAGACAGAGATTTTCGAATCTCTGCCTCAGGTTTTTTCTGTGTGCAGCATTGACTTGCCGGCAGAAAATCAGCTGCCCGGAGCTGTATGCTGCCATTTTTTGAAAAATTTTTTACAAATTTGCAAAATAATTTTTTAAATGTTCTTTACAAAAGTGCGAATATGCAAACCAGCATCGTTTGCTGATTTTTTGCGGTGATATGAGTATAATTTACCAAAAGTTCCGCGCCAAAACGGGAACTGAATGTATATGTTGACTGGAATTATACCGGAAGCTGTGGTAAATTGTTCACTGCAAATGGAAGGATTGTCCGGCAAGTAAGACAATATGTACAGTTGCAGGGGATAGCTATCGCAGAAAAGAGATCGTTCTCACGGTTTCGTCTGCGGAAAATGTAACAAGGAGGATTATATTATGAACAAAAAGGCATTGGCAGTTATTCTTACCGGCGCAATGGCGGGAACGCTTCTGGCTGGCTGCGGTTCGTCCGGCAGCACCACAGCTTCCAGCACGGCAGCTTCAGACTCTGCTGCAGCATCGACCGAGGCAGCTGCAGCGGCCAGCACGGCAGCGGAGAGCACCGCTGCAGAGAGCTCTGCTTCGGATACTTCTTCGAAGAATCTTCCGGAAGTCTCATCGGATCCGATCACGATTACGATGTGGGACATCGCGACCGAGGATCCCGGAAAGTCAACAATGGAAACGGCTGTTCAGGAGTTCATGAAGGATTATCCCCAGGTTACAGTCGAGGAGAACCATCTGCAGAACGACAACTACAAGCAGCAGCTCGTTGTTGCAATGAGCTCCGGCCAGTGCCCGGATATGTACGTTTCCTGGGGCGGTGGTCCGCTTACCGAATATTACAATTCCGGTTTTGTCAATGATCTTTCTGATCTCTACAATAACTACGATCATCCGGATTTCTTCGATTCCGCAATTGCACAGGGAACTATCGATGGAAAGCTTGCTGCCATCCCGTTCAATGGAATCTCCGGATGCTGCGTTTACTATAACAAGACCATCTTCAACGAAGTAGGACTGGAAGTTCCGACGACCATCGATGAACTCGAGGATTGCTGCGAGAAACTGAAGGCAGCAGGCTACACCCCGTTCTCTCTTGCGAACGGTTCCAAGTGGACCGGTTCCATGTATTACATGTACCTGGTTGCACGTCACTCCGGAAACGATGAGTTCAACGCAGCATACACGCAGGAGAACGGCGGATCCTTCACATCAGAAGCCTTCGTCTGGGCATCCGACAAGATTCAGGACTGGGTCAAGAAGGGCTACTTCCCGGACGGCGTCAACTCCCTCTCCACGGATGATGGACAGGATCGCCAGCTGATGTATGACGGAACTTGTGCAATGATGCTTCATGGCTCCTGGCAGTGCGGCAGCATGTACACTGACAATGCGGACTGGTACACCCAGAACATCGGCGTTTTCCGCTTCCCGGAGGATGCCGAGGCGAAGGCCAATGGGGTTCCGCAGGATGTCGAAGTCGGTACCGCAATCGATACCGCGTTCTCTTTCAACTGCTGGAACAGCGACGGCACCGTCGATCAGAATAAGTTGAATGCATGCTACATTCTCGCTACCCAGTACATCAACAACGATGAATACAACATGAAGAAGATCCAGCTCGAAAATAAGGTCCTCAACATCAACGGCTATGATCAGTACATCACCGATGAAAACATGAAGACTGTCAATAAGATTTTCCAGGATGCTTCGAATGTCCAGCTCTGGTATGACCAGTATCTGCCGGCATCGGTTACCGAAGTTCACAAGAACTGCATGACCGAGCTCTTCGGACTTGAGAAGAACGGACAGGAGATCGGCGAAGAGGAAGATGCGGCAATGCAGGCTGCATTGGCGGATTCCAATTCGTAATCACACGTAAAAAAGGGGCTGTACCGGAACTGGCACTGTTGCAGAAGCGCTGGTGTTCCATACAGCATCTGGATCAGATATTGCATCGAAGGATAGGCATCAGATACAGTATCATTGTTATTCAATAATTTGACCATCGGAACGTATCGGATTGTGGGTGCGCTCCGGTGGTCTTTTGTTTATGACAGGTTTTGGCGGATTTGTACTTCGCTGAGACAAATACCTCCATTCATCAGGCTGAATTGAGAATTTTTCAGCAAAAAAATATGGCCTGAATCGAAAAGGAGATGCATGTGCGGAAGCTTTCCGGAAAATAATAGAGTACCGAATAGAGCACCGATTATTCACTGATTTGCTTATTAGAACCGCTTTTGTTGATGTTATAATTGCACTCGCGGATCACTCCTATATCTCCGTGCAGTCCTGCTATTGTATCTTATATATGTACAGATAATCATATTTATGGAACCGTCACGGGACTCAGCGGGTTAGCTGGAGGAAAACTGCAGGATAACTGCTAGTATGCTGAAGCAAGGATGAGTGAAAGCCGTAGACAAGCTGCAGAAAAGCCTGGAATGAAGAGTTGGGGTCTATTCAGATGAAATACAGTTTCGCACCGATGGAAGGGATCACGGGGCATGTTTTCCGCAGAGTGCACGCCGCATGTTTCCCGGGAATTGACCGCTATTACACGCCGTTCCTCACAGCCAATCAGAATCACTGTTTCCGCGCGAGGGAGAAAAAGGATCTTGCACCGGAGAATAATAAGGGGATCCGGCTCGTGCCGCAGACCGCCGCAAATCGCGCGGAGGACTTTGTCTGGGCGGTCCGATATCTCGAAGACCTGGGATATGACGAGATCAATCTGAATCTCGGCTGCCCGTCGCCGACGGTGCTCCGCCAGCACCGGGGCGCAGCCATGCTGCTGAATCCGGAAGCGCTGGACCGCTTTTTCGATGATACATTCCGTCTTCTCGGGCCGGATGCCGGGGCAGTGCGCATCTCCGTCAAAACCCGTTCCGGATTTTCCTCGTCAGACGAATTTCCGCGTCTGTCCGAGATTCTGAATCGGTATCCTTTCTCGGAGGTGATCATTCATCCGCGCACGGCGGAGGAGCGTTACGAGGGAAAGGCGGACCGTGAACTGTACAGAAGAGCAGCTGAGATGATACACCATCCGCTCACTTATAACGGAGACATCGAAGAAAAGAAAGATGTGGATGAAATCCTTTCTAAAGTTCCGGGCACAAATTCGGTGATGATCGGCCGCGGCCTTCTGAAGAATCCGACGCTTGTCCGCGAGCTTGCGGGCGGTGCGGCACTGGAGAAAAACGAGCTGAAGGATTATCATGACCGCCTGCTCGATGCGTATTATGAAGACTTCCGGCAGGAGAGAACTGTGCTTTTTCACATGAAAGAACTCTGGCATTACTTCGGAATGAATTTTGAAGCAGGAGAGGAAAGCAGCCGCCTGCTGAGAGAGATTCTGAAGGCAGACCGGATAGCGGATTACAGGGCGGCGGTGAACCGTTTATTCCGGGAGGCCGGGTTTTCGCGCGGACGGCAGTGAACTGCCTATTCCGGGAGATCGGGCTTTCGCACGGGCGGCAGTGAACTGCCTATTCCGGGAGATCGGGCTTTCGCGCGGGCGGCAGTTGACTGCCTATTCTGGGAGGTAGGGCTTCAAGCAGGCAAGCTGTAATAATAAGAACTTTTTATCTGCATGCTGGGTGAAATTGTTTTCCAATCTGTTGAAACACGCAGGATGGGCGGTATACTTTGAGTAATACAGGCAGTCAGACTCCCGGAAGGTGAGTTTTGACAATGACATCAGGAGGTATCAGGGTATGGGAAAGGTTGCAATGGTTCCGCCGATGGGCTGGAACAGCTGGGACTGCTACGGAGCCGCAGTCAATGAAGAGCAGGTGCGCGCGAATGCGGCGTACATGGAGAAATACCTGAAAGAGTACGGCTGGGAATATGTCTGCGTGGATATTGAATGGTATCAGCCGACGGCAGACAGTCATGAGTACCATGCTTTTGCGAAGCTCTGCATGGATGAATACGGGCGGCTCATACCGGCTGAGAATCGGTTTCCGAGTGCCGCGGGCGGCGTTGGATTCAAAAAACTTGCCGATGATATACATGCAATGGGTCTGAAGTTCGGCATCCACATCATGCGCGGCATTCCGCGCCAGGCGGCAGAGCAGAATCTTCCGGTTCTCGGATCGGATCAGACCGCGGCGCAGGTCGCTAATGCACACTCCATCTGCGCGTGGAATCCGGACATGTACGGGTGCCGCTGCGAGGACAATGAAGAAGGGGCCCGTGCTTATTACAACAGCATTTTCAGGCTGTATGCCGAGTGGGGCGTAGATTACGTGAAGTGCGACGACATCGCGCGCGAGTATCCGCAGTGCAGGCGGGAGATTGAACTGATTTCCGAAGCAGCCAGAAGCTGTGGCCGTGACATTGTCCTGAGCCTTTCCCCGGGACCGGCACCGCTCGAGCAGGCGGAGCACCTCAAGAAATATGCCAATCTGTGGCGTATTACAGATGATTTCTGGGACGAATGGGACCTTCTGAAGGCTATGTTTGAGCGTGCCGAGAAATGGTGCATTCATGCAGGTCCTGGTCACTGGCCGGATGCCGATATGCTGCCGGTCGGCGCACTGAAACAGGATTATGGCGCTGCAAACTGGACGAAGTTCACGAAGGATGAGCAGTATACAATGATGACGCTCTGGTGCATGATGCGTTCTCCTCTGATCGTCGGCGCAGAACTCACGAAGAATGATGATTTCACGCTCGGATTACTGACCAACAAAGAAGTTCTCGACATTGAGAAAGAGAGCTTCTGCGCACATCCGCTCTACCGCACGGACGAAGAATGTGTCTGGATCGCTCCGAGAAAAGACGGAACCGGCGTCTATGCTGCATTCTTCAACCTCGCGGATGCGGCACGTACGATTGCCATTGCTCTTGCGGACTGGGAGCTTGATGAATATACGAGCGCGAAGGAACTCTGGAGCGGGGATACCGTTTCTCTTGATGGCGGAAAACTTTCCCGCTGTGTGAATCCGCACTGCGCGGCGGTGTTCTTCCTTGTAAGGTGATGCAGGATTTTGATATAGACTTTCTTGTATAGGCGTTGTGGAAATAATTGCGGGTCCTACGGGCGTGGCGGATGCGAACTCGACGTTGACTTTCTAATCAGCAGAACCGGATGATAGTCTGCGCAGCGAGTTCCATGACACCCGTAAGGACCATCACAAGAATCGGGTCCCACTTCATCTTCATCAGCAGGAAGAGCGCGATGGCAAACCATATGGCCATGCGGATGTTGAAATTTTCGGCGATGAATGACACAGCGCCGCTTTCAAAAAGCGCCGGGATGAGAATGAGAAGGCCGGCGGAGAAAATCATCGCGACGACAGCCGGACGCAGGGACCCGAGAATTCCCTGCAGCATCGCCATCTTCCGGTATTTCAGATAGAAATGCGCAAGGATGGTCACGAAGATGCAGGAAGGGAGAATGCAGCCGAACGTTGCAACGATTGCACCCGGGATGCCGGCAATATTTTCACCGACAAAAGTAGCCGCATTGACGGCAATCGGACCGGGGGTCATCTGCGAGATGGTGACAAGGTCCGTGAAATCCGAGAGCGAAAGCCATCCATATTTCCCGACAACCTGTTCCTGAATCAGCGGCATGGCAGCATATCCGCCGCCAAAGGAAAAAGCGCCGATCTGAAGAAACGCAAGGAACAATTCGATATACACACTCATGATTCTGCTCCTTTGTGAAAACTGATTACAGTCCGGACGGCACCGACCGCGGCGGCGCCGAGGATGCACCAGATGACGTTCACGCCAAGAAAATAGTTGGCGATGAAAACGACGAACATGATGATGAGATTGACTGCATCCTTTGATTTCACAATTCCGGAGGCCATATCGAAAACAACGGAAATAATCACGGCGGAGACGCCGGCCTTCATTCCGGTGAGCACGGCCTGAACGATGAAGTTGCTTTTGAACGCATTGTAGAAGAAGGAAATTGCTGTGATGATGACAAATGGCGGCAGAATGGCTCCGAGGACAGAAACCAGGACACCCGGGACACCAGCCAGCTTGTAGCCCACCACAATGGCTCCGTTTACGGCGATGGCACCCGGCGAGGACTGCGCAATCGCAACCAGATCGAGCATCTCATCGTTGTCGATCCAGTGAAGATCGTCAACAAATTTTTTCTTAAGGAGCGTCACGATGACATAACCGCCGCCGAACGTAAATGCGGAAAGATACAGTGTGGAAAAGAACAGCTGCCGAAGAATCTGCCCCCTGCTGTGCTTTTTATCTGTGAGCTGATTCGTCAGTTTCTGCTGCGTGTCCTCTCCGGAAGATGCATTCTCTGCATTTAAATTTCTGATCCTGTTCTTATTCTTATCCCTATTCTTCTTATCCCTATTTCTATTCATGTTCCAATTCTTATCCGATGATTTTCTGCCCGTTGTTGTGTTCATTGACTTGGGGACCTTTCTTTGGGGATTTACTTCAGTGACCTTTCTTCATGGACATTGTCTCAGGGGCCCTCCCTCAGGGAACTTCTCTCAGGACCCTCCCTCCGGAACCTTTCCTCAGGGATCTTCTCCATCTTCTTATGATGTCCCGCATGTCTGATTTTTCCACAGCGAAGAGTAACACACTTCAAAACATATTTAAAATAATATAAATTTATTGAATCGATACTGATAACGATATAATTCAGTATACTGTATGCATGTTGTATTCAATGTTGTATGCAACGTTGTATGCACACTTGATTTTGTGCTTCTTTGCAAGGGGATTTCGAAGAACAAAGCGGAAAGGGACATAAGAAGCCGGAGGCAGGAAATAGAATCAAAGAAACAGAGGGCTGGATAGAACGTTAGAGGGAAGGCCGGGAACAAGGAAAGGTATCAAGAAAGGCATCAGGGAAGCCGGGGACAAGGAAAAGAATTAGAAATCGGTGGGAAAGATTCAATCCCGAAAGCTGAAAAAGACAACAAAGCCAGGAGGTCTTATGACACTACGTCATCTGCACATTTTTGTCACGGTCGTCCAGAACGACAATAATCTTACAAAGAGCGCGAAAGCGCTTTATACCTCGCAGCCCGCCGTATCGCTAGCCATCCATGAGATGGAGGGTTATTACGGCGTGAAACTTTTCGACCGTCTCGGCAAGCGGCTGTATCTGACGGAAGCCGGACGGCAGTGCCTCGTCTATGCGCGCAGGATTCTCTCGCTGAGCGACGACATGGAAGAGAGCATGAAAAGCTGGAACAGAGCGGGGGCAGTCCGCATCGGAGCAAGCTCCACCATCGGTGCCTATCTGATGCCGGCGATTGCAGGAGCCTTTCAAAGGCGTCTGTCGGAAGTACGCCTTTTCGTCAAAACTTCTGTCTCCCGTGATCTCGAACAAGATCTTCTCGTGAATGATCTTGATCTGGCGCTGGTAGAGATCCCGGTTCACGAAAAAACGCTGCAGGCAGATATCTTTATGAAAGATACCCTGACAGTGATAGCGCCTCCGGAGAATGAAAACTGCCGGATGAGCCTTGACAGACTTGTCAGGCAGCCTTTTCTCCTGCGCGAGAAAGGCAGCGGCACCCGGAGAATCTTCGATGATGCGCTGGCAGATAAGGGATATACCGTCGAACCTGTCTGGGAGTGCGGAAATACGGAGACACTGCTGCAGGCCGTGGCGCAGGGCGCCGGTTTTTCCGTTGTGCCGAGAATCGCCGCGGAAGAGGCACTGAAAAGGGGCCGAGTAATAAGCATCCTCATTCCGGAGATGGAACTGACTCAGAATTTCTATATCGTAACGATAAAATTCTGACGCCTGCGATGGAAGAATTTATAGAGACCGTGAAAACAAACTGCGGATGATAAGTAAAAGATTCCCGGAATGCAGGATACATGAATGGTAATGTACGACACGCTATGCAGGAACTTCCTGCACAGGAGCTGGGGACCGCTTGAACCATACGACGATTCGATAGCCGGATTATGATCGCGGGCTGTATAATAAAGAGCTAAGGAAGCTGTCTCGGAAACCGGATGTTTCCGCAGACGACTTTTTACATGTTGTGAGAATACGAAACCACAGGGGCACCGTGGGGTATTCTTCTGAGATCATGCGAAAGGTAAGGGAACAGTTTCCGGATGCAGATCTCCACATTGATGTTGGAACAGTGGACGTGGAGATATCGCAGATTGCTCAGATGTTGAAAGAACATTACACAGCTGTCTGCACACCCTCTATGCTCGGCGCGCAGAGCATCTATCTTTACTGCGCTGAAAACGGAGTCCGTATACCGGAGGATCTCTCTCTTATTTCTATTGGCAGTTCACCGGAAGAAGGAAAGGATCTCCAGCCAAGACCAACGTTCATGTGCACTTATACGCAGCGAATGGGGAAAAGCGCGGCCTCTATGATGGCGGAAGCGATTGACAGCGGAGAACTCGACACAAAATCCGTGGAATTTCAGTCCGAGCTGATCGAGGGAGAATCCGTTGCAAAAAAGCGTGCGATGCCGCGGATATATTCCCTGAATCAGAAGAAATATAAAGAAGTCAGTGAACTGTCAGATCCGCGCAAAGGCAGGCATGAATCATGAATGATCATGGGATTCCTTTGAATCAGGTGAATTACAGAAAACTTATTTAGAGAATCGCAGTATGGCTGTAGGAGAACTTTCTTGGAAAGTATATATTCAGAATGGAATCCGGCATTAAGCGGCAGTATTGACGGGAATCAAGTGCATTATATCCTGATGAAGCCGGCGTCGGGAAACTGCAACATGGACTGCAGGTATTGTTTCTACCGCGACGAAGCGGAAAAGAGGAGAGTCGCTTCGTTCGGTATGATGTCCGGGGAGACGCTCGAAAATACGATCCGGAAACTGCTTCATCAGGGAAAAGGGAAGTACACGATCGCATTTCAGGGCGGAGAGCCGACACTTCGGGGAATTGAGTTTTTTCGGAAAGCAATCGGATTTGCGGAGGAGTACAACGTAAATGGCTCCGAAGTCTCTTTTGCGCTGCAGACGAATGGTTACCTGATCGATGAGGAGTGGTGCCGTCTCTTCCGGGAGAATCATTTTCTCATCGGTGTCTCGGTCGACGGGGTAAAGGCAACGCATGACCGGTTCCGGGTCGGACAGGATGGAAGCGGGACATATGACCGGGTGCGGAAATCCGTGGATCTCATGAAAGAATACGGCGTCGAATACAATGTTTTAACGGTTGTGAACCGGGCAACAGCGGAAAATATCAGGGAAATTTATAAAGAATACCGCAGGAACGGGTGGGATTATCAGCAGTACATCACCTGTCTTGATCCGCTCGGAACGGAGCCGGGGAGCCTTTCCTATTCACTCACGCCCGAAGCGTACGGCAGGTTTCTGATTGACTTGTTCGGACAATGGTACAAAAACTGGCGCCAGGGCAAAGCGCCATACATTCGGCAGTTTGAAAATTACGTCGGAATCCTTCTGGGGGTCAGTCCGGAATCGTGCGAGCAGCGCGGAATCTGCAGTGTGCAGTGCGTGATTGAAGCAGACGGCAGCGTCTATCCCTGCGATTTCTATGCACTCGACCAGTACAGACTCGGAAATATCAACTCCGACCGGCTTACAGACCTTGTTTCTTCGCTAATTGGCGCGGACTTTGTGAAGGGATCGCTCAGGGTGAGCAGCCGCTGCCGGAAGTGCCCATATGCAGCGCTGTGCCGCGACGGATGCCGGAGAAGCCGTATCCGCGAGAAGGACGAAGACGGGTATTACAACTATTTCTGCGAAGGGTACCGCATGTTCTTTGACGCTTGCGGTGAACGACTGAAGGAAGTCGCAGCGGAGACTGCTGCGGAGCGCAGAATCCAGTAGATAATCTGCGTCTGCTGCGGATACCCCAGGAGAAGATCATGCAAATCAGGACCATATCAGAAGAATTGAAAAAAGAATATGGTCAGAAGATATACAAGCTG
>ONGY01000053.1 GCA_900317475.1 uncultured Lachnospiraceae bacterium | reverse complement strand
TTCCTGATTCCGCTATCTCTCAATCAGCACGGCAGCTCCCCAGTCGGACAGAGCGATGCTCTCACCGGACTCATAGGTTTTGGCGGTAAGGAGGTCCTCCACGCGCCGGTACGGATTTTCGATCGTCTGCGCATCCTCGCTGTAATTGAAAATAAAGTGCATCGCGCGGCCGTCCGCGGTGTGTCCGCTCCGCACGATGACTGGAAATCCGAGGCGCCCGATAATGCCGCTCTCCGGCAGCGCGCCTTCACCTGCACCCTTCATACCGTCCGGACTCTCCGCGGAAGATGTTCCCCTGCCTGAAGTCTCTGCAGAATAGGCCGCCGAAACCGCATCGCGCATTACATCCTTAAGGACGGTCAGATCACAGAATCCACCGATATAAACAGCCGTTCCCTTTCCGAAGTGATTCATTGTGATTCCGGCATAACGGTTCCAGTATGGATGCTCATACGATGCGAGCACGCGGCAGCCGTCCGGAATCAGGAGCTCCATATAGCTCCGGACAGGTTTTCCGACGAGCTTCGTGCGGCCGGGCACCGAGATTTCCTGGAAATAGCAGCCGAACACATCCGTCATGCCGTACGGAAGACGTCCGCAGCGCATCTTCACGCACTCGTCCGCGTAAAAACTCCGGAATCCCGCGATCAGCGTGCCGCCGTTCTCTACGAACGAACGGAGATACTTTATTGTTTTGTCGGATGCACAGTAAAGAGCCGGGACGACCAGCACACGGTAGTCAGCGGAATGTCCAGTCTCTTCCGAACCGGTGTTTTCCTCTTCATCAAGCAGCTGCCGGATATCAATGACATCGCACTCGATATTCTGATCATAGAGTGCACGGTGATACTGCATCACGACATCATCATAAGACACCCTGCCGTCGATCGGGAACCACTTCTGCGCCGTCTGTGAGAGACTGTCGACAACCAGCGCGGTTCTGTTCTGCTTGCAGAAGCCGATGAGATAGGGAGAGAGCTTTTCAAACTCCACTCCGATTTCTTTCGTCTCCTCATAGACAGCATTGCTCTCCATGTCGTGTGAGAGGACGCCCTTCCAGTAGGTCTCAAAGCTGTTGTGAATCGAGTGCCAGTGCCAATATTCGACGCCGAGCGACCCGCTTGCAAGATGGGAGAGCGCCTGCAGCCGCAGCTGTCCCGGATACGGAGTCCACTCCTTGAACGCCTGTGCCTCGGTCTCAAGAACCATATACTGGGAGGTGACCGGCGCATCTCCCCTCGCTGCGACAGCGCGCTGAATGGTCCTGCAGCTGTCGCCGCCGTACGCAGTCTCGCGTCCTGTCAGCAGGTCCTGCGACGGATGGTAGATATCCGTACCCATCATCGTGAGCGCACCCGACGCCTCATAATGATTGATCCCGTTCTGCGGCCCGTAGGAGTGCGGGATCGTCTCCTCTCCGTCCAGTGAAATACGCCAGTCAAAATCCGTGTTGTGCGTGATGAACTGGGCGTCATGCACTCTCCCGGACGCATCCGTCCAGGGCTCCTTCCGCCTGTATTCATCGACAATGCCGCGCTGCCACTTGAGAAAATCCGCGGCCAGCGAACGGCGGAAGCGGTCAAACTCGCAGCCAAAACTTGCATTGATGGTACCGCGCACATCCGGCAGATCGTCCCAGTCCCCGATGGAATTGCTCCAGTAGGCCAAGCCGAATTCTTCATTCATCTTTTGGACCGTACCGAACTTTGCCTTCAGGTATTCTTTGAACTTCCTGCGGATGCCCTCTCCCGCTGCGCCATAGTATTTGGTCTCGTTGTCGAGCTGATAACCGATGACACAGTCATACTTCTTCGTGACCTCACAGAGTTTCCGGATAATCCGCTCCGCATAGAAGAGATACGTCGGATTTGTGATATCCATGATCTGACGTCTTCCGTAAATTGCCTTCGGCTCCTCCCCGAATCCCGGCGTTCCGTAATACGTCTCGGCAAGAACGGACGGATCCTTCTTCACAAGCCAGGCCGGCACCGCATAGGTCGGTGTTCCGATAATTACCTGCATCCCCGCCCTTTCGCAGTACTCCAGAGTTTTGACGAGGATCGAGAAATCAAAGACGCCGTCCTGCTGCTCCCATGTGCTCCACGTAGATTCCGCAATACGGACGACATTCATCCCGGCTTTCTTCATCATCGAAAAGTCCTTGTCGATACGCTCGTCCAGATTTTCCTTCATGCCGGAAAACGCCTCATATTCCGGATAATATGCAGCTCCATATAATAATCGGTCCATAATTCTGCCTCCACACCGCACTTTTGCGGCAGCCGCGCGCGTTTGGGGACATCGGCATCGGGCACCGGCAGTACCGGTGTCTGTCTGCTTCTCCTCACGCCCCGCGGATATTCTGCCTGTTTTTTCTATCATACCATGGAGCCTTTGCGGTTTGAATTTCCAGTCATTCCGAAGTTTCGGTTTTAAGACAAAAACAGAGGCATTCGGACCGCAAACAAGGTACAATGCATGCAGAATACTTTTCCGGCCGTGAAAAGAAGTCTATGTACAGGGCGGAATTCTCAGCGGATATCCATTCATCGATGGATCGCTGCCGGATATCCAAATCCACTTACCGAAACGGAGAACAATATGGAACAGGAAATAGACTTAAAAAAAGTAGCTGTCAAAGATGATTTCTGGTCACCGAGACAGACGCTCATCTCGAAAGTCGTCATTCCTTATCAGGAAGACATCATGAATGACCGTATTCCCGGCATCGAAAAGAGCTCGGCCATCACAAATTTCCGCATCGCAGCAGGGCTTGAGAAGGGCTCCTTCTATGGAATGGTCTTTCAGGACAGTGATGTCGCAAAGTGGCTGGAGGGTGTCGCATACTCTCTGGCCATCCGTCCGGACGAAGAGCTCGAAAAGCGCGCCGATGAAATCATTTCCATCATCGCGCGGGCGCAGCAGGAGGACGGCTATCTCGACACCTATTTCATTCTCAAGGAACCCGGTAAGCAGTTCACCAATGTGCAGGAATGCCATGAGCTGTACTGTGCAGGCCACATGATGGAGGCGGGCGTTGCCTATTACGAGACAACAGGCAAGGACACTCTTCTGGATGTGTGCCGGAAGCTTGCGGACTGCATCGACCGGCATTTCGGACCGGAAGAGGGAAAACTGCACGGATACCCGGGACACGAGGAGTGTGAACTCGGACTGCTCCGCCTCTATGAGGCAACCGGCGAAGAACGGTACCTTGCGCTTGCAAAATACTTCATCACCCGGCGCGGCACGCAGCCCGATTTCTTTAAGCAGCAGTTTGAAGAACGCGGCGGAAAGATGTTCTGGGAAGGCGGTTTCCAGAATCCGGATTACTACCAGAACCATGCCCCCGTCACCGAACAGACGGAGGCAAAAGGCCACGCGGTGCGCTGCATGTATCTCTACTCGGCAGTCGCCGAGCTCGCGCGCCTTACCGGAGACAAGGACCTCACCAGGGCCTGTGAGACAATGTTCCGGGATGTCACAAAGAGGCAGATGTACATCACCGGCGGCATCGGCCAGGTCGCGCGCTGGGAAGGCTTCTCCTTTGACTACGATCTTCCGAACGACACCGCCTACGCGGAGACCTGCGCCGCCATCGGCCTTGTCTTCTTTGCACACCGTATGCTCAAGCTTTCTCCCCGAGGCCAGTATGCCGATGTAATGGAGCGGGCCCTCTACAACGGCGTCCTCTCCGGCATGCAGCTCGACGGGAAACGCTTTTTCTATGTGAATCCGCTCGAGGTCAATCCGGACCTCTCCGGGAAAATGCCGGGCTATGAGCACGTTCTGCCGCAGCGCCCGCAGTGGTATGCCTGCGCCTGCTGCCCTCCGAACGTCACACGGCTCGTCACCTCACTCGGCAAATATGCATGGGACGACGTCCGGCAGGAGACATCCGCGCCGGGCAGCCTTCCCGGTGTCATCCCTTCCGCAGATGCCGCGCGCCGCATCATCTACTCCCACCTGTTTCTCGGGGGCGCGGCTGATTTTGATGACATTAAAATCAGTGAAGAAACCGAATACCCCTGGAACGGCGAGGTGCAGTACACCATCGCAAAAACTCCGGCGTCTCCCTGGGCCTTTGCCGTCCGCATCCCCGGCTGGGCACCGGGCGCCGTCTTCAGCATCTGCGGCAGCAGCGAGATTCATCTCGCGGAGATCCCGGATGCAGGGACTTCCGGTTCCGGCATCACTTCCTTCGCTCGGATTGACGCGGATGGAATGGAAATCCAGGCCGGCAGGAAGGACGGATATGTTTACTTCTACGGCGAATGGAAAGAAGGAGCCACCATCCATATTTCCTTCCTGATCCGCCCGCGTCTCACCTATGCAAATCCGAAGGTGCGCGCTGATTCGAACTGCGCGGCTCTTGAGATGGGGCCATTCGTATATTGCTTTGAGGGAATCGACAACGGCCAAGACAGGGGGATCTTACTGCAGGAGCTCCGCATCCCGCAGGACATGCGGTATAAAATCACCGATATCCGGGAGGGAAAACTTCAGGGACTGAAGGCCGTCGACTTCACCGGTGAATATCTGAGCTTCAGCCCGGACGATGTCCCCGGCAGCAGCCCGTCCGGCACCGCAGGATCCGAAGAAGAGCCTCTCTATTCATCTGTGAAGCCTTCTGTAAAGAAAATACCGATGCGCGCAATTCCGTACTTTGCGTGGGGCAACCGCGGCATAGGCCAGATGCGCGTCTGGATGCCGAAAGAATAATTATCCAGCATGACACAGACACCGATAACGACGATCGTGTCCTATTGTGTATTGCCTCTCCTTTCCTTCCGGACTATAGTGGGGACAAAGGAGAATGCTGCCCTGCAGGGTCCGGCCGCATTCCGCGGCCGGATCAGTCTGCGATTCCCTGCCCGTTTCAAGCATGAACAAAAACATGTCTTTTCGCTCTTCCAAAGATTCAAAGGCAAATTCGAAAGTCTCATCAGGAAACTCATTCAAAGTCACTGCCAGCCGAACCATTGAACATCCGGACCATGTCACCTCGTACTTCAGGGCTGAGTGGCTCACGCTGCTCATTATCACGATTTCCGGCCTTATCTACAATATCGGTCTGCTCGCCGGTCCCTGGTTCGAAGGTCAGCTTGCCCAGATGCTCTATGACATCTTTCGCGGCAGTAAAACTTTTTCCGCGATGGTACAGCTGGCCGTCACGTATATCATTGTGATTGCGCTCGTTCAGGGCGCCCGTGCCGTCAAACGCCTGTATGTCCGATATTTTGCGAACAACATCAACCGGAGCATGAAGGAGATCCTGTACGGAAATCTCATTCACACCTCTGCATCCGAACTTGCCTCCGAGGGAACCGGCACACTGATGACCAAGGCCATCTCCGATGTCGATGCCTGTTCCGAAGGCATGCGGAAGTTCACGACCGAAATCTTCGATACCGGCGTCGCTCTCGCAGGCTACGTCGTCATGCTTCTCGTCTTAGACTTGCGGCTTGGCCTTCTCTGCCTCATTTTCCCGCCGATTTCCTATATCTGCGCCGAAAAAATGAAATCGATCGTCACAAAGACGAATGCCGCATTCAAGGAAAGCGCCGGGCGCCTGTCCTCCGCCACGGTTGACCGGGTCTCCGGTGCAGTCACCTACCGTGTCTACGGCTGTGAGCAGCAGAGAAACGGCGATTACGAGAACCATCTCGCAGATTATGAAAAAACCGCCGTCCGCGCGGATGTTTTTACGGCTGCCATGCCGCCTCTCTATCTCGTGATCTCACAGATATCGTTCCTGTTCATCCTGTACTTCGGCGTGAAGAACGTCCGCGGCACCGGCTGGCGCGTCTGGGATATCGCATCATTCACCGCATTCGTCTCCTGCTACAGCAAGCTGGCCGTGAAATCCTCCCACGCAGCCAAGCTTTTTAATGCGGTTCACAAGGCAGAAGTCTCCTGGCGCCGTATCGTGCCGTTCCTGAAGCAGCCGCCGAAGGAAAAGGAACTCCCTGAGACACCGGCGGATACACTCGAGGTCAGAGATCTTGCCTTTGCTTATCCGGCGTCTCCGTCTGCAGAACCGGAAAAGAAATATATTTATTCCGATCTTTCCTTTAAGGCCCTTCCCGGCGCGATCATCGGCGTGACAGGCCCCGTCGCCTGCGGCAAGTCAACACTCGGCAAAACATTTCTCTGCGAGGCTCCCTATGAGGGGAGCATCCGTTTTGGCGGCAAAGAGCTCTCGTCGCTCCCCGAAGATCTGCGCCGCAGTATCGTGGGGTACCTCGGGCACGACCCAGAGCTTCTGTCAGATACAATTGAAAATAATATCCTGATGCGGAGAGGCGGGTCCGAAAGTCTGCCGGAAGACACACTCGCAAGACTGCTGGAAACCGTCTGTCTTTCGGACGAAGTAAAGGCAATGCCGGATGGTGTAAAGACGCGCATCGGAAGCGGCGGTGTCCGCCTGTCCGGCGGTCAGCAGCAGCGTGTCGCACTCGCGCGGACGCTTTCCTTCCCGCGCCCGATTTACATCCTCGACGATCCCTTCTCCGCTCTCGACCGGAACACAGAGGTGGAAATATTCCGCAATCTTCAGGAAATCGTGCGGCGCAAAAACTGCATTGTTCTTCTTCTCTCTCATCGTCTTTATCTTTTCCCGAAGATGAATCAGGTTATCTGGATGGAGAACGGGAAGGCAGAAGTTTCCACGCACGAAAAGCTCATGAACACGAATCCGGAATACCGCGAGCTTTACAATATTCAGGATGAGGAAGAGCCAGGCTCTGAAAATTCGGCGGCCGCGGCCCCTGCCGCATCTGTGCAGAAGGAGGTGTGAGTGATGAATAAGACAGTTCTCCAGAATTCCGCCTCCGCGAATACGCACAAGGTTCAAAATCCCGGCGGCAGCACAAATCGCCATTACGAACACGCTTCCCGCATTATTCTGCGCGCGATCCGAAATTCCGGAATTGTAACCGTTCTGACGGTTATTACAGTTGTCGGTTCCGTTGTCTCCGGCCTCATGCCGCCGCTTGTCCTCGAGCGGATCATCAATCTGCTCACAGACGGCGCGGATGTTCCGTTTGTGCTTGCTTTTCTCTACTTTGGCGTTCTTCTCCTGACGGGGCTCTTTGATTCCGCAAGAGAAAGCCTTCTCATTGTGCTCGGGCAGAAGATCACGCACGCACTCCGCCGCGCACTCTGCGGCAAGCTCACACGTCTTTCCGCCGGCACAATCTCCGGCCAGGATCCGGGCGCAGTCACGTCCCGTTTTGTCGGAGATGTAGACGCTGTAGAAGACCTGTTTACTAACGGAATCATCAGTATGTTCACCGATGTCTGCCGGATCGTCAGCATATTCGTGATTCTGTTCATCCAGAACCGCGGCCTTTCCCTGCTGCTCCTTGCCGTGCTGCCTTTCGTGTTCTGGTTCACCCGTTCTGTCCAGAAACGCATGTTGAAAGCAAATATGGAAAACCGCGCGGCCGTCGCCCGGGTTACGAATTTTGTTCCCGAAACGATCAAGAACATCCGCATGATTCACACGCTCGGCCGCGAAGGTTACATGCGCGGCCGGTACGGCGATGCAATTGAAGAAAGTTACAAAGCAGTGAACCGCACGAATTTTTACGACGCGATCTACTCTCCCGTCATTCTCCTCACTAATGCGGTCATTGTCGGCGCTGTCTATATCCTCGCGGCAACCGGAAATCCCATGATCGCTTCTTTCTTCGGGATGTCTGTCGGAACTTCGGTTGCAGTGATCAACTATATTTCTCAGGTATTCAGCCCGATCGAGAGCATCGGCATGGAAATTCAGACCATCCAGTCCGCGGTCGCCGGCGTTCACCGCATCAACGAATTCATGGATCTTGAGGAGCGGCCGGAAGAACAGATGACATCTCCTGCAAACACGGGGGATACTGCAGCCGCATCTTCGATTAGCCCTGAGGATGCTCCTGTCTGCATTCAGCTCAAAGATGTTGACTTCAGTTATGACGGCAAGATCAAGGTTCTTACCCATCTGAATATTACAATCCACAGCGGCGAAATCGTCACCTTCACCGGCCGCACCGGTGCGGGCAAGAGTACAATTTTCAAACTGCTGCTCGGCCTCTATGAGCCTCAGTCGGGAGAAGTGACCATCTGTGGACGGAGTGCCGCGTCCATCAAAGACAGCGAACGCCGCAGTATTTTCGGGTATGTTGAGCAGACCTACCGCCGTGTCCCGGGTACGGTGCGGGACCAGATCGCGCTCTTTGATCCGGCGATTGATGATAAAATGAT
>ONGY01000095.1:895-13020 GCA_900317475.1 uncultured Lachnospiraceae bacterium | reverse complement strand
GCTCTCGCTCAGAATTTCATGGGAATGATCAAGGGAACTGCAACGGACGAGCAGATCGAGACGCTCGATGAGTCAGCGGCTCTCAAGGATATTTCCCATATGCCGGCACGTGTGAAGTGTGCCGTACTCGGCTGGCGCACGATGTCGGAGATGGTCGAGAAGCTGAATGCAGAGGGTGTGGACACGGCATCTGCAACTGCGCAGAATTCAGACGCGTGCGGCGTCTGTGCGACAAACAGCGCGGCTGTCTGCAAGCCGGACTGTCAGGGCTGCTGTTCGGAACCTTCGAAGAAGGATCCGGAGGGCAAAGCCTGACAACGTGGCAGAAGGGGGAGTTTTGCCATGTCAGATTCGAATCTTACGAAAAACGCACTGGCGGCTTCGATGAAGAAGCTGATGCGCGAGAAACCTTTCGATAAGATCAGTGTCTCGGATATCTGTATCGACTGCGGGATCAACCGCAAGAGCTTCTACTATCATTTCCGTGACAAGTATGATCTTGTCAACTGGATTTTCTACGTCGGCTTCATCGGGAACCTGGACCTGTCACAGTACAGCACTCCGGATGAGCTGATGCTGGATATGTGTGAATATTTCTATAAGGAGCGCGTTTTCTACAAAAGCGCGCTGCAAATCAAGGGACAGAATTCCTTCCGCGATTATCTCACGGAGACGGTCACACCGATCTGCAAGTTCTACCTGACGGACGTGTTTCCGGAGGGAGATCAGTCGTTCTGTATCACGTTTGTCATCGACGCACTTCTGAATTCGCTGGTCCGGTGGCTTACGGGAGGATATAAAGAGGAGATGGATGCAAAGGAGTTCACGCGGCGCATCGGCGTCATTGTGGACAGTATTGCATCCCACAAAGACAAACTGATTTAACCGCGCTGCGGCAGGGGGGGCTTCGTATGGTACAGGACGGGAAGATTTATTTCGGAAAAACCGAAGACGGAAGGCAGGTCTGTATTCTTCCGAAGATGGCAAATCGCCACGGGCTGATCGCAGGGGCTACAGGCACCGGAAAAACGGTCACGCTCAAGGTCCTGGCGGAGTCTTTCTCCGACATGGGCGTCCCGGTGTTTCTCTCGGATGTGAAGGGAGACCTTGCCGGGATGGTGATGCCGGGCGAAAATTCAGAGGATATGCAGAAACGGATCGAGCGCTTTTCTCTTTCCGGGACGGGTTTTGACTTTAAGGCGTATCCTGCCGCGTTCTGGGACATTCACGGAAAGAAGGGAATGCAGCTCCGCACTACTGTCAGTGAGATGGGGCCGGTGCTTCTCTCCCGCATCCTCGGGCTGAACGAGATTCAGTCCCAGATTCTTACGATCACATTCCGGGTCGCGGACGAAAACAATCTTCTCCTCATCGACACGAAGGATCTCCGGTCGATGCTGAATTACCTCAGTGATCACCGCCAGGAATATAAGGAACGGTACGGAAACATCGCGCCGGCGTCTGTTTCGGCAATCCTCAGGGCCATTGCAAATCTCGAGCTTGAGGGCGGTGACATTTTCTTCGGGGAGCCCGCACTGAATATCACGGACTGGTTCCAGACGGATACGTCCGGCCGCGGGATGATCAACATTCTCGATTCGGAAAGCCTCATCAACAACCCGGCTCTTTATTCGACATTTCTGCTGTGGATGCTCTCCGAGCTCTTCGAGGACCTGCCGGAGGTCGGCGATCTCGAGAAGCCGAAGATGGTTTTCTTCTTTGACGAGGCGCATCTCCTGTTTGAGGATGCCTCCAAAGACCTGCTCGCGAAAATCGAGCAGGTTGTAAAACTCATCCGTTCCAAGGGAGTCGGCGTCTTCTTTATTACGCAGAATCCGTCCGATATTCCGGACGGGGTTCTGGCACAGCTGAACAGCCGGATCGAACACGGACTGCGTGCGTACACACCTGCAGAGCAGAAGAAGGTAAAGGCGGCGGCAGAAGCATTCCGCGCGAATCCGGATTTTGACACCTATGAGACGATCCTGAATCTCGGCGTCGGGGAAGCGGTTGTATCGGTTCTCGATGAGAACGGTATGCCTACGGAAGCCGAGAAAACCTATATCCTTCCGCCGCAGAGCAGGATGGGGGCAATCGACGATGCGGCGAGAGATTCTGTGATCCGAAGCTCGATCCTTTACAGCAAGTATGCCAAGGCGGTGGACCCGGACTCGGCATATGAATTCCTGCAGAGGAGAGGACTCGAGGAAGAAGCAAAGAAACAGAAAGAATCGGAAGAAGCGGAGAAGGCAAAAGAGCAGGAGAAGGCAGACAGGGAAGAGGCAAAGGCAAAAGAAAAGGAAGAAAAGGAAAGAGCCGCCGAAGAAAAGAAGGAGACGAACGCAAAGAAGCGCGCGGTAAAGTCCGTCGCGAGTTCCGTCACCGGAACCATCGGCCGCGAGGTCGGCAAGTCGGTCGGAGGCCAGTTCGGCAAATTCGGAAAAACACTTGGCGGAAATCTCGGCGCCAGTCTCGGGCGCGGCATCCTGAGCACGCTGTTCAGGATGTAAGTGTGTCGGACAATCCCGGTGATTTGTTACTTCAACTGTTCCCGAAACCACTTTATGATATTTACAAAGGTTCCATTCGTTTGGCTGATATTGCATCGCCGAAACCGCATGTGCGGATTCCGGCTCGCAGAGGTGTAGGATTGAACACTCATACTATCGGAAGGGCAATGATTGAAACGGCTGTGAAGCATGGCTTCCGCGAGATGCGGGAAGACCCTGAGAGGAGCCTTCGTCAGCTTGCGGACCTGGGAAAGCAGTTCAGTAAAAACCGTTTCCAGGAAGATATCTTTTCGGTTATTCAGGAGGCTCTCTCGAATGAGGACAGCGCATATTACAGCATGATTGAAAATGCGCTGAATAACTTTGATGAGACGGCGCTGGAGACGTTCGGTACGAATGTCGGATATAATGCGTGGACCTGCGGAGCCAGAAATCTGCGCGCGAAGGAGATTGAAACAGGCAGGGCGATTCCGTCCACGATCTATTTCCGGTATGATGCCGGCAGGGAAGACGGCCTCTCGCTTGCAGAAATGGAGAAGGTCATCAAAGAAGGCTCTGATATGGGCATCTTCTTCTACTATATCCGGGAGATGGGCGAGGGCGTGAATAATTGTGAGCTCCTCGATCTCTTCGGCCGATATCCGGAGTGTGCGTTTGTACTTGCACGTCCGAACGGGCGCATGACAGCGGCCCAGATTCAGATCCTTAAGCTGGTCAAAAATACGCTGCTGCTTCTCCCGGAGTCGGATCCGGAGACGCTCCTCACTGCTCCGCTGCTCCGCGATCATAAGATTCTCTGGTCACTTTCGTACAGCTATAATTCATTCGATGGTTTCAAAGCGGGGTTTGAGGAGGCCATCCAGCACGCGGTCTCTCTCGAAACGCTTTTTGTCGTTCCGATTGCAGGCGATGATGTGACCGGCGATGACGCATGCAGTGTCACCAAGTGGTGCTACCAGTCGAGACTCGACCAGAAATATCCTTGTCTTCTCATTGACTATTATGGGGATAGTCTCTCTCTGATGCAGAAGATCGTAAATCATCGGCACTATCTGGAAATAGGACCGGACGGAAAGATTATCAGCCCGGCGGAGCAGTCCGGACATGTATTCCCGGAGGAGCTTCCGCTGAAGGATGCGCTTCCTGCGATCATGCCGGAGATCGACACTGCCGAAATTTCGGAAAAATAACAGAATTACAGAAAAGGAAATTACAGAAAAGGGAATTTCAGAAAAGGGCTGCCGCGGCAGCCCTTTTTGCACGGTTTTATTCCGGCATTCCAGCTGCAGAAGACAGCGGAACATGCTTTCCGGAACATGTTTTCCGGAAAACATGTTTTCCGGTTTATGCTGACGATGAACAGATACAAAAAAGAAACACCGCCCCCACGGCACAAGACCGCGAAAACAGTGCTCCCACGTGCGCCTTCAGGGACTCGAACCCTGGACACCCTGATTAAGAGTCAGGTGCTCTACCAACTGAGCTAAAAGCGCTTACTTTGTGTTTATTTCGTTGCTTTGTAGAACGCGATTGTTATATTATCATAAGGATTTTAGTTTGGCAAGGATATTTTCACGGAAATTTGAAATCGATTTTACACGCCAATAATGCGGGTTTGCGGACTTTTTCCGAAAGAGGCGCGCCGGCCTCCCGAAGATCGGGACCTGAAAGAGGCGCGTCCTGGTCTGCCGAAGATATACAAAAGCCGCCGAAGAACAGATGAGTATGGATGATAAAGAAAACGCACTGATTTTTGACACACATGCACACTATGATGATGAAGCATTTGACAAAGACCGGGAGAGTGTTATTGCATCTCTCCCCGCCGGCGGCATCGGTACGGCGGTTGACGTCGCGTCGACCGCGGCAAGTATTCCTATAGTCGTGAGAATTGCGGAAGAACATGAACACCTGCTCGCCGCAGTGGGAGTGCATCCGTCCGAATGCGCGGAAATGTCGCAGAAGGATATGGATCTGATCGAAGAGATGCTGAAGCATCCGAAGGTGAAGGCCATCGGAGAGATCGGGCTTGATTACCACTGGCCGGAACCGGAACGGAGCATACAGAAGAAATGGTTTTCGCGGCAGCTGGACCTGGCCCTTAAGACGGACATGCCGGTCATTATTCATTCGCGGGATGCGGCAGAGGACACATATCTTTGTCTGCGCGAATTCTGCCGGAAGAGAAAGGATGCAGGGCTTTCCGGAAGCCCGGGCGTGATTCACTGCTATTCCTACAGCCCGGAACAGGCGCGGGAATATGTTAAAATGGGCTTCTACATCGGCATCGGGGGTGCCCTTACCTTCAAGAACTCAAAGAAACTGAGGACAGTGGCGCAGGAGACGCCGCTCGCGAACATTGTGCTGGAGACCGACTGCCCCTACATGGCGCCGGTGCCGCACCGGGGGGAGAGAAATTCTTCCCTTTTCCTGCCGTTCGTGGCGGAGGAGCTTTCCGTGATCAAAGGGATGACAGACAGTCCGACAAATTGCAAAGAAAGCAGAGAGAATACGTATGCCTGATATTTTAAATCCAGGGGAGACCCTTCGGATCCTCGACAAGTATGGAATTCACGCGCGCAAGAAGTACGGGCAGAATTTCCTCATCGACCGGGGTGTCGTCTCAGACATCATTGAAGCCTCCGGAATCACAAAAGAGGACTGCGTCCTGGAAATCGGGCCGGGAATCGGATCGATGACCTGGCATCTTGCCCGGAGTGCGGGAAAAGTTGTGTCGGTCGAGATCGACCGCAGTCTCGGGCCAGTCCTTGCCGATACGCTGTCGGATTGCGAAAATGTCACGATTCTCTGGAACGACATACTGAAGACAGACCTTCGCAAAGTCGCAGAGGAGTACAACGGCGGACGGCCGCTGAAGGCCGTTGCGAACCTTCCGTATTACATTACGACACCGATTCTTATGCAGCTCCTTGCCGAACAGGGGTGTTTTGACAGTATCACGGTCATGGTCCAGAAAGAGGTGGCGGACCGCATCACGGCAAAACCGGGGAGCAGGGACTACGGTGCGATTACGCTTGCGGTTGATTATTACAGCAAACCGGAAATCGTCCGGCCGGTTCCGCCCGGCTGCTTTATTCCGCGGCCCGGCGTGGACAGCAGTGTCGTGCTCCTGAGGGCACTTGAGGAGCCGCCGACGGATGCAGATCCCGCATGGCTTTTCGCTGTGGTGAGGGCTTCCTTCAACCAGCGGCGCAAGACACTTGCGAACGGAATTGTGAATGGATTGACGGTCGGCGGCAAAAGAGTGAATGCAGACCGCGGCACGGTTGTAAAGTGTCTTGAGGAGTGCGGGCTTTCCCCTTCCGTGCGGGGCGAGACGCTGTCACTGTCCGAGTTTGCCGAACTTTCCAAATGCCTTGCAAAAAACCTCTGAAACCGCGCATTCACGCCGCTTTCGGGGAAGCCGCAATTTTGACATACAAAATAGCGTTATGGTAAACTAATGACGGTATTTTTTCTGAATAATCGGGCCCGGGGAGTGGCGGGGCAGCCCCCGGAACGGAACGAACAGACTGGATGGGCAGGCGGAAAGCTTCCCATCCGTTTTTAAAGAGCAGGACGGCCGGGGAGCCGTGTGCCGGCTTGTTTTGCCGGCCGGAGGAAACATTGGACAAGTACGAGTACAAGGTGTGTCTCGATGATATAAAGAAGAGCGTACAGGAGAAGGACTTCAGGCGTGCGGCTGCCATCGCGGACACGGTTGAATGGAGAAGAGTCAAGAGCGTCAAAACTCTCTGCATGGTCAGTGACATATATAAGGCGAATCAGCGTTATTCCGAGAGCAAGGATGTCCTGATGCTCGCATACACGAGGGATCCCGAGAACGGTCAGATTTTATATGCGCTCTGTGATCTTGAGCTCCTGCTCGATGATTATCTGCGCGCGATGCAGTTCTACAACAAATTTGTCAGTATTTCTCCGCGCGACCCGAACCGTTATATTCTCCAGTACAAGCTGATGGAAGCGCAGGACGTCTCCCTCGACGAGCGGATTGCAGTTCTGGAAGAACTGAAGAAGAGAACATTCAAGGACCGCTGGGTTTATGAACTTGCCAATCTCTATGACCGCCGGGGACTGTACGGGCGCTGTTCCGAGCTCTGCGATGAACTGATTGCACATGGAAAGCCCAAATATGTCCGGCAGGCTCTTGAGCTAAAGAGGACACATTCCCCGCTCACCAAGGCGCAGCAGGATATTTATAACCGGATCATGCAGGTGAATCAGCCGGTGCCTCCGGTTTCCGCACAGAACATGGTCCGCCGTCCTGCAGCACGTACCATCAGCGAAGAGACAGCGGATACAGAGGAAATGACCGGCATGAACCGGGCACTTCAGTCGAATTCCGGAAAGCCGGCGGATTTTGCCGTGAAGCCGATGGACGGCGGCATGGCAAGTACCGTAGAGCTCCAGGCAGCGGTGGCGGAAGGCCTCCGCGAGGTCATGAGGGAAGAGCCGACCGAGAAGGAGAAGGAGAGACGGCACGAGGAGAAGCGCAATGAGGTGCGCCGTGAATTCCGGAAAGAGCTGAATTCTCCGGAAGATACAGAAGAGAGCGAAGAGGAAGAAGAAGAATACAGGAAAGCGCGGGAGCAGGCTGCAAAGACCAGAGCCCGCATGTATGAAGAGGAAGAAAATCCGGATGCGGTTCCGGAAGATAATTCCGAAGAGAAACCGGCGGAGAATCCGGATGTAAATCCGGCAGAGAATGCGGATACTCTTCCGGAAGCAGAAGAAGACTCCGCGAGCGAAGAAAGCGCGGCGGAGGAAGAGGCCGCACAGCCCTCTGCGGGCGCTCCTGAGGACGTACGTGAGGAGAAAAAGCAGGAAAATGAAGCCGGGATGCAGGAGACCGAGAAGGCACACTACGACAGTTCCCAGTTCATGCAGGAAGCCGGCGGACAGTTTTCCATGCTGATTGATGAGCCGCCTGAATCTGCACCAAAGAGAAAGGTGAGCGGCCCGTTTGTGAAGAAGGGGGTCGAGTCCTGGGAGAAAATCCGCCGCAGGAACGACGAACGGCATAAAGAGGAGAACATCCGAAAGGTAGAGGATACCACCGGACCGATCATTGCGAAATTCAATGAAGACTCGAAGTTCGGTGTACTTGAGGATATCGAAGACAAGGCAGCGCAGAAGGCAAGAAGCGAGCGCTATCGGGAGGCCGTACCGGAAGGAGAAAAACTTTCGGACGGCATGACAGAGGCCGAGCGCCGTCATGTAGATCTCACAAAGCCGAAGGAAAGCCAGGAGAATCTCGGCGATACGCTCGTCCGTGATACGGATGAAATGGAGACAACGCGCGTCTGGTCCGGAGAGCAGATCGACCAGGTTTCTACGCCGGTCCGCAATTACCGCAGCGTGACGCCGCCGACCGATGAAATGCGGGGAGACCCGACTGCCCGGAGATTTTCTGAGATGCCGGCCGCGGAGCCCTCTCCGGAGGAAGAAACGGCAGCAGAGGAAGAAACAGAGGAAGAAACAGCTGCGGCAAAAGAAGCACAAAGCTCCGACTCGGAGGAGAAACAAGCCGTTCAGGAAGCAGACAGTTCTGCGGAGAGCGGTGTAGAGCAGGCCCGCAAGGCAGAAAAGAAGGAAAAACTCTCGGAGACACAGGAGATTGCCGAGCTTGTCCGCGAGGAACTTGGCCCGCAGCATCGGTGCTGAAGCACCGGCTGCCGCATTCGGCAAAACCGCATCCGCGGATTTTGCCTCAGCGAGGTATAAGTTTGAAAGTCCTGCTGATGCTTCGGATGCCGATCCGGAAGAGAAGTACCCGGAGAGCAGCAGCCTGAAGGAGATAAAGCCGGAACCGGAAGAAGAGCCGGAGACAGAAGAGCGCAGGGAGACGGAGAAAGAACCGGCAGGCAGACTGAAAATGCCGAGAGAACCCTATGACTATGCATATCCGGGAAGAAGAGCAGCTCTGCTGAAAGAGAACGGCCCGGAAGAGAAAGAGGAAGATTCGGAAGAAGATCCGGAGGAGAGCCAGTCTCATCCGCACATGAGTGAATCTGAGCGCCGCAGAGAGATCGCGAGGAAGCGGCGTCATATGGATGAAAAGCAGGCATCGGTCCGCGAGACATCCCAGATGGAAGAAATTCCGGAAGAAGAACCGGAGAATACAGCTCCCGAGCCGGAGAGGGCAGGAGACAAGACCGGCCCTGTAACAGTGTCCTCTACACGCGGCCAGGAAGACAAGGCTGCAGAGGACCTGAAGGCAGAAAGAGTTTCGCGCAGCCGGGAAATCGAGCGAATCCACGCGATGTCGCCCGAGCAGAAGAAGATGTTCGGACCGTTCCTTGCGGAGAAGACCACGCGCTCGATGCTTCTTACCGCGATCGACGAGATTTCCCTTGCATCGTATACAGGGAACGTCGCTGTCACCGGTGAGACGGGCTTCGGAGCAACAGATCTTGCAAAGGCACTGCTCCGCAACGTGAAGATGTCGGACAGCAATTTCTCCGGAAAAGTGGCCGTCACAAACGGCGCAAGCATCAACCATAAGAATATCGAGGATCTGGTATCCCGTCTGGAAGACGGCGGACTGATCATCGAAAAAGCATCGGCAATGAACTCCGCGGCCGTGGAATCACTCCACCGTGCCCTGGAGAAGGAGGACCGCGGCCTTATTGTCATTCTCACGGACGGCCGCAGACCGATGGACCGGCTGTTCCACCAGTATCCGGTTCTCAGGAAAAACTTCACCTGCTGCGTCGATATTCATCCGCTCTCCAATGACGAGCTTGTGCATCTGTGCAGCCGGTATGCGGAGAGAAGAGGATACAGCATCGATGAAATGGCAGTTTTGGCGCTGCACAGCAGAATCCAGGCAAAACAGTCGATTGACCATCATGTGACAGCGGAAGAGGCCAGGGTCATTGTCGACGAGGCAATTGATTCGGCGGTGAAATCATCTCCTTCCCATCTGATGGATTCAATCTTCGGCAAGCGGAAGGACGAAGACGGAAAAGTCATCCTGCGCGAGAAGGATTTCAGCCGCGAAGGGTGAGGTTAAAAGAGTATCATCAACACTAGCGGCGGCTCGTGGGGCAGCTGCCGGATGGAGGGGTTATGGCTCTGGAAGATCAGGATAAGAAAAAAGACGTGACTTCGAAGACAAGAACGGCAAGAACCGCAAAGGCGGCGGGAACAGTCAAAACTTCTGCTTCCGCAGCAAAGAAAACGGCAGAGGGAAAAACGGAAAAGCAGGTGCCCGCAAAACAGGATACGGGCGAGGACAGAGTCTTTGTCTCCGATATGGACTGCTATCTCTTCGGACAGGGAACGCACTACGATATCTATAAAAAACTCGGAGCTCATCTTTCTGTTGAGAATGGCGTGAAGGGAATGTTCTTTGCAGTGTGGGCGCCGGATGCGAAGGCAGTCTATGTCATCGGCACCTTCAATGGCTGGAATGAGAACGCCAATCCTATGCAGAAGGTCGGAAACGGCGAAGGCATCTGGACCTGCTTCATCCCGGGCGTGGGAACCGGTGAACTCTATAAATACCTCATCTGGGGACCGGACGATCAGAAACTCTATAAGGCGGATCCGTACGCAAATGCGACGGAGCTTCGCCCCGGGACCGCTTCGAAGACGACGGATCTCTCCGGATTCCGGTGGAACGATGCAAAATGGATCAATAAGCGCGCCGCGAGCGACCCGCAGCATATCCCGATGTTCATCTATGAGTGCCATATCGGTTCCTGGATGAAGCATCCCGACGGGACACCGGACGGGTTCTATACCTACCGCGAATTTGCGGACAGAATCGTTGAATACCTGAAGAAAATGAAGTTCACGCACGTCGAACTCATGGGCATTCTCGAGCATCCTTTCGACGGCTCCTGGGGCTATCAGGTGACCGGTTATTATGCTCCGACGTCCCGCTACGGCGATCCGAAGGACTTCATGTACCTCGTGAACAAGCTTCACGAGAATGATATCGGTGTCATTCTCGACTGGGTGCCGGCGCACTTCTGCCCCGACGAACAGGGACTTGCATGTTTTGACGGACGCTGCATCTACGAGGATCCGGATCCGCGGCGCGGAGAACATCCGGACTGGGGTACGAAGATCTTCAATCTTGCAAAGCCTGAGGTCAAGGACTTCCTCATCGCGAACGTGCTTTACTGGATCCGTGAGTATCACATCGACGGAATCCGTGTTGACGCGGTCGCTTCCATGCTGTACCTTGACTACGGCAAGAAAGAAGGCCAGTGGCTTCCGAACAAGTACGGCGGAAACAAGAACCTCGATGCCATCGTGTTCTTCCAGCACATGAACTCCGTCGTGCGCGGCTCCTATCCGGGCTTTGTCACCATCGCGGAGGAGTCGACTGCATGGCCGAATGTCACGGGTGAGATCGGAACCGGTTCGCTCGGCTTCACATTCAAGTGGAACATGGGATGGATGCATGATTTCTGCGAGTACATGAAGCTCGATCCGATCATGCGCCGCGGCTCGCATTATTCGCTCACTTTCGCGATGAGCTACAACAATTCCGAGAACTACATCCTGCCGCTTTCCCACGACGAGGTCGTGCACCTCAAGTGCTCGATGGTTGAGAAGATGCCGGGCTTCCAGGTTGATAAATATTCGAATCTGCGCGTCGGATACACCTATATGCTCGGCCATTCCGGCAAGAAGCTGCTCTTCATGGGCCAGGAGTTCGGGCAGGAACGCGAATGGAGCGAGGCAAGAGAGCTCGACTGGTATCTCCTGCAGAATTCGCTCAACGGAGGCATGCAGAAGTATTTCGGGAAGCTTCTCGAGATTTACAATAAATATCCCTGCATGTACGAAATCGACAACGACTGGGCCGGCTTTGAGTGGATCAATGCAGACGACCGCGAGAGAAGCATTTACACATTCTTCCGCCGCTGCAAGACCGATAAGCGGTGTCTTATGTTTGTCCTCAACATGACCCCGGTGGATTACCCGGAATACCGCGTCGGCGCGCCGAAACTCACGAAGTACAAGCTCCTCCTGAACAGCGCACTCAAAGAATACGGTGCGCCGGAGGACAGACCGGTTCCTGCGACAATCACCGCGAAAAAGGGAGACTGCGACTACCGTGAGCAGTATCTGAAGTTCGACCTTCCCGCTTACGGAGCATTGATATTTGAATTTGAATAATGGTTCAGCACATGTCGATTTGATTGCAAAAGGCCGCTTGCGGACAATTTTGCAATCACAATCGACATGTGGACAAGCGCCGAAGGCGCTCTGGCCCCCTTCACCGCGCGAAGCTCTGCTTCGCAAGGCGAAGGGGCTGAACCGGGATGTGCGGCGAGTACGCCGCGTCCGCGGAAATGCGAAGCGTTACCGCGATGACCCGGCACGGAACGGCGATAATAAAATATGGCGTCATTGGCATCAGGCCCATGGCTGCCTGGAGGTTTTCATGGCAAACGTAATTGACGGCAAAACAATACTCATCACCGGGGGCACCGGTTCCTTCGGCAAGTGTTTCTCGAAGTATGTGATGACACACTACAATCCGAAGAAAATCATCATCTACTCCCGCGACGAATTCAAACAGTTCGTCATGAGCAATGATCCTTTCTTCAAAGAGCATGCGGACCGGATGCG
>ONGY01000095.1:0-876 GCA_900317475.1 uncultured Lachnospiraceae bacterium | reverse complement strand
CTTTCCCGTGCGCTGCACGGTGTCGATTACATCGTGCATGCAGCAGCGCTGAAACAGGTCCCGGCCTGCGAGTATAATCCGGCCGAGGCAATCAAGACCAACATCGGCGGTGCAATGAACGTCATTGATGCGGCTCTCGACAGCGATGTCACGAAGGTTGTCGCGCTCTCGACCGACAAGGCCGTGAACCCGGTCAATCTCTACGGCGGCACGAAGTTCGTGTCCGACAAGCTTTTCATCGCGGCCAATGCTTATGCGGGAACAAAGGACATCAGCTTTTCGATCGTCCGCTATGGCAATGTGGCCGGAAGCCGCGGCAGCGTCATCCCGTTCTTCCACAATCTCATTGAGAAGGGGGAGACATGCCTTCCGATCACAGACTACCGCATGACCCGCTTCTGGATCAGCCTCGAACAGGGCGTCGAGCTTGTCATCAAGGCGCTGGAGGAGGCACATGGCGGCGAGACCTTCATCAGCAAGATCCCGAGCTTCTACGTAAAGGACCTGGCTGAAGCGATGCTCCCCGGCTGCACGACCCGCGAGGTCGGAATCCGCCCGGGCGAGAAGCTTCACGAGGTCATGGTCACGGTGGAGGATGCGCCGAACACCCTCGAATACGAGAAGAACTTCATTGTCTATCCGCAGATCACCTACAACAACCGGCAGGTGCGGGATCTCTCCGGAAAGCCGGTGGCGGACGGATTCACTTATTCATCCGGGACGAATACCGAGTGGCTCTCCGTGGAGGACATCCGGAAGAAGCTCGAGAATTTTGACTACGAAGAAGACTGAAGTTTGAAAGTCCTGCTGATGCAGGACTTTCAAACCGCAGCATCGGTGCTGAAGCACCGGCTGCCGCATTCGGCAAAACCGCAT
>ONGY01000062.1 GCA_900317475.1 uncultured Lachnospiraceae bacterium | reverse complement strand
GGACGGCATTGTGGAGGAGGGAAATCATCAGCAGCTGATGGAGCAGAAGGGACTGTATTACGAGCTCTACACCAGAGCAAACGAAGTGAAGTGATGCACTGCGGGTTCTGCGACCGCGTCGATATTTGCGCCAAGGAAAAGAAATTCCCAACCGTATTTATCCTGCCCGGAGAAGAGCAGAATATACAGGAAGGAACAGGATGGAAAATCATTGACATGACAGATTACAGATTGATTGCTTTCGACATGGACGGGACACTCCTGCGCAGCGACAAAACCATTTCGGACGGCTGTATTGATGCTGTTCACGAGGCTGTCGCTGAAGGAAAGAGTGTGGCGGTCTGTTCCGGAAGACCGCTCGCGGAGATTCGGCCTTATGCAGATGAGCTGCGGGAGGTCCGATATTTTGTCTGTGAATGCGGAGCACTGATCTATGACCGTATTGAGAAGAAAATTCTGGTGCGGCATACACTGGATCCGAATGTGGCAGGGCCTGTGCTTGACGCCATCGCGCGTGAGGATATCATGCCGCAGGCGCTTATGGCCGGTGAGTCCTATGTGAACCCGGATGATATCGTGAACATGGCACATTTTCACATGGCGGTTTACCGGACACTGTACACTTCTGTCGCAAGGCGGGAGAAGGATGTTCCGGGGCTCATCCGCGCACATTGCGTGGAAATCGAGAAGATCAACCTTTACCATGCATCGATTGACGGGCGCGAACGCACGAAAAAGCGGCTTCAGGGAGTGGGTGGATCTCACATATGCGGAGGCATCTTCCCTTGAGCTCAGCCGCCCGGGAATCACGAAAGGATCAGGGCTTGCTGAACTTGCGGAGAGACTCGGCATCCCGATTCAGGCAGTGATCGCCGTCGGGGATGCAGACAATGATGTTCCGATGATCCGAGCCGCAGGCCTCGGACTCTGCATGAAGAATGGAACGGACGCCGCTAAAACTGCTGCGGCTGCGATTCTTCCGGATAATGACCACGACGGCTGTGCCTTCGCAATACGGCACTGTCTGCTGAGAATATGAGCATCGTCACTGTCACTTGTTTGCCGACTCTGCGGCGACAACTTCTGAGGAAATCGGGAATCCGATTTATTCTCTGATGGAGAGGGCACTGCGGGAGAAGTGCCTAAGACAAGCACATAGTAGGGTACAAACGAGTGCGAAAGGCCATTGCAAGGTCTTGCATAAAACATGGGAGGAATCACGGATAGAAATATGAAATCAAGAGCGGTTCGTGACACCCTGGTGGGCGTAATTGTGGTTTTGGCTGCGATTGCTTTTGTCATTCTATATCGCTATGCAGCAAATAGAAGAATTGAGCGGGAAGAGGCCGACATTGATTCAGGAAGGATTGTGACGACAAACTCCGGAGAGATGGAGATTCAAACCAGATTTTATTCTCTCCATTGCCCGGATTCCTGGAAGGATCACATTGCGGTGCAGTGCTTTCCTGCAAAGGAAAAATTTCTTGGGGATTATTCTGACAGAGAGCTATTGGGGAATGATATTGATCCGGAGAATTATACGCTTCGCATCCAGTGCCTGGGAAAGCATGGAAGACACCTGGTTGCTGACCTGGAGATGGCAGGCTTTCTGGAAGATTATCAGAGGTATAAGTACTGGACCTATGCAGGCGATATACGGATGGACCGCAGAGAAGGGCAGTATAATACATATTTGCTTCTGCTCTATCCGGAAGAGACGGAGGATATGAAATCGGATCCGGTCTATCAGCAGATACGGCGGGAGCTCCCGGACGTTGTGTATGATCTGGTCCCCCGTACCACATTCCTCCGGAAGGAGGACCAAAGTATTTACTTTTCGTGGAGACCAAATCCGGATGCCGGGGATCATGGATCAACCTGGAAGGAATATTACGAGGAAAAGTGGCGGCTGTACGAGGAAGAAAGAGAAAAGGAAGCTGCGGAAAAGGACGGATCGAAGAACGATGGATATGGAAGAGCTTCGCGGAGCACCAGACGTTATGGTGGAACTGGAAACAGCCAGCCCGATCCGTATGACCGCGACGATTACGATGATCCGGACGACTTTGCTGACGACTGGGCCGATGAGTTCAACGAGTACGGCGATGAGGACGAGGGCTGGGAGGCGGCGCACGACTATTGGGAAGGCGACGACTGAAGAGAGTGCCGTGAAGCTGGACACCGATTACGAGACCTTCATCGAATAGGTGCCTTCCCTCAATCCTTCATGGCAGCATATCGTGGTTGCCATTATTCTGCAGATCAAGCTGGCGAAGGCGTTCGGGTATCCTGGGGCATTTGCGATCGGATTAATCTTTCTGCCGAATATCTTTCAGCTGATTATGGGCTTTGACAACAGCAAGTATATCGGCCCGCAGTAAGAGCAATCAGAGGAAGCATCATCAATGCAGGAACTACCACCGCTACGCAAGGGACTGTCTCTCTGGGGAGACAGTCTTTTTTTGTGAAGGCGACAACCCAAAATCCATGATGTAAGCTTCTGATTCTACAACAGGAAAGCACTTGCATTTCCGGGGAAAAGGGTTGATACTATCAGTGATAGTAAAACGATTTACCTAATAATGGAATGATACCTGTCATGATCTGCAGAATGGGGGAGCAAAAATAGGCGGGTTCTCTGAAAACAACAATGATTGCCGCAGAGCCGCGGCGGGGGTGTGAATATGATGAGAGTTCCGAAACCGGTCAGCAGCCGTATTTTGCACGTCAAAAGGACGGACCATGGGGTCGTTCTCACCAGTAAACGCTATAAAATGCGGATTTTGGCCATTTCTCCTTCGATTTTGTTCATTTCTTATACGGAGAGGAGGACATTCAGCCATGAAGAAAAGCCGGAGCTTGCCGGAAATCTGCCTGGTTCCGATTTATTGTGCACACAGGAGAAGTACCTGATACGTCTGCGCACAGCAGTCATCACGGCAAAGGTCAGCCGTGAAACGGGAAGTATAACCTTTTATAAGACGAACCTGACGGACCCGGACGCGCCAGGAGAATTGCTGTTTGCGGAGTCTGAAGAAAGGCCGCATGAAATGGAGAAATTCTCTTCGTATCGTCTGACTGACGAGGTGAGAGAAGGGGCGACCGTTACTACGGCAGACGGCTCCAAGGATGTTCCAGATCAGGGCGCCAGGCGGCAGGTCGGTGTGCTGTATCATGTCCGGGAGAATTTTATCCTTCAGAATGATGAAGCGGTCTACGGCATGGGCCAGATGGAAGAACCAGTTCTGAATCTGCGGGGCAGAACGGTCTATGCGCATCAGGCAAACCGCAAAATTGCGGTGCCGCTGTTGATTAGTTCGCTCGGCTATGGCGTTTTATTTGATACGCTTTCACCCGTAGTCTTCCGTGATTCAGAGCAGGGATCAAGCCTCTATGGGCACGCAGCGGAGGAACTGGATTTTTATTTCCTGGCCGGAGAAGACGGCCGCTTCCGGATGGAGGGCGTCGTAGCGGCGTACCGGAAACTCACGGGGAAGGCGGCGCTGCTCCCCAGATGGTGCTTCGGCTATCTGCAGTCCAAAGAGCGCTACTGCTCGCAGGAGGAGTTGCTCTCTGTGGCGGAGACATACCGGAAGAAGCACATCGGTCTTGATGGAGTCATTCTGGACTGGTGCAGCTGGAAGGATGGGCAGTGGGGACAGAAGACACTTGATCCTGAGCGTTTTCCGGATGCTGCCGTGATGAATCATACACTGCATCTGCAAAACATACACAGTATGATTTCCATCTGGCCGAACATGGATGAAAGCTGCCCGGATTATCAGGAAATGAGAGAGCAGGGCTGCCTCCTTCCTGCAAGTCATTTGTACGATGCCTTCGACAGAAGAGCCAGAGAACTCTATTGGGAACAGACCCGGCGGGAGCTTTACCGGAGCGGCTTTGACGCCTTCTGGATGGATTCCAGCGAGGGCGTGACGCCTGAATGGGGACATAGCATCAAACCGGAACCCTGGCAGATGATGCAGGAGTTCTTGATGGTCGCAGGCGCCTATATGCCGGAGAAACTGACAAATGCCTATTCCTTTTTTCATGCGCTCGGGGTTTATGAACATTTCAAAAGGAGCGAGAAGCGCAGGAAACAGGGAAGCCAAAGACGGCCTGTCATCCTGACCAGGAGCGCGACGATCGGACAGCAGCGGTATGGCTGCATTCTCTGGTCCGGAGATACCGGCGCGAGCTGGGAAACGCTTCGGGCGCAGGTTTTGCAGGTACAGAGCTTCTCTCTGTCCGGATTTCCCTACTGGTGCGTGGACATCGGCGGATTCTTTGTAAAACGTGGTGAGCCGTGGTATTGGGACGGAGAGTATCCGCAGACCTGGAAAGATCCGGCATACAGGGAACTTTATGTCCGCTGGTTCCAGTTCGGCGCTTTTCTCCCGATTTTCCGGGCGCATGGGACAGACTGCAGCCGGGAGGTCTGGCAGATCAAGAGGCAGGAGGGAAAAAACAGTCCATCCTGTGACGCTCTGATTGGGACAATCCGGCTTCGGTATTTACTGCTTCCGTATATTTATTCTGAGGCGGGCAAAACCTGGCTCGAGGACGGGATGCTGATTCGGCCGCTGGTCAGCGCATTTCCGGATGACCGCACGGCAAGAGAGGCACAGTACCAGTATTTGTTCGGCCCCTCTCTACTGGTCTGCCCGGTGCTGAATCCGGGCATCCGGGAGATGGAGGTCTACCTTCCCCGCGGGACTGGCTGGTATGACTGGCATACCAGTCAGCGCTTTGAAGGCGGTCAGTGGATCCGGACAGAGACGCAGTATGACCGGATTCCGTTGTTTGTGATGGAGGGGGCGATCATCCCGATGGCAGACGGCGGAGTGGAGGCGCCGGAGTGTGCAGCAGATGCGTTCCGTAAGGGTATGATCCGTTTCCGGGTCTATCCGGGCAGAGACGGATCCTATGCATATTATTCGGACGCGGGCGACGGTTATGGATATGAGAAGGGCGAGTACAGATTGGAGCAGATGACCTGGAATGAGCGGCAGAGACAGCTTTTTTCTGATGAAAAGGCGGTTGAGGCGGCTGCCGTGACAGTGATCGGGGAATCAGTATAGAAGGGGAAAGGAATATGCAAAACAAAAACAGAGCGATGCATCAAATCAGTGCACAGGGGGATGGCGGCATGGGAACCGCAGAACAGGCAACGGAAGAGAAAAGAAATGCAAGGGAGAACCATCCACTGGAGGACAATCGGAGCACACTTCGGATTCGCACCGCGGAGAAGAAATTTCCGGTCAGTCAGAATCTGTATGGCATCTTTTTTGAGGATATCAACCGGGCGGGGGACGGCGGACTTTATCCGGAGATGATCCGGAACCGCAGTTTTGAGGATTCCATTCCGCCGGCATCTTCGAAACTGGACGAGCGGCACTATGCGCTGATCTCTCCGCAGGGTTGGAAGGATCAGTTCAACAACGGAGAGGGACTGACGCGCTGGATTTTGTCGAACCATCTGCAGATGACGGAGATCCCGGCATGGTATGCACAGGAAGGCACAATCTGTCTCGACCAGACGGACACGCTCAACCGGAACCGGGAGGCGTCACTTGCCGTGTCGGGACCTGCCGGGGAGGCAGTGATTTGCAACACCGGTTTTGCCGGTATGGCATTTGAGGCCGGTCGGCGCTACCACTGTTATCTCTTCCTCAAGGCAGATCGTCCGCTTCAGCTCACAGTATCTCTGTCTGACGCGGACGGGACATTGGCCGACGATACGCTTTCTGTTCCGGCAAGTGGGGAGGATTATGTCAGAATTGATACAACCCTGACGGTGGCAAGGAGCAGCCGGGCAGAAACGCTGGACCCGGAAAAGGCTTATCACGGACCGATGTCAGATGTGGGAATTCAAAATCCGGCAGAACAGACTGGAATGCTGAAACTGACTCTGCGCGCGACGCAGGGACCGGTCAGCGCCAGAATCGGATTCACGTCCCTGATGCCGGAGGAAACCTATCTGGGACACGGACTGCGGAAGGATATCGTGGAAAAGCTCGCAGATCTGCATCCCGGATTCATGCGTTTTCCGGGCGGTTGTATCGTGGAAGGATTCTCTTCGGATACAGTATGGAGATTCCGGAATGAGGTGGGTCCGGTATGGGAGAGGCCGTCCCATCAGCTTCTCTGGCATTACCGCACCACAAACGGACTCGGGTTTCATGAATTTCTGCAGCTCTGTGAAGATCTCTCTATGGAGCCCATGTATGTCTTTAACTGCGGTATGACCTGCCAGGGCAGAAAACCAGTTTATTTTACGGGAAAAGAGTTTGACGATATTCTGCAGGATACGATGGATGCGCTGGAGTATGCGCTCGGCGGGATTGAGACGAAATGGGGGAGCCTTCGTGCAAAGATGGGACACCCGGCCCCCTTCCGGATGACTTATCTGGAGATTGGAAACGAGAACAGCGGTCCGGAATATCTGTCACGGTATCGCATCTGTTATAACGCCATCCATGTAAAATACCCGCAGATCCGGATTGTAGCCAATACACATGTGGAGCAGGACGGACTTCCCTGCGACATTGTGGATGAACACTTTTACGACACGGCGGAATTCTTCGCACAGAACGCAGATTTTTACAGCTCTTACGACAGAAAAGGGCCAAAAGTTTTCATCGGAGAACAGTCGGTCAACAAGGGGTGGACTGGTAAACTTTACGGAGCGCTTGGTGAAGCGCAGTTCCTGATCGGCGCGGAGCAGAATCAGGATCTGGTGGAACTCATGAGTTATGCGCCGCTTCTTGAAAATGTGAATTTCATGGCATGGTATCCGAATCTGATTCTGTTCACGCAGAACCAAAGTATCGGCATTCCGAGCTATTATGTCTGGAAGCTGTTTGGCACAAGACGGGGGAAGACCGTGATTGCCTCGGAGGAGAAGACAGCCCGTATCCGTCTGCCTTACTACGGCGGCTGTGCCCTTCTTGGAAAATATGGACTGCAGTACCGGAATCTCCACTGGACAGAGAATAAAGATGGTGGGGATAACACGGTATTGCAATCAAAAGAGCGCCATGCTGGCGGCGATGCGCCCTCCCATCTTCTTCTTGGACATCCTGAGGAACAGAAGGATGATTCGGTCATCATCCGGCAGGCGGATGAGAAACAACTGGAAGCGGCGCGCTACACCCGCTTTCTGCCAGAGGATATTCTTGCGATATTCGGCAGTGATACCGCCCGAAGCTTCACCTTTACAGTGAGCGTGAAACGAAGAAAGGACACGCCGATTCTCATGGGTCTGTACGCTGGTCTGCAGCCCGCCTGTGTCTACATTCCGGATGAGACGAATCCGCCGGAAAAGTGGAATGCAGGGGATATCAAGCCATTGATCTGGAAGATCGAGGATACCCGCAGCGTGGTCATTCAGCAGGAATTTCCGAAAGACCGGATTCTTGCCCAAAAGGAGGGACTGCCTATGGGCGGGGAGGATGACTACGTCGCACTCCGCGCGGAAGGAGACGGGGAGACGGTGAAGCTCTATGCAGACGGAGTTTTGATTCATGAGGTAGGGCTCCCGGATTTTGCCGCGATGAAGACCGTTGTCACGGAGACGGAGACAGAAATACTGATCAAGGGGGTCAACATGGGAGCTGAGAAGATACCGCTGCATATTTTGCTTGACTGCGGTGTGGAGCGATGCTACCGGGAGGAACGCATTGATGGAGACCCGGATGCGGAAAATGATTTTGTGCACCCGGACCGTGTCGGCATCTGGACGGCAACATGCTTCGGTGCGGGCAGGAGTTTTGTCTATGAGGCGGAGGGAGACTGATGAAACATGGAGACAGGATGCTTGCGGTGAACCCATATCTTCCGTCCTGGGAATATGTGCCGGACGGGGAACCGCATGTCTATGACGGGCGGGTTTATGTATATGGGTCCCATGACTGGTTCGGCGGCTGCGTATACTGTCCTGGAGATTATGTGGGATGGTCGGCACCCGAGGACGATCTGGGGAACTGGCGTTATGAGGGCGTCATCTATGAGAAGACGCAGGATCCCCTGAACAGAGACGGCTCCGCGTGTCTTTATGCGCCGGATGTCACAGAGGGACCGGATGGAAGATACTATCTGTACTATGTGCTGGATCACTTTGACGTTGTTTCCGTGGCGGTTTCCGATACACCCGCGGGAAAGTTTCAGTTTTATGGCTATGTTCACTATCCGGACGGCACAAAGCTGGGCCACCGGGAGGGAGACGAGCCGCAGTTTGATCCGGGTGTTCTGACGGAAGGAGATCGGACATATCTGTACACGGGATTCTGCGGTTTTCATGACAAAACAAGACACGGAGCGATGTGTACGGTGCTTGGTCCGGATATGCTGACAGTCATGGAAGCTCCGGTCTTCATTGCACCGGGAATGTGTTATGCTGATGGAACGGATTTTGCACACCACGCATTTTTCGAGGCACCGTCCATCCGGAAGATCGGAAGTGTATATTATTTCGTCTATTCGAGCGAGGTAATGTATGAGCTGTGCTATGCCACCAGCAGCAGCCCGACCGGAGGATTCCGGTACCGCGGCGTGCTGAGCGCCAACAATGATCTGCACATTGACAGTTACAAACCGGCAGAACGTCCGATGTATTACGGCGCCAACAATCACGGCGGTCTGGTCAGGGCAGATGGAAAATGGTTTATCTTCTATCACCGGCACACCAATGGGACCAGTTTTTCGAGGCAGGGATGCATGGAGCAGCTCCATATGGCGGAAGACGGATCCTTCCGGCAGGCAGAGATGACCTCGTGCTGCGGCCTTGCTCCGCTTCCCGCGGAGGGCGAATATCCAGCCTATATTGCCTGCAGCCTTTTCTCAAAAGAAGAGAGCATTTATACTGATTTGGGCGGCGGGTTTATGGATTGCCGGTTCCCGAAGATTACGCAGGAGGCATCCGTGGAAAAGGGAGAATCCTTTATTGCCAATATGCACGACGGCGCGACGGCGGGGTACCGCTATTTTGATGTACATCATGTGACGGGAGTTTCGGTCAGTGTGCGGGGATATGCCAACGGGTGGTTTGAACTGAAGCTCTCTCCGGACGGGGAGGCCCTGTGCCGGATACCGGTTCACTACACGGATATATTTACGACGTTCTCGGCGGATTGTACCATTCCGGATGGTATCCAGAGTATCTACCTGACCTATGCCGGACCGGGAACTGCGCAGCTCAGGTCTTTTGCCTTTCGAACGGCGTGATGCAGAAGGATGGCGGCGAAAACGGCAGATGGGCTGATTTTGAAGCGGGATGAAGGGAAAAGATTATGGTGACGCTGAAGGAAATTGCGGAGGAGTGCGGGGTATCAGTCTCTACGGTCTCCAATGTCCTGAACGGAAGGAATAAGTCCAGCCAGGAGACCACAGACCGAGTGATGAAGGTGGTCAGAGAGAGAGGATATGAACCGAATCCGCTGGCGCAGGGGCTTCGCAGTCAGCGGACAAAGCTTATCGGCATCATAGCGGAGGACATCGCGCAGTTCACGACCCCGGCGATTGTCGAGGGCATCATGAAGAACCTGGAGGGACGCGGCTACAGCACGATCGTCAGCAACCTGCGTCTCTATGCCAGATGGAGCGACACGTGGTACGGCAATGAAGAGGAGTATCAGTCGGTGTTGAGACCGGTTCTTCAGCGCATGCTCCTTATGCATGTGGATGGTATCATTTATATCGCCGGTCATGCGAGACTCATACACTGCTTCCCGAAAAACTTCAAGACACCGGCAGTCATGACCTATGGCTTTGCGTCCAATCCGGACGTTCCTTCCATTGTGCTGGACGATGAAGATGCCGCTTATACCATCACCCGATATCTGATTGAACATGGTCACCGTGACATCGCCGTGATCGGCGGCATGCCGGACAACATGCATACCCGCAAGCGTCTTCTCGGATACCAGAGAGCGCTGTTTGAGGCAAATATCCTGTATAATACGGAGCTCATCCGCTTCGCGAACTGGGACAAGCAGGGAGGATATGAGGAAATCCGTGCGCTGGAGGGGAAAAAATTCTCTGCGGTGTTCTGCATGTGCGATCGGATCGCAGGCGGCGTCTATCAGTACCTGTATGAAAAGGGACTGAGAGCCGGAGAAGATCTTTCTGTCGCAGGATTCGACAATCAGGATATTTCGGAATATTTCACGCCGGGGCTGACCACCATGCAGCTGCCTTTGTTGGAGATCGGAGCGATGGCGACGGACCGTCTCACAGATCAGATTGAGAATCCAAAGCCGGTCCCGCCGCATCAGGAAATTCCGATCCGCTGTGCGCTGATTGAGTATCGAAAGTACCCGAATAAAAATAGTCCAAACGCTTGATTAGATAAGGGAAGATTAGAAAGAAAAGGGTTTATGTTTGACAGCGCTCAGGCTTAAACACTACGTGTACGGCGGCAATCCAGTCATCAGAGGGATGTGCCGCCTTTTTCATGTCAACCGCCTTTATGAATAACCTTCTCCTGGGAATGCGCGCGGTTGTGCTGCGAAAATCGGGTCTTTGATATATTCTTGTCTGTCAGTCTCTGATGGATGAGAAATCTGAGCGTGACATAGAGACAAAATGTGAAAGGTAAAACGATGTAAACAACTGAAATATTAAGCATTTCGCATAGTAATAACATAGTAAAATCATATATTATCAACAATATTGCCAAAACTGCCAAAAATTAAGTTGACTATTTGGGAATGAGTCAATACAATTCAAGATGTAAGGTAAAACGATAAACATAAGACAAACAACTTTTAAAAAGTAGGGGCTGGCCGATGCTCCTGTCACGACAGAAAAGAGGCACACAATGAGAAAATGGTTTGCGAATCCCAGGAATAAACGGTCCTTCATCGAGTTTTTATATATCTGTCCGTTCCTGGCGCTGGTTGCGATCTTTTCCTATTACCCGTTGTATGGCTGGGTTTACGCATTCTTTGACTATCGCCCTCCGTTTCCGCTGGATATCCATAAGTTCGTCGGGCTCAAGTGGTTCATCTCCATGGTAGAAAATCCGGTGAAGGCGAAGCAGGTTCTGAGTGTCCTTCGCAACACTTTTGCCATGAGCGGACTGAATCTGTTCTTCTCCTGGTTTCCGATGGTCTTTGCAATCTTTCTCAATGAGATCAATTGCCGGTGGTACAAGAAATTTGTCCAGACGGTGACGACGCTGCCCAATTTTATTTCCTGGGTTCTGGTGTTTTCCATCGCATACGGCGTGTTCAACAGTACGGGCGCAGTCAATACAATTTTGCAGGAGCTTGGCATTACAAATGAGCCGATCATGTTCCTGCAGTCGGACAGACACATATGGTTCAAGATGTGGCTGTGGAATACATGGAAAAATGCTGGGTGGGCAGCCATCATGTATATCGCGGCGATCACCGGTATTGACGGAGAACTCATCGAGGCGGCAAAGGTCGATGGCGCGACCCAGAGACAAATCATCTGGCATATTGAAATTCCAAGTATTCTCCCGACTTACTTCGTTCTTGTGATGCTTCAGCTGGCAAACTTCCTGTCGAACGGCATGGAGCAGTTCTACGTCTTCGAGAATTCCTTCAACAAGGATACGATCGAGGTGCTGGACCTTTATGTATATAACCTGGCGATGGGCGCCGGAGGGTACTCACTCTCAACAGCAATCAGCATGCTGAAGAGCATTGTAAGTGTCGTTCTCCTGAGTGCAACAAATCTCATCTCCAAGAAGGTTCGCGGCGAGGGCTTTATCTGATGATATTGCAGCGGTGTGCTGCGGAAGGGAAGCAAAGCAATGGCAAAGCAGAAAACAAGCCATACAAAGTATAAGGTGAATGCCGGAGACCGCGTGATGAGTGTTCTCATCTATGTGATCTATGCTATTTTCGCCTTCGTCTGTGTATATCCGTTCTATTACATTTTCATCAATTCTATCAGCAACAACGATATCTCTGCACGAGGGAAGGTACTGTTCCTGCCGAAGGAAATTCATTTTACGAACTACACAAGGGTAGGACAGATTCCGGGACTTGCGGATGCATTTAAGATTTCGATTGGTAGAACGTTGATCGGCACGGCACTCACTGTCGTGATTGCTGCTTTTCTAGGATACATGTTCACGAGGGATACGCTGTGGAAAAGAAAGCTCTGGTTCCGGCTTGTGGCGGCGACCATGTATTTCAATGCCGGAATTATTCCGTGGTTTATCACGATGAAAAACCTGCATCTGACAAATAATTTTTGGGGTTATGTTCTGCCGATGGCAGTACAGCCTTTTTACATTATCCTGTGCAAGACCTTTGTCGAGTCCGTCCCGCATGAGCTTCAGGATGCCGCGGAGATCGACGGCGCCGGGACACTGAAGGTATTTTTCTACATTATTGTCCCGGTCATCAAGCCGATTCTTGCGACCATCGCAATTTTTGCCGCTGTCGCGCAGTGGAATGCCTTCCAGGATACACTGCTTCTGGTGACGGATCCCAAGCTCTACACGCTTCAGTTTGTGCTGTATCAGTACATCAATCAGGCAAGTTCCCTGAAATCGCTGGTGAATAATGCGACCAGCGGGAACCTCGCGGCATCCCTGGCTCATGCACAGACCGCGACTTCTATTCGCATGACGGTTTCCGTCGTCGTTGTGACACCGATCATGCTGGTCTATCCGTTCTTTCAGAGGTATTTCACGAAAGGCATTATGATCGGCGCGGTCAAGGGATGAAGGAGTATGTCGTCTGTGCTCATTGCTGAAAAGCAAATGAAGCAATAAATGAAAGCAACAAATCAAAGTTAGGAGGGAGTTATGGAAATGAAAAGAGCAACATCACTGGTCCTGGTTAGTGCCATGGCGGCAGGACTGCTGGCAGGCTGTGGCTCAGGCGGCGCACAGCAGAGCGGAGATGTATCGTCCACGGCGGAGAGCACTGCTTCTGCGACCTCAGAGGCGGCTACACAGGACACAACAGAGTCCGCTGCAACAGCGGATACGCAGGCGGCTGCGGCGGAGAAACCGGAGGTATCCCACGATGAGGAAATGACGTTTGAGATTTACGATGCCGCCGCAAACTATCAGGGCGAGCAGACCGGATGGTTCGCGAAGGTTCTGAAGGATAACCTGAATATCAAGGTCAATATTATCGCACCGCAGGTGGCAGGTGATGCAGTATATCAGACGCGTGCCTCCTCTGGAAATCTTGGCGATATCGTGATCCTTGACGGCACCCAGTTCAATGACTGCTTGAGCGCAGGCCTGGTCAAGGATATCTCCGCGGATATTTACAAGTATCCGAACCTGGCTGCATACAAGAAGCAGATCGATGTCTTCAATGAAAGCCTCGATGGAATTCAGAAGGGGCAGATCTACGGCATCCCCTGCCAGATGACGGATACATCTCCATTGACCTATTCCGGGACGCTTGTTTATTCTGCGCCGCTCCTCCGCTGGGACCGTTACAAGGAGATCGGGGAGCCGGACATCAAGGATCTTGACGGACTGCTCGATGCGCTTGAGGCGATTCATAAGGCACATCCGAAGAACGACAAGGGAGATCCGGAGTATCCGCTCTCTCTCTGGGCCGACTGGGACGGCGGCGACGGTATGATCGGTATTGCTAACGTCGTGCAGCTCACCACCTGGTACGGAGAGAAGATCAAGGGTTCCGCTATTCTGAAGAGCGACAACACCTTCACGCCTCTCACTGACAAGAATGCATCCTATTACAAGATGCTGCAGTTCCTGAATCACGCCTATCAGAGAGGGCTGGTCGATCCGGACTCCGGCACACAGGACTGGAACTCCGTCATGACCAAGATCTCCAACGGGCAGATCGATCTCATGTGGTACAACTGGCAGAGAGGATTCTGGAACAGCCTTGACCGTCTGCACAACGGCACGGCATACACCTTCATCCCTGTGGACGATCAGACTTACTACACCGACTCCGATACGTATTTTGGCTCCGGCCGCGTGTGGGGCATCGGCTCCCAGGTGGATGATGAGAAGTATCAGAGGATTCTGGATTTCCTTGACTGGTATGCAAGTCCCGACGGACTGCGCTTCCAGCATGACGGCATCAAGGACTTCAATTATACAGTCGGCTCAGACGGCAAGCTGACGGTCATCAATGACAACGCTCTGATGGATAATCTTCCGGTACCCGAGGAATATGGCGGCGGCGGATACAATGATGGCAACAACCAGATCAATCAGTGGATCTGTGACGCGATCTGCACCGATCCGACGACAGGGGAGCCGTATAACAAAGACTACTGGGCGTCCTTCCTTGAAGATCAGAACAAGGGCACCATGGAAGAGTGGAGCAAGAAGTTTGACGCGACGGATGCCACAGACTGGATGAAGAAGAATGGCAAGCTGCTGGTCAGCCCGAACGTTCCTTACACCGTGAAATCCGATGACGCGGACATGTCCGTCATCCGTAACCAGGTCAACCAGTCCGTCTGTGACTATTCCTGGAAGATGGTGTTTGCAAAATCTGACAAGGAGTTCGATCAGATGTGGGATGCCATGACTGAGGAACTCAACGGGTTTGGATTTGAAACGCTGTATCAGTTTGACTGCGACAATTATCAGGGACAGGTCGATGCCAAGATTGAGGCAGCGAAGGAAGCTCAGTAAGGCAGGAGTACAGGGGATGCCCTGACAATTTGCCCGGTATCAGGGGGAGCGCCTCTCAAGGGGCGCTCCCTTCTTTATCAGTCTATTTCAGATGGAGTCAGAAGATGGGGGAAAGCTACGTCTATATAACTGGGACGTCTGACGGACAGGGGGATAGGATGGAAGATCTTCAGGCAATTCTTCCGGATGGATCAGAATTTGATTTCTGGGAGCAGAAAACGCTGTGGAAGCGGGAGTGGATCGTGGATGCGAAGGCATTGGAGGACGGCGCGGACGGAACAGCAGCACATCCTTTTCCGCGGATTCAGCAGGCAGCCTCGCTGGCAGAGCCCGGCGACAGAGTCCGGATTCATGCCGGCGTGTATCGGGAATGGGTCCATCCGGAGCGCGGCGGGACGGACCCCTGGCATATGATCAGTTATGAAGCGTTCGGAGACGGGAAGGTCGAGATCCGGGCATCGGAGCAGGTCAAAAGCTTTCGGAAGAGCACCGGGTGGAGACTTGCGTCCAATCCCTTTGCCAATACAGAGCCGGCGCAGATGCGTGTCTATGAGTATGACCTTGATCCGGACCTGTTTCGTGGCTACAACCCGTTTGGCATGGTGAACATCCTACACGACCGTCTCTTTCTTGAATATGACAAGACGGATATGACACCATTCCTCGAGCGGAGGGGACGCATCTTCTGTGACGGCGTGCCGCTGCGGCAGGTCGCTCTGTATAACCAGATGAGCGAAGGGGATGGCACATACTGGGTGGAAGCGAACGGTATGAAGGTCCATTTCCGTCTGCCCGGGGATGCGGAACCGAAGGACCACAGAATCGAGGTTACGGTGCGGGAACAGTGTTTTGCACCTGCGGAGCCTTTTCTTTCCTATATCCGCGTGAAGGGGCTTACTCTCCTGCATGCGGCGACAGGAGCGCCTGTTCCTCAGAGAGGAGCGCTTTCCGCCTTTCGCGGACATCACTGGATTATCGAGGATTGCACGGTGGACTGGCCCGGCTGCGTCGGCGTGGATGTTGGGGATGAGTGCTGGCACCATGAACATGAGCCGGGTCGTCTCACCGGATACAGCGTGGTGCGCCGATGCCGGATTTTGCATGCCGGTGTCTGCGGTCTCGCGGGGCTGTTCGCGCGTCACATGCTGGTGGAAGACTGTCTCTTTGAGGGAATCGGCTGGCAGAAGATGGAGCTTTCCTGGGAGGCTGGCGCCGTCAAATTTCATAACAGCGTGAACGGACTGATCCGGAGGAATGTGTTTCTCAACACCTTCCGTGCGGACAGTATCTGGCTCGACTGCGGCAATGAGAATAACCGGATCACCGGAAATCTGTTTCTGAACGGGCAGGAACAGCGCGAGGCGATCTTCATCGAGTGTACACGCGATGGGGTAAATCTGATTGATAACAATATCATCTGGAACGTCGAGGGGAGATTTGATCCATCCAAAATTCCAGCCGAGCCTGGTTCGTCCGGCTGGTACAAGCTGGTGGAAAACGATGCCGTAAACGGCTACGGCATCTACGGAGAGGGGACGGATCATCTGTACGTCGCCCACAATCTGATCGGACTTTGCCGGGGATCCGGATATTATGAAAAGCCGGTGGCGTTCCGGCAGTCCGGTATAGATCGCGGGGGAACCTCGAGAGATGCGCATATCAGAAATAACATCTTCTACCAGTGCGGGAATGCCGCCATCACTTTCCCGACCAGGGACAACGACAGCGATGGGAATCTCTTTGTCAATATGCGCGGCGGCTATCTCCGGGTGATGTATCCGGAGCCGGAACTCTGTCTTCACCTGCCGGCATGGAAGGAGTTTCTTGGGTTTGATCTGCATAGCCAGCGGCATTTTGTTCAGCACCGGACAGACGCCTTTTGGTCTTCCTGAGGAAATCAGGAGAAGGCATTTTGTGTACCGACCGGAAGATATCTCCCGGGTTGAAGCGGATGCGCACGTGAAATGTGACTTTCTGGGGCAGAGGCGAGAGGAGGGCGGCGTGTTGCCGGGCCCGTTCCAGATGCTTCGCAGCGGGCAAAGGTATCAGATTGACCCCAGACGTGCAGAATAAGCTGACTCGGACAGAGCAAAAAGGAATAGAACGAGCGCGATGGCCGGAACTTATTGAACGGACAGCGGCACGGGAGGTCAAAAAATGATCAGAGAGACAACGACAGAAAACGGAGCGGTGCGCGGGATCCCCGCGGCGGATCCCCGAATCACTGCTTTTAAGGGCATTCCTTTTGCAGCACCGCCTACAAAGGAGAACCGCTGGCGGGCGCCGGGGCCGGCGGAGAGTTGGGAGGGAGTTCTTGACTGCGCCAGATTCGGCAAAGCCGCGATGCAGCCGGTGCCGGGGCTTTCCGATAACGTCTATACCAGGGAATGGCATGTCGATCCCGAGATACCAATGGGGGAGGACTGCCTGCAGCTCAATATCTGGACACCCGCGAGGACGGTTAAAGATCGCCTTCCGGTCTTTGTCTTTCTATTTGGAGGCGGGCTGCAGTGCGGTTATCCGTCAGAAATGGAGTTCGATGGGGAACGGATTGCCAGACGCGGAATCGTCGTGGTGACGGCAAATTACCGGGTCGGTGTTTTCGGCTTTCTCGCGCTGCCAGAACTCACGAAAGAGGCGCCGGATTCGCCGACAAATTTCGGCCTTCTTGACCAGCAGGCGGCCCTTCGCTGGGTGAAAAGAAATATCGACAGATTTGGAGGTGATCCGGAAAATGTAACGCTCGGCGGACAGTCAGCCGGCGGAGGCAGCGTACTCTGCCAGATGGCCAACCCGGAAAACAGCGGACTTTTTCATCGGGCGCTCATCATGTCAGCACTGATTGCCAATCCTTATAACGGACAGGACATCTCCAAGCCCGAACCGCTCTGGATTGCCGAGGAGCACGGACAGGCTTTCCTTTCCATGCTCGGCGTAGATAGTCTTGCGGAGGCGCGCAACCTTCCGGCCGACATTGTGCAGACTAAGTACGAGGAGTATTGCAAGGTTTATGCGCCGATGGTCACGGTACAGGACGGCAGATTCCTCAGGGAAGATCCGATTTCAAGCTTTTATGAAGGCAAAGCGCTCAATATCTCGGTTATGGCAGGCAATACCAGCGATGAGTTTCTGAATTTTCTTCCTGCGGAAGAAGACAGAGATCACTTCGTGCGGAGAGCACAGGAGGCGTTTGGAGAAAAAGCGGATGCATTTCTGCAGATGCCGGAGGCAAATAAAGCAGATTACCATGGCCGGTGCGGCACGGTAAACGGGATCGCCCTGACGGCAAAGCAGATCTTTCGCACTTTGGGGCAGCGATCAGACAGGCATTTTTACTATTATTGTTTCATGCCGGATATGCCGGGCTGGGATCAGGCGGGGACGTTCCATTCCTCGGATCTTTGGTTTTTCTTTGAGACTCTCGCAAAGAGCTGGCGACCGTTCACAGGCCGTCACTATGACCTTGCGCGGGCCATGTGCAATTATCTCTGCGCTTTTATCAGCAATGGTGACCCGAACAGCAGAAATGATGCAGCGAATCTTCCGGAATGGAAGCCGTATACCAGAGAACATCCCTGCGAGATGCATTTTACAGGATATGGGCCGGCGCCGCAGATTCCGCAGCCGTCAGCCTTTGAGACGTTCCTGATGGATCGCATCGGGGAGAATCTGACACAGAATCTGCCGCCATTCTCCTCCCTGATGCATCCTGTCTGGCGCGCCGGGAGAGTTTTCCGCGAGACCTTTCTCTGTGCCGGAGGAAAGGAGGAACAGATCCATGCACCTTTCCTGTATGCACCGACCCGCATTCTTGAGGTGACAAGTTATGACGGACGGTTTCACTATGAGGCCGGGCATGATTATATGATCAGCGGCGATCAGCTTGTTCTGACGCCGGACAGCCGGATACCACATACGACATGGAGTACGTTCTATCTGGAGGATGAGGAAGCGGCGGAGCGTGATATGGAGGCGCTGCCGTTCCGACCGGATTTTGGACTTGTAAAAACAACGGATGGGAGATTTGTCACGCTCCGCGCGCTGGCGCATCCGGAGTATACGACAAAATGGCAGGTATGCGTGACATATGATACGGATGAGGTATGGCGGGGACCGGTTCCTGCAGGACAATTGTCAAGGCTTCCAAAGCTTTCCGAAAGGCTGCAAAAAAAGCAGAAGGTAAATGTCGTTCTGTACGGCGACAGCATTGCCTGCGGATTTGACTGCAGCGGCATGTATGGGTTGAAGCCGCAGCAGCCTGCCTGGGGAGAGCTACTGCGTGAGGCGATGGAGCGCTCCTGGCCGTCAGAGATCTCCTTTTCCAATACATCGCGGGGCGGGGCAGACAGCCTGTGGGCGATTCAGCATGCCCAGGAGAATGTGTGCCGGCTCCATCCGGACCTGGTGATTCTTGCCTGGGGTATGAACGATCACTGCACCGCGGAGGAATACCAGGATAGGATGCGGAGACTTATCGCATCGATCCATGGATCCTGCCCGGATGCGGAATTGGTACTGGTGACAACAACGTTGCCGAATGCGCTTCTGGGGACACCGCCAATCCATTTCTGGGACAGGCAGGACCTGTATGGGAAAGAGGCGATTCTGCCGATCGAGGAGGAAGGCCTCGATGGAACAGGGCAGGGAATTGTCATTGCGGATATGCAGGCGGTACACAGGGAGATCCGAAAGCACAAACGCTTTGGCGACACAACTGCGAACTGGCTGAATCATCCGAATGACTTCCTGGCGCGCGTATATGCACAGGTTTTGGCTGAAGTACTGGAGTGTGGGGAGAGAGAATGATATGGCAGTGAGATTGGACAGCCCGGACGCCTTTATCATGGTGTATACAAGGATGGTGGAAGAGAACACCTATCCTTCAGGATTAGCAGGAAGCCTGCATCTGGCGGTCAGCCGGGATGGCAGAACCTATCGCGCATTAAATCGAAACTATGGAGTGCTTTTCGTCCGTGGAATGGTGAGAGCAGACAATACAATCTGTCCGCTGCGGGCGGAGACCCCCCGGGTTTTAAGACTGAAAAATGGAAAATATCTAATTGCAGCAAAGATGACCGGTGAGAATGGTGAGCCGGTGCCGGAGGGTGCGCCGGGATGGGCTTTCTGGGAGACAGCGGACTGGGTCAGATTCCATGAGATCAGTATGGAGCCGGGAATCTCTATTTTATCAGGCATGACAGAACGGGAAAAAAGAAGTCTGCTGTCAGCCACGAACCACCTGCATGCTGCGGACATCGCAGTGATCCGGGTCCGCAGCTGGGAGGCAGATTTTGCAGAACGATACTGGAATCCACTTCACAGTGTTGCCGTCCGTATACCGAACAAAATCCGGGCAGAGGAATTGCCGTTTACGCAGGCAACAGTGATCTATTCAGACGGTTCCACAGACCGCAAACCAGTTGACTGGCATACAGAGCGTATTCCGCATAAACCAGGAGAATACTCCGTCGGCGGAACCATCATCCAGCGGCATTATCCGTTCCCGCTCGCAAAAGGATACGGCGATCCGGTACTCTTCTTCTGGGAGGGACATTGGTATGTAATCTCTACCAATGACAATCTGGATGATGCCGGGCTTTACATCAGGAAGGCGGACTTGCCGGCGGCATTGTTTGCTCCGGAAACCAGAGAACATCTGATTCTGGGGCTGGATGAGGCGAGGGGATTCCTGCAGTCTTTCTGGGCGCCGGAATTTCATGTGATCGGCGGGCAGCCTTATCTGCTTTTTGCCGTCAGCGGAACGCCATGGAAGGTCAACTGCTATCTGATGCGGTTAAAAAAACATGGCTGCCCTGCGGATCCAAACGGCTGGGAGGAGCCTGTTCCAGCGGTGCTGCGGGACGGACGGCTGCTGGCCTGGAAGGAAGGTGCCATATCTCTTGATATGACGTATATTGAGGACGGCGGGAGAGCCTATCTGGTATGGTCCTACCGGGAACATATGGGAACTCCGCAGGATACCGGATCCATGCTGTATATCGCGGAAACAGATTCGGAACACCCATGGCGTCTGATTTCAGATCCGGTTCTTCTTTCAAGACCAATTTATGGATGGGAAAATGTCAACGGAACTATTAATAATGAGGGACCGAATGCCTTCGTGCATGACAGCAGAATCTATCTGTGCTATTCGGGAGGGGATGCCATTGGCTATACTTATGCGGTAGGACTTCTCTCAATCCCCTGCGGCGAAAATCTGCTGGATACGTCAAAATGGGAGAAGCGCTGTACTCCGGTCATGAACTTTACAACGATTCCCGGTGAGTATGGACCAGGACATAATTCTTTCTTCGTCGATGAAGATGGCCATCTGATGACCGCATATCATGCGGAGGATTCGTATGAACATCACCTGCGCTGCGATGGCATCCGCAGAGTTCATTTTGATATTCACGGAGAACCTGTGTTCAACATGGACGAAGCGCATGACCTCTCATCGGCGCTTCGGGAGGTGCATGCTACTGTCCTGGTAACGGCCGGGGAAACCGGAGAAAACAGCAATCATAGTAAGGCGCAGCCCACCGTCTGAGGAGGGCCGCCCACAGAAAGGACTTTATTTATGAAAGAATTCAGCGCAGATTTTGATTCACTGAGGACATATCAGTGTCCTGACTGGTTTCGTGATGCCAAATTCGGCATCTGGAGCCACTGGGGACCGCAGAGCGTTCCGATGCAAAATGACTGGTATGCGCGCAATATGTATATCCAGGGGACGCGGCAGTATAATTTTCACGTCCGTCATTATGGACATCCGTCAAAATTCGGCTATCTGGACGTATGCCGTCTCTGGAAGGCAGAGCGTTTCGATCCGGAGGAACTGATGGATCTGTATGTGCGTGCCGGGGCCCGCTATTTTATGGCGCAGGCCACACATCATGATCATTTCTTTAATTATCAGTCAAAGGTCAATCGGTTTAACTCCGTGAATATCGGACCTGGCAAGGATATCTGCAGGCTCTGGAAGGATGCGGCTGACAATGCACATCTTCCGTTTGGGCTTTCAGAGCATCTTGCGGCTTCGTTTACCTGGTGGGCGGTCAATAAGGGATGCGATTCCTATGGTCCTTACAAGGGTAAAGGCATATGCAGAGGAACTGCAGAGCAGGGGCGTCCTGGGCGAAATGCCTGAGCGCTGGATGACCACGGACCGAAATTATCAGGAATACTGGCTGAAGGCAATCCGGGAGATGATCGATCTGTTTCAGCCGGATCTGCTGTATTCAGATTCAGGACTGCCGTTCCTGCAGCCGGAGGCGGAGCTTTCCAACACACAGCCCGGACTGGAAGCAGTTGCACATCTTTATAATACTTCCATAGAAAAATTCGGATCTAACCATGCGGTTTATACCCAGAAGGATCGCAGACCTCAGATCGCGGAAGTTGGTCTTGTGGATGTCGAGTGCAGTCAGCTTGCGGAAATTTCTCAGCGCCCCTGGCAGACCGATACATTTCTCGGTGGATGGTTTTACGACGAAGGGTGCTCCTACAAGCCGGTCAACCAACTCATTGAGATGCTGGTCGACATTGTGTCGAAAAACGGCTGCATGATGCTGAATGTATCCCAGCGCCCGGATGGTACAATTGACGAGGAAGCGCGGTGGGAACTGGAAGAGATAGGAAAATGGATTTCCATCTGCGGAGAGGGCATCTATGGAACCCGCCCGTTCCGTGTCTTTGGGGAGGGAGACACCCGCGTCACGATTCAGGGCTTCACGGAAGAGCGAGCGCCCTGGACGGCCAAGGATTTCCGTTTCACGACGGACAAGTCCGGCAAAATACTCTATGCATTCATGATGGCAGAACCTGCGGATCACAGGGCGGTCATTACTTCTCTGACCGAACAGTTCCATTTGAGCAGGCATTCGGCGTTTTGTCCGTGAAACTGCCGGAGAAGCTGCCGACAGCCTATATCAACGCGCTGGCGATTCAGCTCTGATGTTATAAAGAACCGGCGAAAACCCCGCAGCAAACTGCGGGGTTTTCGCCGGTTCTTTATAACGGCTCTTGAATGTCCGCAGTATACCACATCCTGCCGCACACTGCCGCCTGGGGCCTTACTACCGGAATTTTCGGCTCATGGTGTACATTTAAAAGAGAAGAAGAAATCCCGCAAAATAGCGCAGAACACGGCGCTTTGCGGCATCTGAGAAAGGATATTTTCTATGATAAGAATACTTTTTGTCTGCCATGGCAACATCTGCCGCAGCCCCATGGCAGAATTCATGATGAAAGACCTGGTCCGGAAAGAAAGAATTGCGGATCGGTTCCGGATCGAGTCCGCGGCAACGACATCCGAGGAAATATGGGGCGGAAGAGGAAATCCGGTCTACCCGCCGGCAAAAAGAGAGCTGGCCTCCCACGGTATCGGAACCCCGGATAATGAGCTGGGTGTCTCGGAAAAACGAGCGAGAAAGATGACCCCGGGGGATTACCGGAATTTTGACCTCATTATCGGAATGGATTCAGAGAATCTTTACGACATGAGAGATATTGCGGGCGGTGATCCGGACGGAAAGATTCATCTGCTCCTCGAATTTACGGATCATCCGCGCTCTGTTGCAGATCCATGGTATACCGGGGATTTCGCTGCGACATGGAATGATCTTTCGGATGGGGTCCCTGCTCTTCTTGCATACTGCAGGAAGACGTATTCCATATGACATACCTGCAGGACGGAAGATATATCCCATATTTCTGCGCTGCAGAGTTTATTTTGTGGATGAGATCAGCGGAAATACTTCTGATACAGTCCGGTGGCAGCAATTCG